>DASYIL010000034.1:0-20398 GCA_035997545.1 Pseudonocardiaceae bacterium
GTCTGGGATCAGCCGAGGTCCTCCAACGTCGTGGAGGTCTACGTCGGTTACCTGCGCCGCAAGCTGGGCGCCGACCGGATCCGCACGGTGCGCGGCGCCGGCTATGCGCTCGACGGTTGACGGTTGACGGTTGACGCCCGCGGGTGGTCTAGCCTCTGATACCGCTTCCCAGCGAGCGAAGGGTGCGGGATGGATTTCGCCGACGTCATAACGCGTGGCCTGGCGTTTCGTCTCGACCTGCTGGACCGCAAGGCGGCTATCGACCAGGCATTCCCGTGGTATCCCTACGACACGATGGCCAACCTACTGCACCTGGACAGGCTGCTGTCCGAACAGCACCGCGGGGTGTTCGCCAAGATCGCTGGGGGCGCGGTGGCCGATATCGGGGCCGCTGACGGGGACTTCGGCTTCTTCCTCGAACAGGAGCTCGGCTGCGCCGTCGACCTGATCGACCACGGCCCGACGAATTTCAACGAGCTACGCGGTGCGCGCCGGCTGGCCGACGCTCTGGGGTCGTCGGCGCGGGTGCACGACACCGATCTGGACGCTCAGTTCTCGTTGCCGCGGCAGGATTACGCGGCGATCTTCCTGCTTGGGATTCTCTACCACCTCAAGAACCCCTTCTTCGTGCTGGAGCAGCTGGCCAGGGCAAGCGGGCTGTGCCTGCTGTCCACCCGGGTCGCGGCGCTCACCCCGGATCATCGGACCAGGCTGGCTGACGTCCCGGTGGCCTACCTGCTCGATCCCGACGAGGCCAACCTCGACAGCACCAACTACTGGATCTTCTCGGTGGCCGGGCTGCGCCGGATCTTGGCGCGCACCGGGTGGGAGGTGCTCGACCTGGTCACCGTCGGGTGCACCGCCGGATCCGACCCGGCGACCCCAGAACGCGACGAGCGCGCCTTCTGTCTTCTCCGCAGCACCGTGTACCGGTAATTCTGCCTTCCGCATCAGCGAGCCCGGTGGTGCATCGGAGGATAAACCACGTCTTGCTGTGCCTGGCCTCACGTGAGCCCTCAGCTGTCGGCTCATGCGAACCGCGAGCGGAAGACGGTCGTTACTCCCTGTGGCGTAGCCGTGACATCGGCGATCAAGTGGAGGGCGGCATGACGATCCGATCGGCAGCAAAGCATCGGAAGAGCAGACCGGTCAGCCGGGTTCGGGTCCGGGCTGGGGGCGGCGCTCGACGGTGGGCGGGGATGCTGGTACCAGTGCTAGCGGTGGCCACGGCGGCCACCGTGGCCACGGGTCTTAGCCCTGCCGCTGCCCAGTCCAACCCGAACCCCACCGTGACCATCGGAGGTGATCCACAAGGGGTGGCAGCTGACCCCGACGGCAAGCACGTCTATGTGGCCAGCTACGCCGACAACGCGGTGCACGTGATCGACACCGCCACCAAGAAGGTGAGTGGCTCCATTGCTGTCGGCGCCGGTCCCCGCGGGGTGGCGGTCGATCCCGACAGCCGCCATGCCTTCGTGACCAACTTCGCCGAGAGCTCGGTGAGTGTCATCGACACCGCCAGCGGGAAGTTGATCCGCAACGTCCCCGTCGGCACGAACCCGGCGAGCGTCGCAGTCTTCCCCCGCGACCATTACGCCATCGTCACCAATTATTACGCCAACACCGTAAGTGTGATCGACAGCAAGACGCTCGAAGTGACCGGTGGCTTGCCCGTCGGTGCCAAACCCGATGGCGTTGCGATCGACCCCCGAGGCGAGTTCGCGTATGTGGCCAACAGTGGTAGCAACAATGTCAGTGTGATCGACATCCATAACCGGAAGGTGGTCGCCACGATACTGGCCGGCCGCGCCCCGCAGAAGGTGGCGATCGACCCTGACGGCCGGCATGCCTACGTGACCAACTTCGGCGACCACACTGTAAGCGTGATCGACCTACCGATTCAGCTCGGCGCGGACCTGCTCAACCCCATTCTTGAGCCGAGTAGCATTATTCGCGTCGGTATCAACCCGCGCGGGTTGGCGGTGGACGGTAGCAGCCATCGAGCCTTCGTGGTCAACGTAGGCGAAGACACCATGAGCGTGATCGACACCGAAAAAGGAACGGTAATCGATACCAAGTTTGTCGGCTTCTCCCCGGACGATGTGGCAGTTGGCCCAGACAGCACCGCCTACATCACAGCCAGGGGTGATGGCACCGTCACGGTGATCCGTCGTCCATCCTGAACACGGGCGCCCACCTGCCGCGGCAACTGCCCTTGGTTCACCCGCTCATCGGCGGCTGGTGCAACCGTACCCGGTCGAGTTGTCCGCCTTCGATCTCGGCGGTCATCCAACTGCAGGTCGGCTGGCGGCGGCGATCGGTGGGGGAGCCCGGGTTCAGCAGCCGCAGGCCGGTAGGAGTTACGGTGTCCCACGGGATGTGGCTGTGTCCGAAGACCAAGACGTCGGTGTCGGGAAAACGGGCGGCGCACCGCGCTTCCCGGCCGTGCGCCGATCCAGTGTCATGTACGACCGCCAGCCGCACGCCTTCTAGCTGAGCCGTCGCGACCTCCGGCAATCCGGCGGACAAGGACGGCCCGTCATTGTTACCGACTACCCCAATCAGCCGGTCGGCCCGAGCCAACAACGCATCCAGTAGCTCGACGCACACCCAGTCTCCGGCGTGCACCACGACATCGGCTTCATCTACGGCCCGCCACAGTTGTTCGGGTAGGTCCCGGGCGCGCTGCGGGACGTGCGTGTCGGCCATCAGGAGCAGTTTCACGCGTCCATTGTGCCTTGCTGATGGTAAGCGCGGGAAAAGGTTACGTGTGACTGCGCGGATAGGTGCGGCCCTGGAGGTAGGTACGGCGCAGTGCGGTTTGGTCGGGTAGGTCCAGGGGGGGCAGGGGCTGGCCGGTGATCTTGGACAGGATGTGGTCGGCTAGGGCAGGGTTGCGGGCCAGCACGGGGCCATGCAGGTAAGTGCCGACGATGCGGTCGGTGAGTACCCCTTCGGTACGGTGTCTGGTGCCGTTGCTGGTGCCGTTGCCGTTGCCGGCGACGACTCGTCCCAGTGGGGATGTGCCCGGGCCCAGAGTGGTGACGCCGCGGTGGTTCTCGAAGCCGGTCAGGGTGCCGACACCGGGCACGGCACAGGTGGTGATCACTTCGCCGACGGCGCGCTGGCGCCCAGGCGCGGTCGCGATATCCAGCAAACCCAGCCCCGGGTAGTGGTGGCCACTGGAGTCGGTCAGCGAATGTCCCAGGATTTGTAGCCCGGCGCACACGGCCAGCGTCACCGCGCTGGTTTCCAGTGCCCGACCTAGCTGGTCATGACGACGTAGCCAATCCGCGGCGAATTGTTGAGCGGTGTCCTCCCCGCCACCCAGCAAGTACACTGCGCAACTGGTCGTTGGGACGTCGCGAGCTGTGATGGTGCGAATCTCGGCCGCTATGCCGCGCCAGCGCAGCCGTTGAGCCAATACCGTGGCGTTTCCGGAATCGGAGTAGGTGCCCAGGACGTCGGGCAGGAGCAGGCCTATCGTGACCGTCGACTCCCCGCTCACCTGGCTGCTTCCCGTTCCCGGCTCAGCCGGCGACGAAAGACATGAAAGGCGGTGTAGTTGGCCACTACGTCCACTTCCCCCGCCGGCAGTGCCGCGAGGGCGGCCAGCGGGTCAGACACGGTGCGGTGCTCCAGCCCCGCATAACTGAGCCGCACACCCAGGTCGGCGGCGCGCTCTCCGCTGGCCACCACTGGACGGGAGGTGAGTTGCTCAAACGGGACGTCCCACAACCACGAGGTGTCTCGCCCGTCGGCTTCCCGAGCGTTGATGATCACCAGTAGCGGCCGCGGCTCGTTCAACATGGACAACATCCCGGCCCAGCCAGCCGGGTTCTTTGCCAGCAACATACGCAGGTCCTGCGATCCCCGGTGCATCACGGCGTACCGGCCAGCCACGACCTCAACCCCGCGCAGTGCCGATGCGGCCTGATCGGCCGGGACACCAATTGCGCGGGCGGCGGCCAGCGCCATCGCGGCGTTGCCAAGATTGATCTGCCCGGGTAACCGGATCTCCAGCGGTAGCACGGCGCCAGCGGTACACGCCTTGCCGTCCTCGATCCACCAGTCCGGGGTGGGGTGGGCCAGCCCACATGCACACTGCCACCCGGGCTCGGTGCACGCGAGTGTGCGGCCGCAACGGGGACAGGTGGTCGCATCACCCAGCCAGCTGGCGCCCGCGGCCACCCACAAGGTTCGTGCGGCCCTCCCCGCCGCCGACACCACCATCGGATCATCTGCATTGGCCACCACCACCGTGCGCGGGTGCCGAGCCAGCGTGCGCCCAACGGCGGCCGCGATCGCCCCCACCTCGGTCGCGCGGTCCAGTTGGTCGCGGGTCAGATTGAGCAGGATCACTACCGCCGGGTCGACCGCTTCGGCTACCGCGGCCAGGTGCAGCTCATCGACCTCGATCACCGCGTACTCGGCGTCCGGGGCGTCGGCGAGCGCTGCCACCGCTCCATCGGACATGTTCGAGCCGCCAGCGTTGTGCGCCACCTGGCCCACGGTGCGCACTGCTGCCGCCACCAGATGGCTGGTCGTGGTTTTGCCGTTGGTCCCTGACACCAGCACCA
Source organism: Pseudonocardiaceae bacterium (assembly GCA_035997545.1). Classification (GTDB taxonomy): domain Bacteria; phylum Actinomycetota; class Actinomycetes; order Mycobacteriales; family Pseudonocardiaceae. The sequence continues at coordinate 4,581 of DASYIL010000034.1, forward strand.
CTCGCCGCCCAGTGGCCAAGCGCCGCAGCGCCTGGGGGTCCAGTGCCAGTGTCACCCGCCCACCGATGATCGACCCAGCACCGAGGCCCAGCCACCGCGACAGCCCCGCTGTCGCCAGCCCGGCCTGCACGGCAGCACGTGTCCACCAACCCCACCGGTGTCCCGGACGGAGCGACGTCGCCGTTGTGCCCACCCCGTATGTCCCCACCACCACCCACCGCCCCTAACCAGCAGCCAGCCTAGTCACCATCCGTGCCAGCAAGTGCGCTCGGGCCGGCCCCGTGCCGGTCCAGGAGAACTGTGGCCTGATAGCCCCGTCAGTAGCGGGCTGCTCGTAGTATTCCCTCATTGGGTGGATCACGTGGCGGGAACCCAGGTGGTTTACCGGAACGTTGCTCGCCGGTGGCCAGCAGCCATACGCCAGCCAGGGTCAGCGCCAGTCCGGCAGCTTGGATCACCGCCAGTAGCCCGGTGGAGAAAGGCTCGCCGAAGACGATGGCGCCGAGGCTGACGCCGATCACGGGGTCGATCACCATCATCGCCGCCAGTGGGCCACCGAGCGGACCGGCCTGGAAGGCCGCCAGGCTCAGCAGCGCACCGAGCAGCCCGCAGCCCAGCGCGGTCCACAGCTCCCAGCTCGTGGCCAGGGCAAGTAGTCCACCGCTGTGGAGGATGTCACCCCAGGTCTTGACCAGTGCGGCAGACAGCGCAAACATCGCCCCGGCGGCGGCGCCAAAGCCCAGCGACCGGGCCTGGTCCCGCCGGGCCAGCGCGACGCCCAGCGCGGCGACGGCCACCGTCGCGGCCAGCAGCAACCCCGGTAACCACTCGGTGAAGCTCTGCGGGTATCGCGAGTCCACGGTCGGTTGGACAGCCAGGAAGACGGCCAAGCCGGCGACGGTCAGGGCTGCGGCCAGCAGCGCGCGGCGAGTCACCGGGCGCCCGAGCACGGCTTGTAGTGGCAGGGCGACCACCAGGCCGAGCGTCAGCAGGGGCTGTACGACCGACAGTGCCCCGACGTTGACCGCCACCATGTGCAGCGTCACGGCAGCGACCTCGGCCACGATCCCCAGCAGCCACAACGGTTGGCGCGCCACGTCAGCTATCAGCCCGGGGTGCAACACGAATCGTCGGCGTACCCGGTTCGCGCCATGGTGCTGCAGCACCGACGCCGTGCCGAAGCACACCGCGGCCAGCAACGACAGCAGGATGGCGAGTGTCACAACGTAGCCGAGCCTACAGGGTGTAGGTGAACTGATCGATGGATGGCAGACTCCTTTGTGATGATCAGGCCGACGACGGCTCGGGAGGTGGCGGCGACCGCCGTGGCGGTGGCGGTTGCTGGTTGGGCAGGTCCGGCGTTGCTCCGAGCCCGAGTGTTGCGCGCCGCGGTCTGGCCTGGCCTGGCCGGCCAGACCAAACCAGGGAGTGTGGCGTTGACCTTCGACGACGGTCCCGACCCCTACGGCACCCCTGCAGTGCTCGACGCACTGGATCGGCTGGGTTGGACCGCGACGTTCTTCATGCTCGGCGTGCAGGTGCGGCGTTATCCGGAGGTGGCGGCGCGGGTAGTGGCCGCCGGGCATGAGGCTGCGGTACACGGGTTCAGCCACCACAACCACCTGGCACGCGGGCCCGGCGACGTACGCCGGGACGTGGCGCGTGCTGCGGCGGTGGTCACGGCGGCGACGGGGATGCGGCCGACCTGGTTTCGGCCACCGTACGGAGTGCTCACGCTGGGGTCGCTGGCCGCCGCCCGACGGGCCCAGCTTCAACCGGTGCTCTGGACGGCGTGGGGCCGCGACTGGGAAGCCCGCAGCCCGGCCCAGGTGGCTGGCATCGTCGGACGTCAACTTCGGCCGGGTGGCACGGTGCTGCTACACGATTCGGACTGCGCCGCCCGGGCGGTCGGTAGTTGGCAGGCCACTGTCCAGGCGCTACCCCGGCTGGCCGAGCTGGCCGATCGGCTGGGCTGTACGGTCGGTCCGCTCCGCGACCACCTGGTCATCGTCTAGGCCGGGCGGGGTAGCCCCGGCGCTGGAGGTTATGCAGCTGGAGGCTAGGAACCCGCGGCCGGTCGTGAATCGTGGTCTGGAACAGCGTGCCGGGTGCGTTCGGCCAGCAACGCCAGCACGACCGATGCGGTGTCCGGGCTGCGCACCACGTGGGCGGGGTCGCCCCGGCGGACGGCCCGCTGGCGGATCGCGGCGACCAACCCGGGCTCGTCCCTTGGCCAAGGCGCCAGCCCGGCCTCGGCGAGCACCTGGGCGTTGGCTGTCCCGTGCCCTGGGATCGGGCGGTAGGTCACCGCGGGCAGCCCGGCGGTCAAGGCCTCGGTCAAGGACAGGCCGCCCGCATTGTGCACCAGCACATCGGCGGCTGCCATCAGATCCGGGACGTCGTCGCGCCAGCCCAGGGCGACCACGCCGGGCTGGGCCGACAACTGCTTGCGCAGCCCCTTGTTGCGCCCGCAGAGCACTACCACCTCGGCAACCCCGGAAGAACTGATCTCCCGGACCACATGTCGCACGTCGCCCATCCCGAGCGACCCGGTCGCCAGCAACACCACGGGACCATCCGGGGACAGCCCTAGCTCGGCGCGCAACCGGTGGCGATGGGCGGGATCGGGCTGATACGCGAACCGGGGTGACACCAGCCCGCCAACGGCCTGCATGGGCGTGCGGTAGACGAGGTGCCCCATCCGGGCGGTGGCCTCGGTCACCGTCACGTGGTGATCGACGGCCGGGTGCACCCACAGCCGGTGCACTGCAGGGTCGGTCAGGAACGTCACCAGGGTCGCGTCCAGCAACCCGGCCTCCTTGAGCTGGCCCAACGTCTGGCTGGCCAACATGTAGGTGGAGACCACGACGTCATGGTCACCGACCCAGCGCAGTACGTAACGCTGCGCCATCCGGCACAGCCCCAGGGCGATCCGCTGGACCCAGCCGGTGTGCTCCAGGTGGGCGAACATCCAGTCGAAGAACGCGGGCGCATACCCGACGCTGAGGCGGTAGCCATCGCGGAGCATGTACTGGAACACCCTCGGCAGCGCATCCAGGTAATCCCGGCGGTCCGCCGCAATGCCCAACGTGGCAAGCCGGCTGATCAGCTCGTCGGAGGCACCGTCATGGCCCGCGCCGACACTGGCCGAGATGACCAGCACCCGTGCGGCCGGGCCTACTACCTGTCCACCCATTGGTCCCCCACCTATCCCAGGCGCCGCTTGGCCGAGTCAGGGCTATCTCCTACAGCGTGTAAGAGACTAGCGGAAGTTGCCCGGCGTGACGATCCCCTGGAGGTCACACAGGGTGAATTCTGGGGGTGGCTCGGGCTCGTCGGTCAGGTCGGCCACAACCAGTAGATGAGCTGGAAAAAAGCGATGGTGGCCTGGACCGCTGCCACCGTGGTGGCCACGCCCAGCGCCAAGACGCCGCCGGGTACCAGTGGTTCGGGCCGGGGCGGATCGGAGTGCAAGGCGGCGACCCGAGCCGACACCCCGCATCCGGCGAAGGCCAGCGCGACTGGCCAGACGGGTGTTATACCGGGGGCCCCCTTCGTGGTCACGGTGGCGCCGCCCGCCAATGCTGCCTTGGTCAGCGCCCGAGCGACCAGCGCCCGGCTGCCCGTCACCCTCGCGGCGTGTTCATCGGCACAGCGCTCGACGAGGAAAGCGACGGCCTCCCGCACCGGGATCAGTACCGGGTTGACGGCGGCGCAGACCTCGGTTGCGGCCCGCAGCCAGTGATGCCGGCTCTGCAGATGTGCGCGCTCGTGAGCCAGCACGACGCGTCGCTCGTCGCCATCCAACGCCGACAGCAGACCCCGAGTGATCAGGATTCGGCCGGGACGGCCTGGCACCGCAAAGGCATGCGGCGCGTCCAGGGCCACCACGGCCAGCTCACCGTGTCCGCATGACCTGCATACCGCCCGCAGCTCACGGATCGTGGCCCGGCGCGCCCGCAGCACCCGCACCACCCGGACTGTGCCAAGGATCAGCAGGACTACGGCGGTGACGCCGATCAGCGCCGGCACCGGATCCTGCAGCTGCACCCCACGCTCGTTGGCTTCCTCGGTGACCAGCGAGGTATTGCCTAGCAGCGTTGCGGCCAACAGGATCAGACCCCAGGTCGCTGCCGACGCGCACAGCATCGCGGCAACCACGAACGCGGCCGCCCGGGTCGGAGCGGTCCGGGCCACGACGATCCGGCTTATTGCGGCCAGCAGCAGCGACAACGCTGCTGGCACATACACGCTGAACGTCATGGGCGGCGCCTCAGCATCGCCCGCAGCGCCTGCGCATCCTCGACCGACAGCGAGGTGGCGAACCGCTGCAGCACGGCCTGACGATCCTGGCCTCGGCTGAGCAGCGCCTGCATCTGCTCGGCAGCGAGTTCCTCGGCGCCCTTCACCGGGAAGTACTCGTGGCGACGGCCGTCGGCCACCCGGCCGATCAGCCCCTTCTCATACAGCCGGACCAGGATGGTCTGCACGGTGTTGTAGGCCAGTCCACCAGCGACAGCCTGCCGGACTTGAGCCGCCGTGACTGCCCCGTCGGCGGCCCACAGCGCGGCGAGCACCTCGGCCTCCAGTTCGCCGGCCGCCCGCCGCGCCGACGTCCGGCTAGATCGGGACGCTCGACTAGCCACTCTGCCTCCCCGGCGGGGCCTCCCGGTGGGGAGCCATCTGCCCACTCAGTTTAACGTTAACGCTGCGCCCCGGGATGCCGGCCCTCGGTCAGGTCAATTCAATGATCACCTGCCGGTTCTGTGCCGCCAGGATGGGGTCGAGGTTTCCCTGTGGGTCGTGGTCCGGCACATAGCCGGGAAAGTCGCTGCCCAATCCTCGGGTACTGATACGGTCGGCCGGAGCACCAAGGTTGACGAGCAGGTCACGAACGGCGCTGGCTCGTTTTTGGGACAGTTGGAGCCGGTATTCCGGGGTGCCGGCCGACGCGGTGGTTCCGGTCAGCAGCGCCTTCTTTCCGTTCTTTATCGCTCTCGCGTAGTCAGCCAGGACCGCGCCGGCCTGATCGGGATCTCGAAACACGGCCAGATCGGGTACGAAGCCTACGGCGCCGTCCCGCAATACCGTGACCGACGGCAGTGGTCCGATCGATTGTGCCGCTACCGGGACAATGGTCACCGGGGGTAGTCCGTCCAGAGGCCGGGTGCTGGGCAGTGGCGCCTGCTTGATCTCTGCCCTACCGCCCGCGGATTCGACGATCTTCGTCCAGAGCGCTACCAGCACGGCGCGGGCGGGCGCGGGCAGCGGCTGCTGGGGCGCTGCGATATCCCCGAGCCCGGTGAAGATAACGCGCATCCCGGTGAGATTGGGCAGCCGTTGGGTGCGTCGGAGCAGGTCGACGACCTCGTCGGGGTTCGCGTTGAGCAGCGCACCGTCCTGGTCCTGGAATCGCAGGGCACCGGTGGTCTGCAGGCCGCTGTCGATCACCACGATGGTCTTGGGCCCGACCGCCTCGGTCACCGAACGCGCCGCGAGGCTGATCGCGGCGAGCAGATCCACCTCAGGATTGTCGGCGCGGGTCTTGTCGATCAGCTTCTTGAGCTGATCGACCTGATCCTGTTGGTAGACCGGGTTCGCGGCTTTGAGCGGCACCGAGGTCGACACGGTGGGGCTGCCGTCGTTGACAATGACGGTCGCCGGTGATCCGAGTTCGGCTGCGGTGTCGATCTCGGTGTTGACGGTGTCCAACAGGCTGGGTGCCACCATGTTTGAGTGCGCTCCCACGATCACGGCAAGCGCGCCCGGTGCCGTGTTGTCACTGCAGCCGGTGAGCAGGAGCAGACTGAGCACTAGTGTGCCGCTGATCAGGCTGCGCCTCGTTCCTAATGAAACCGGAGAATGCATGTGGTCGTCCTCTTCCTCAGCGCGCAAGCCAGTAAGTGCGGTGGGTGGGGCAGCGCAGGCCGAGGGAGCAGTTCCTGCAGCAGTGAGCACGCCAGTTGCCCTTACAGCCGGGGCAGAGTAGCAGTGGGCTAGCGCAGTAGCGGCAGGCTCCCGAGTGGACGGTGTCGATATTGGTTCGACGCAGGAACCATGACCAGATCTGCATCGGCTCAGCTCCCGGGCCCCTGGGCCGGGCTAAGGCCGGGTCGCGATGTGCGGCCGGCGGCGATCTCGACTCCATCGGTCACGGTGGGGTTGGCCAGGTTGCGGACGAGATGGTGCTGGTAGTGGTGCTTGAGCTCGGCAGCGAAACCATCCTGCGCGGCCCGCTTGCCGGCCCACTGCTCGGCGAGATCGGCTTCCGATTCACGAGCGCGTTCGACGTCGAAGCCTGCCGCCACCAGGTCACTGTGCTTGGCCACCAGTTCGGCCCGGAGCTCGTTCACCCGGACCCGAGCCGCGCGTAGGTTTTTCACGTACGGGTTGTACCTGGTGGCGCTGCGAATCAGGACGATTGCTCCGATTGCCAGCACGACGAGCAGCCAGCCGATGGTGAGGGTGCCCCAGCCGATGCCGGCGCGTTCGAGCAGGGACATCCCGCCGGGCCCCGCGCCGCTGGGCGCCCGCAGCAGATAGGCCGTGCGAATCAGTGCAACGAACAATGACACGCCTGTCCACAGCAACGTTCCGGCCACTAGGCCGGCGACGAGAGCACCGCGGTCTTGCCGCCCTCGGCGAACTCGGGTGATCAGCTCGCCGAGCTGCTTGGGAAGCAGGACATTCACCAGAATAATGGACGCCGCCAGCACCATTGTTTCATTCAGGGTGTTGCCCATCAGCTGGAATGCGGTGTAGTTCAGGCCGATTTCGGCGACCGCGGCGCCCAGGTAGATCAACCAATCCTTAATAGACTCCCATCGACGGTTCTCGTCGATCCGGCCCTGGGCTGGCCAGTGTCCCCCATCAGCGCCGGGTTCCGCGCCGTCGATGATACTCTGCATCCGGTCGCGATATGAGCAAGCATCCTGCAAGTCCTGTTCGAGATGGTTCTTGGTCTGCTCTCCTGCGGCGTGTTTGCGGATCGCGGCTCGGTAGAGCAACTGGGCGGTTTTCCGGTCTTTGTGCTGCCGCATCTCCGCCTCGGCCGACCAGCGGTGGTTCCACCGATCGATCTTGTGTTCCATGATCAGCGGGTGACCGTGTGCGCCGAGGTTGACGTCGTACATGTTGCTGGTCGCGTCCGCGCGCGCCTCGGACTCGATGAAATCTCGCAGCATGGCCTCGTCGACTGCAGGGCCGGGCTCGGGGCCCCACACCACATGAATGTCGTCGGAGTTCGGAACGGATTTCGGAGCCTTTCTGCGCAGTGGCACCGCGATCACTCCTATGTTCTCAATTCGGGTTCGTGGTCACGTCGCGGACCGGTAGCGTTACGGCGGACGTTCGGCTCGCGAAGTCCTTGAGGCGCCAGCGGTAGTCCTCCGCGAGGCTGCCATCGATCTCGAGGGCGAGTAGTGGCATGTCGCCGTGAAGCCATGGTTCAGCGCCGACAGTTGGTGGTGGGCCGGTCCGATGCCGGCCCGGATCGCGCCGAAGGAGTGCGGTGTGATATAGGCCCACCAGATGTTGGTAACGTGCGACATGGGCGTTGGCCGCTGCTCGGCCGACTTCGATCAGGTGGTGCCGGGCGCTGCCCAGCTGGCCGAGCCGCTGCTCGGCCTCATTCTGCTCGTGCACCCAGCGCTGGTACGCCATCTGTGCTGCGGCAGCCTCCCGGGCCTTGAGCACTCGTGGGGGAATCCTGGCCTGCGGTTGCGGGTCGGTATCGTCGGTTGCCGGCTTCGTCGGGGTCGCGTCCGGCGGAATCGCCGGGTCACGGCGGTGCTGGTCGAGCAGGATGAGAACCTGTATCGCTTCGCGGTCGATCGGATCGATCTTGTTGTGCAGCCATCCGTTGACGGCTCGCTGGCCTATTTCTGCCTGGGCGCGCAACGATTCCAGGTAGGGCTGTGGCTGGTCTGCGTCAGCAGACAGATGCTTGGCGTCGCGGCGGCCATGCCAGGCCGCCCGCCAGCGCTCCGTGGCCCGGATCGGCCGGGGAGTGGGCGCTGCCTCGCCGATGGTGGGCTGCCCGATGGTGGGCTGCATTGGGCCCCTCCAGTCCTGATTACCCCCGATGATCGAGGGGTTGCACATTGAATACCCCGGCAACACGGCGTTTCGTTACACATCGCATTCGATCGAGGGACGGCAGGCGCTGACCGTCACTCCTAGTAGCAGATCCCCAGCCTCCACACCATCCCGCTCATCCCAGCTCGCCCCGCAGCCTGCCGCCGAGTGGAACCTTTTGCTCCCGCCGCGCCTGGGCACTGCGCCGCCCACGCCGCATTGCTGGCGACCGGCGCGGTTTGTCCACATTGTGGACATCGGACCGGTGGCAGTCACTCATTCATGTAGCCTCGCTGTCGTGCCTGCCCTGTCGCTCAAGCTCGTGGCCCGCCGCCACGTCGACTACGGGCGCACCCGCAGCATGATCTGTACGCCGGCCTGACCCTGCCCGACCCTCCATCAGCCGGGCGTGTGGTCGTGCCGCCCCGGCGTCATCGATGCCGGCCCGACGGACGTCACCTCGCGCGCCCCCTTACGCCGAGGACGCGCTCGTCATGCCAGTTCTTCGCAAACCTCTCCGCTCCGCCCTCCTAGCCCTCTCGACCCTCGTGCTCGCCGCTGCGTGCGGCAGCAGTGACCGCAGCTCCGGCGGGGCGCAGGACCCAGCGCCGACGCTGCGCCTGGGCTACTTCGCCAACGTCACGCACGCCGCCGCCATCATCGGTATCAACCGGGGTTTGTTCGCCAAGGAACTCGGTGGCACCACGTTGCAGACCCAGATCTTCGACGCCGGTCCTTCCGCGGTCGAAGCGTTGTTCGGCGGTGCCCTCGATGCGGCGTACATCGGGCCGAACCCGGCGATCAACGCGTTCGACAAGAGCGACGGCAAGGCAATCCGGATCATCGCCGGAGCGACGTCCGGCGGCGCGCAGCTGGTCGTCCGTCAGGGCATCAACACTGCGCAGGACCTGCGGGGCACCACGCTGGCCAGCCCGGAGCTCGGTAACACCCAGGACGTGGCGCTGCGTGCCTGGCTGACCAAGCAGGGCCTGCGCAACAGTGTGCGCGGTGGTGGGGACGTCACGATCACGCCCACCAAGAATTCCGACACGCTCCAGCTGATCAAGTCCGGCAAGCTCGACGGCGCTTGGGTGCCCGAGCCGTGGGCGTCCCGATTGGTGCTGGAGGCCAGCTCCAAGGTCCTCGTCAACGAGCGTGATCTGTGGCCCAACGGGCAGTTCGTCACCACGCAGCTGATCGTCCGCACCGAATTCCTGGAGAACCACCCGCAGACGGTCGAGGCCCTGCTGCGCGGACACGTCGACGCGGTGCAGTGGGCTACTCAGAACTCCGCCGAGGCCAAGACCGTCGTGAACGACGGCATCAACGCCCTCACCGGTAAACCCTTGCAGCCGGAGGTTATCGACCGCGCCTGGCAGAACCTGACGGTGACCAGCGACCCCATCGCGGCGTCGCTGCAGCACAGCGCCGAGAGCGCGGTGGCCGCCGGAGTGGCCAAGAAGAAGGTCGACCTGCACGGGATCTACGAATTGTCAATTCTCAACCGGATCCTCACCCAACGAGGCCTGCCGACCGTATCGGCCGACGGGCTCGGGAAGGACTAGCGAACATGGCACACCCGTCCCTTCAGCAGGCCCCCCCACAGGTAGAGACCAGCCGAGCACCGGCTGTGGACCACGGGACCGCCGATTCGGCTGCGCTGCCCTTCAGCGTCCGCGTTCAGCAACTCACCCAGGTCTTCGAGCGTGACCGCCCGCCGGTGCTGGACCGGATCGACCTGGACGTCGGGCCCGGCGAGTTCGTCTGCCTCTTGGGTGCCTCCGGATGCGGGAAATCCACCCTGCTGTCGCTCATCGCGAGCCTCGACACACCCACCTCCGGCAGTATCGAGGTCACGGTGGGCCGTCCAGCGCTGATGTTCCAGGAGCCTGCCCTGTTGCCGTGGCTGACCGCGGCCGGCAACGTCGAGCTGGCGCTCAAGGCACGGGGGGTGGGCCACCGTGAGCGCCGCACCGAGGCGCAGCGGCTGCTCACCCTGGTGAACCTGGCCGGTCAGGGTCACAAACGGGTGCATGAGCTTTCCGGTGGCATGCGCCAGCGGGTGGCGCTCGCTCGCGCGCTGGCCCAGGACAGCCAACTGCTGCTGATGGACGAGCCGTTCGCCGCACTCGACGCCATCACCCGGGATGCGCTGCACGAGGAGCTCGCCCGGCTGTGGTCGGAGCAGGGGCTGTCCGTCGTCTTCGTCACGCACAACGTGCGCGAGGCGGTCCGGCTGGGGCAGCGGGTCTTGCTGATGAGCTCTCGGCCTGGCCGGATCGTCCGCGAGTGGCAGGTCGAGCTGACCCAGCCCCGGGCGATCGAGTCCCCCGGGGTGAGTGCGCTGGCCACCGAGATCACCCATCATCTCCGAGCGGAGATCAGCAGCCATGCCCGTTGACGACCCGCCGCGGACGGTCGCGGAGAACCGGACCTTCGAGGCCGGGCTGGATGCCCTGGACGCGCCGACGCTGCCACCGCGACCCGGTCCTGGCAAAGTTTTCCTGCGTTCGGTGCTGCCCCCGATCGTGGCGGTGGCGGCGTTCGTCGGGCTCTGGCAGCTGGCCTACAGCGTCGAGCTCAAGCCCAGCTATGCCCTGCCCAGCCCGCTGGAGGTGCTCCAGACGTTCGGCCAGACGGTGAGCGACGGCCGAGCCTGGGACGCCATCTCGATCAGCGTGTCCCGAGGTGCCTTGGGGTTCCTCGCTTCCCTGGCCGTCGGCACCGTGCTCGGGCTGGCGATGTGGAAAAGCCGCTGGTTGAGGGCCGCTCTCGGGCCGTTCGTCAGCGGGCTGCAGAGCCTGCCGTCGGTCGCCTGGGTCCCGGCGGCGATCATCTGGTTCGGCCTGTCCGACGCCGCCATCTATGCGGTGGTGCTGCTGGGTGCGGTGCCCTCCATCGCCAACGGGCTGCTGGCCGGGTTCGACCAGGTGCCACCGTTGCTCGACAAGGTGGGCCGGGTGCTGGGGCTGGGCACCGTCGGCCGGATCCGGCACGTGCTGCTGCCTGCGGCGCTACCGGGCTACCTGGCCGGTCTCAAACAGGGCTGGGCGTTCTCGTGGCGCTCGCTGATGGCCGCCGAGCTCATCACCTACTCGCCCGCGCTGGGTATCGGGCTCGGGCAGCAACTCAACATCGGGCGGGAACTGAACGCGATGGACCTCGTGATCGCCTCGATCCTGCTGATCCTGGTGGTCGGAATCGCTATCGAGCTGCTGGTTTTCGCACCCGTGGAGCGCCGGGTGCTCCGAGCCCGGGGACTTACCATCGCCCGGAGCCGCTGACGGTGCTGCTTAAGGCCGTAGGGAGTGCTCGTCGAGCGCAAAGTCCACCACTGGGCACTATTCGATCGTAGATCCGCTACGGTAACAGCGACGAGGCAGTCGACGTAGGCACGCTCCATGGCCAGGCTGCCTGCCACCGTCAGCCGCCAGCCCTCGACGGGTGAACGGCGGGGCGCAAACGCAAATCTCATCTGGGGGTCAGGAGGTGAGGGTCTTGCTGACGCAGTCCATTCGCACCGGCGGGCCACGTGATCGGGTAAGTCACCATGAGTGGACCACCAGTTCCTACTTCGTGCCTACACCGAGAATGGTTCGGTGCAACTTCACCTCGCTTTGATCAAGGGGGCGGTCGACGGCGTCCACGCTTCCCTGGTGCGGATCCATTCGGAGTGCATGACGGGCGACGTGTTCTCGTCTCAGCGTTGTGACTGCGGAATCCAGCTCGAAGTCTCCCTGCAGATGATCGAGCTGGAGGCTCGGGTGTGCTGATCTACCTGCGGCAGGAGGGGAGGCGAATCGGTCTGCTGAACAAGCTTCGCGCCTACCGTCTGCAGGATGGTGGACTCGATACCGTCGAAGCCAACTTACACCTGGGGTTCGACGCCGACCAGCGCGACTACGCCGTCGCTATCGCCGTCCTGGAGGACCTCGGGATCAGCGCCATCCGGCTGCTCACCAACAACCCCGCCAAGATCGCCGCGTTCGACCGATCCTCGGTCCGGGTAGTCACCCGGGTGCCCATCGGCGGGGAGCTGAACGTCCAGGACCTCCTTGCCTACGACTTCGCCTTCGTCCTGTTCGTCGGCTTCAAGGAAAACGAGTTCACCAGAGCGCTGGCCGGTTTTCGACCGTCCTTCTGCCTCACCGACACCTATCCCCATCCCGATCTGCCCGACGGGCTGTTCCGCGGCGTCCTGTCCCATCGCGCCGGCGAGCGGCACCGCGACCTCCTCCTGGTGGGCGGCTCCTACAACGACGGCGTTTTCTACCCCGGCTTCGCCTGCTGCAAATACCATTTCTTCCGGATGCTCGACAACTACCTATGGTGCCTTCGGCCGCGCGGCCGGATCCTGACCGATCAGCGCGGCATGGATTGCACGGTCGAGAACGATCCCCGCTGGCAGCTGACGTTCGAGGACCTGGTCGCACTGGAGCGACGATTCCCCGTGGCCGTGGCGAAGGTCACCGACACGGTCTATGAGATCGGTGGCCTGGTATGACCCATAATCCGGCGCTGCGGGAGCTTGGCTTCTCGGCGGATGATCGTGTTGTCATCGTCCACGCCGACGACGTGGGCATGTGCGGCGCGACCGTCGACGCCTTCTTCGAGCTCGCAGAGTGTGGGGTAGTTTCGGCCGGGTCGGTGATGGTCCCCTGCCCCTGGTTCCCGCAGGTGGCGTCGGACTGTCGAGGTCGCGCCGACCTCGACATCGGCGTGCATCTGACCCTCACCAGCGAGTGGGACGGCTATCGCTGGGGGCCGATATCCACCCGTGATCCGGCATCCGGCCTGGTGGACGAGGAGGGTTACTTCTACCGGAACCAGGACCAGTGGCGCAGCGTCGACCTCCAGGCGGTCCGCCGTGAGGCGGAGGCTCAGCTTGACCGTGCTGTGGCGGCGGGGTTGGATCTCACCCACATCGACAGCCACATGTTCTCGATGCTGCGGCCCTCGCTGGCAGATCAGTACGTCAGTCTCGGCTTTGATCGACAGCTTCCGGTTCTGATGACGCGCCAGCCGCAGTGGGTGGCAGCACTATCCGAGGCAGCCATCGCCGGCTGGGAGGACCAGGGACTCCCCGTCTTCGATCACCTCAGGGAGATGCCCCTGAACGAGCCGACGACACAGTGGCTCGACCTGACCAAGCGACTGTTCGACGAGCTGCCGCCCGGGCTGACCTACCTGATCACCCATCCGGCCAAGGACACCCCAGAGCTGCGGGCCATCGCCGACGACTGGCCCCAGCGGGTGGCCGACTTCGAAACCTTCCACGACGACAGGCTCTCCCATCACTTGCGGACCAGCGGTATCCAGGTCATCGGCTGGGCGCCATTGGGGGAGTTGATGCGCACGAGGCGTAACCAGCCCCTGATGGGAGGTGGGACGTGACGTCGGGTGAGCCGCAGTACAGCGTCACCGTGCGGCGAGAGCTCATCGCCCAGCATTTTCTGGTCGGGGGCGACTGCGGCCGAGAGAACAAGCTCAACTCCCACCGCTACCGGATCGAGGTACGGTGCGAAGGCACGAGTTTGGATCGACATGGCTTCCTCCTCGACATCGACGAGATCCACCGCAAGCTGGACGACCTAGTGCAGCGTTACCGGGACCGCACACTCAACGAGCTGCCTGAGTTCGACGGCCTGAACCCCAGCGTGGAGAACTTCTCCCGGATCCTGGGCGATCGGCTGGTGTTGGGCACGCCCAACGTCCACGCTCTCGATGTGACGGTCTGGGAGGACGCCGACGCCAGTGCCGCCTACCGGCGGCCGCTCGGTAACAAGTTCAGGGGCTAATGGCCTCTTCTTGGGCGCCGCCGTCGGGGCGGACGGCGGCGACGGCGATGCCGCCCCGGAGGTATCCGATCCCGGCTCGCTCGCCGCACCAGTCCAGCACCCGGAGTACCGATCCCCAGCCACCCGGCAGGTCGCCCTGAGGCACGAAGCGCCAATGCCGACGGCCCACGATCTCCAACCCGGCGCCGCTGAGGAGTTCTTCCAGTTCGCCGACGGTGAGGAGATGATCGGTGGACAGGTGCCGGGTGTCGAGTCCCAAGGCCGGCGCAAGATGCCGGTACCAGCAGTAACCGCCGTTCGGGGTAAGGCATACGAACATGCCTCCAGGGTTTGAGCACCCGGTGCACCTGGCGGACGACCCGAGTCTTCTCCAGCATGTGCTCGAGTGCGCCAACGCACAGCACGACGTCGATTGAGTGGTCCTCGATCGTCGCCAGTTCCTCCGCTGGATCGACGCGTATCGAGATGCAGTCATTGCGCGGCGAACTCTCGGCGCGACGGCGGGCGACACCCACCATCTCGGGAGACACATCGGCGCCGATGGCTAGATCGAACTCGGCTGCGAAGGCGAGTAGATGGGTGGCCGTCCCGCAGCCGACCTCAAGCAGGGTCCCGTGCTGTGCTCCCGCCAGGAACCGGCAGATGACTCCGAGACGATAGCAGAGCAGACGTTCGGCAGGTCCGTGAGTATCGCGATAATACGGAGCAAGGCCATCGAAGTGCAGACCACGTCCTCAGGCGTCCGTACGATGCGTGTCGTCAGTCGCCTCATCTACGGGAGCCACCCTCGGCGATTCGTCTGGCTTTCGCGACGAGTACTTGCGTCAGCATATCGTTTGCGGCGATCAGGCCCAGTCTTCTTTCGCGGCACGTCGCGAGTCTATACAGCATGCCGGCACGAACGCCAGCATGTCCGCCGTCCTCGGAGAGCCCCTATACCCGCCCTATACCCAGCCGGCACCTCGGTCGAGGGGTCGCGCTCAGGGCGGCGGCCATGCGGTCTCCAGTTGGGTCGCAAGCAGATCAGGTCGACCCGCTCGGACACGGTCGAGAGGTGTGACTCCCATCGCCGAGACCACCCGTCCGTCGCTATGATGACACCATGTGCGCTATGTGGTTTCCCTTGCGTGAGCACGGTGTAGTGAATGAAGATATAAGATGCCTGCTTGGCCGCTTGGAGGGCTCGCCACTGTTGTCACTTGTTTCGTTTTTCGGGAAGAATACTTCCCCGAGTTGAACGGTATGATTGCGACGATCAAACAGTATCACCCTGACTGGCCTCTGGTGATCGGACGGGGCACGCCGATGGACAGCGGAGTTGCGACATTCGACGTTGAGGCTCCGACGGGTCCAGACCGGCTGATGCACTGACCACTTGAGGCCGCCCACTGCTGTTCCGTGCTCGAGCACGACGACTCCGGATGCAGCATTGGCGAGGTACATGGCCTCCGGAGCTGTGTATCTGGCGGCGAGGGCGAGGGTGAACACGGCTGCTGCTGTGTCTCCGGCCCCGCACACGTCGGCGATTGTGCCCGTCCCCGAGGCTTCGACGACGACTCCGTTCTCCGGCGGGCCCTCGCCAAACATCTTGACGTTTCCTCGCGGATCACCGCAGAGGAGCTGAGAACAGTCCGATTGGCTGTGGAGGTTCGGCGTGACGTGAAATGGCGACACGCGTTCTCATAGCGCGTCCTGATCACCTCGGAGATGTTCTCCTGACTCTGCCGGCGGCGACAGCTCGAGCGCAGGCTCGTGCTTCGGACTGGCAGGGCGGCTGTCGGTGGGGGCGTTGGCTGCGTTGTACCGGCGTTCCTCGCTCGTCGTCGGCATTGATAGCGGTCCACTTCATCTGGCCGCCATGGTCGGCGCCCAAGTCGTTGGGCTCTATGGACCCCTCTCGCCTCAGCAGTGGAGGCCGTGGTCATCGCCAGAGATGTACCGGCT
>DASYIL010000035.1:0-3585 GCA_035997545.1 Pseudonocardiaceae bacterium
CGCCAGCAACGCCGCGGAAGTGTCGGCAACAATGGTGATCGGGTGGGTTAGCGCGGTGGGTAGGTTCAGCAGCAAGCTCATCCCCCCTCGGTGGGCCGATTGCACCGGGATGTGACTGATCACCGCCAGCTGGTCTGGGCCGCGTTGTCGGGTAAGGCCGTTAGGTAGGACTGGCGAGGGGTCAGCAGCTCCGCGTCGGCGTCGGCCACCCGGGCGTGCGGTGTCGGCCCGAGGCGTCCCAGCCGGGTCCTCGCCCGTGGCCTCGTGCAGCCGACGGCCCGGGACGGTGGGGACGGTCAATTGACTACCGGGCGCCGGGGCTGGCCGGGGCAGCAAGGTCGTCATCCGGGTCGCCCTTTCTCCTCCACGGTGGCGCAGCGTCGTTGACCGCGCCTACCTACCGGGTGCACCTGGGGCGTCCCAAGACCCCAGCCGGGCCAGCGCTTCACCCGACTGGACACCCTCTTGCGCCCAGCACCCGGCCGCCACCGCGGCCAGCTCGCCCCCCACTCCGACGCCGGCGGAACGACCACCACCGGGCACGACGCGTGCCGTATGCAGTACGCGCTCACCGATCGGTGTGCCAGTTCGGTGAGCCGCCGGTGGCCGTGGCTGCCTACGACGAGCAGGGCGGCACCGCCGGCTTCGGCGACGAGCACCGGACCAGCCGGCCCGTGCACGACCCTGCGCCGCACCGCAACCCGCTGGGCCCCGTCCCGGACCCGCACCAGGGCGGCCGCGACGATCTGGTCGAGCTCGCGCTCGGCCCGGACCTGCTGCTCGGCGCTGGCTGGCACCGGCTCACCGGTGACCGCGGCTTCCCACGCCGGCACAGCCACCGGCCTCAAGCAGCGAATGGCGCGTACCTGCCCACCGGTGCGCCCGACGTGCCTCAGAGCCCACCGCAGCGCGGTGTAGCTGGCTGGCGAACCGTCAACACCGACCACCACGATCTGCTCGCTCATCTGGAGTCTCGTCACCGTCCATCCCGCCGCGGGGAAACAGTTCACATTCCCGGGCACGAGATACGCGTGTGTGCTCGATCTGCGCACTGGCGGTGCGCTACCAACAGCGAAGCGATCGATCACCGTCACCGGCAGCGCTACGTGTTGCGAGTGGGCTGTCTCCGGTGGGGGCGCCGCCCACACCGTGGGTGGCTCAGAGACACGGCGCTAGGTCACGCGCTTTCGAGATCAGTGACGCGCCGACCAGCGGTGATCGCCGCAGCAGTATGGGCAGGTCACCCGCCTGGCGCGACCGCCTGCAGCCGTCACCGACCACGCGCACCCAAATGTGACCACCTCCAGTCCCCCTCCGCCGGCTCTTCCCCGCACAACCGGGTGATCTTGTTGGGCCGGGCGGACCGTCATGTAGCTGGCTCAGAGGACACCGCTCGGATCTGCGCCGAACTGGACGTTCCCTGCCACGCCAGCGACGTGAACGCGGACCCGCAGCTGCAGGCCGAATACGCCGACCGTGTCCGGTGATCCTCATCGACGGGCGGGAGCACGGCGTCGGGACGGGTGCAGGAGCCCTGCCTACGGGCGCGCTCACCCGGTGAGCACCATCACAATTCTGATCTCAGATCGAACCGCCTGTCGGTGGGGCACCGAAAGACAGTTGTGACGTCGTCCCGGTTATCCGTTCCGGCGGCAACCCCGATTGGCCTGCACTCGATGGCCACGGAGTTGGTGACTGGACACCTGGCGGGCGGGTTCATATCGCCGACCGCCTCGCCGTTCCTTGCGGTGGGCGCGTCATCTTAGGAATAGAAGTTCCTGGGAAAGAAGATGGAGGAGGGGAATATGAAGATCGCGGAAATCTTCTCACTGGGCTACGACCGCAGCGGCCACAGCGGCCACAGCGGCCACTATCGCCATGGGGGCTATTCCAGAAGTTACTACGGCGGTCACAATGGCGGCCGCTATTAGCGCCACAACGGCGGCAGACTCCTAGGTACCAAGGACCCCTAGGGATCCTTGGGCACTAGTCCCGCAAGTCATCGACGGTGGCCTTCACTCCCGTCAGGGGCTGAAGGCCACCGTGCTTTCCCCATGGCGACCGTATGCGCCACGGACAAGACCGGGTACACCCAAATCGCGGACCGGGTCGCCCCACTCTCGGATGCCGCTAGCGGGGTGGTATTCGGTACAGTTCAACGCCCGATGAGGACGTGCTGAGTACCGCACAAATGTGTCCTAGTTGTAACCTCAAGCCGTGAACGCGGCCCTGCGGATTACCGAACCAATTAACGTGAGGCCCGGACCAGTCGGGCAGATGAAGAGTAGAAATCGAGTGAGGAAAATCCAATGAGGAAGATCCAGCGACTGGCCGCGGTCGGCGCGCTATGGCGGCGCTGGCCGTCGTGGTTGGCGCATGCAGCAGCGCGCAGGGGCCGGCCACCGGGAGTCAAGCCTCCGCGCCAGCCAGCAATTCGGCTGCGCCCACCGGGGAGGCGATGGCGCCCACGGGCAGTGGCGTCACCAAGATCAGTGACATCTTCGGTCCGGCCTGCAGTCAGGTGCCCACGGAGGGCCCGGGCTCCGCGCAGGGCATGGTCAACGACCCGGTGGGCACTGCGGCCAGCCACAACCCGCTGCTGACCACCCTGACCAAGGCAGCGACCGCCGCCAACCTGGTCGACACCCTCAACAGTGCCCCGGCGATCACCGTGTTCGCCCCGGCCGACCCGGCGTTTCAGGCTTTGGAGACCCAGCACCCGGGCATCCTCAACCAGTTGACCACCGGCCCGGACGTGGCTTCGCCGAACAGCAAGCTGGCCAAGATCCTGACCTACCACGTGGTCGGCCAGCGCTACAACGCCGCAGGCATCGTCTCAGCGGGCACGCTGGACAGCCTGGAAGGCGCCAAGATCAAGATCGGCGGCACCGCGGCGGCACCGACCGTGAACGGCGCCCCGGTGTTGTGCGGCAACATCCCCACCAAGAACGCCACCGTGTTCGTGGTCGGGCAGGTGCTGTCACCGCCGGCTTCCTAGGCAAACCGAGGCAGCTACTACTCATCAGGGGCGGCTCCGTCATGGAGACGCCCCTGCTTGAAGGGCACTGTTGCGGCGGAGGGCGTCCTCACCTCGCATCAAAGTGGGGTGGCAGGTCACTCAGACACCTTGGAGAACCGTAACAAATCGGGCATCCGAACACCTGCTGCTCGTGTGACCGCCACGGTGCCAATCGCCGGCCGCGCTGTCGCGATGAGATCGACGGGTCAAGACGACATGAACGCAGTAGAGCAGCGCAGTCCGTACGGTGTCTCGTCTTGGCTCTGTGTTTCGCCGCCATCTTCCGCACGGTCGAGCGGTGCTCCGAGCTGGCCGATGGAAATCCGCAGCAGGTCACCGTCGCCGGCAACAGCGTCCTGCTCTACTGGGCACAAGGCTGGGTCTATGCGCTGGCTAACCGTTGCAGCCATCGCGGCGGCCCGCTCCACGAGGGCAAGATCGAAGACCAGGAAATCGTCTGCCCGTGGCACTCCAGCCGTTTCTGCATGCAGGACGGATCTGTTGTCCAGGGGCCGGCGGTTGCTCCGCAGCCCTGCTACGAAACGCGGGTTCGCCAGGGCAGGATC
>DASYIL010000036.1:0-17166 GCA_035997545.1 Pseudonocardiaceae bacterium
CAGCCAAAATGGTGCAGGTTGACCGAGCACGCGTGCGAGGTTGGCCCACTGGATCTCGTCATCGTTGTTGCCGCGCTGATCTCCCCGCTTCGCCCAGACGCTCGGCCCGTAGATACCCCAGTCGACGCCGATGGTCAGGTAGGCGTCCGCGTTGGGTGCCCAGTCACGTACATACCCTCGGACGGTCATCGATTGGTCGGGCATCGGCCAACACACCACGACAGTTGCGCCGCTGGACGTGCGCCAATGCTGCAGTACTGCGGCCGGCTCGGGGTCGGTGGCGCGGTAGCGCTTGGGCTCGGCGCCGTAGTAGGCCGCGGGGCCATCGGCATCCGGCCACCAGTCCAGCAGCAATGACGCCAGTGGCCGATAGCGACTGGAGGTTAGCCATTCACGCACCGCCTTGATCGACCAGAACGGGCCGTGCTTGTCCGAGTCAGTCGGGGCCGGGAACCCCTTGCGTCGGATCAATCTGTCGAGCCCCTTGAGGTCTACCTCCAGCAACTTACACAACCTGTCCTGGTGAATCTTGTGCAGATAAGCTGGAGTGGTGGCCATTCGTCCGGATCCCTCTCTCCTGTGGGCTTCTTCTCAGACGCCGGGAGGCTAGCACCGGAACCGACAAGCGTGTAATTTTAGCCCATTTTGGCCTACCGTGGGAGGGTCCGTGGGAGGGCGAGGCTTACAGCTTGCATCAGACTGGTAACTCTCTGTTATTTTCTAGAAGAATGTCGCGCAATGTTGCTAGTTACCTAGAGTCTTCCCATGGCAGCTCGCCCAGGTGTAGCCGTCGACGACCACCGCGCGTTCCCTGGGACCCACCCAGCGCCCAAAACAATGATCATCTAGAATACCGGCCGATCACGGCCGACAGCGGCCTGTCACTGGCCTCCGCCCGTGACCCCCTGTGACCATTGACAGCGGCCCGTGAAATAACCACTACGGGACTACTCGCCGTTTCTTCCGGAGAGAGCGAAAGGCCGGGGGGATGTTGCCGATGCGTCGCCAGTAGCGCACAGTCTCCGGTGAGGTGCGCAGCAGCGTAGCCACCTCGTGGGTGGTCATGTATGTGGTGTCGTCCACCCGCGGTCCACTCCTTCCAACGGGGCATCCCGTTGACAGTTCTAGTGGCATGCGGCAATCTTCACTAGGTAACTAGCCACATATTTGATTGCCAGGATTGGGTGCCA
Source organism: Pseudonocardiaceae bacterium (assembly GCA_035997545.1). GTDB lineage: Bacteria > Actinomycetota > Actinomycetes > Mycobacteriales > Pseudonocardiaceae. Next base: position 1,191 of record DASYIL010000036.1, read on the forward strand.
GAGTGAGTCCTCGATGGGTGTGGTCCACAACCGTTGCCTCGTCCGAGCCGGACGGCCCACGGTTTGTGCCGGTCGGAGATGAGACGATCATGCTGCTCGATCGGTTCGGTAGTACGGGTCATGCTGGCGAGGACGACCCGACGGTGCAGCTGTCTTTCGAGGTGGTCGCCGGGAAGCCGCAGTGTCGGCGGGTGGAGATCGTCGCGGCCGACGGCGGACGCGAGGTCCGGCCCTCCGACGTGCACAGCGTGCACCTGGAGCACGTGCTTGAACTGATCTACTCGCGGGTCAGCGCAGTGCACACCGGCGAGCAGCGCTGGGCCCTCGGCGGTGAAGGTGTCCTGGACGCCGTCCGGTCCGCGCGCAAGGGGCGGCCGCGCACGATGACACCGGCGCTGCTCAGCGAGGTCGCAACGATCTACCGCGAGCACGTCAACGGCACACCCTCCGCCGAGGTCGCCCGGCGGTTCTCCGTGTCAGACCGGACAGCACGGCTATACGTCCAGCGCGCCAGGGAAGCCGGGCTGCTCGGCAGCTCGATCCCCGGCCGGGCAGGCGAGACGGAAGGCACCTGATGAGCAGCATTCAGCGTCCGGTAGCCGGTGGTTCGCCCGCTACCGCGTCCCGCCCGGCGCGGGGATCCACGTACTGGCCGGTGACTAGCGCCGCGGTCTGCTCATCAAGCCACCGCTGCGCATTGACCTTCCGATCGAAGCGCCATCATGCATGCCGCTGTCCGCGACAAGGTCATCGCGTCGTCGCCGTGTGACGGGGTACGGCTTCCGGAGGTCCGGCGCAAGAAGGTCGAAATCCCCTCGATGGAGGTCGTGTACGCGCTACGCGAAGGATTGCCGGAACGGTTCGCGGCCGTGGTGGACCTCGTGGCCAGGTCGGGGCTGCGCCAGGGCGAGGTCTTCGGGTTGGAGGTCGAGGAGCTGGACTTCCTGCGTACCCGGTCGGTGGACGTACGCCAGCAGCTGATCACACTGCCTAAGCAACAGCCCTATCTCGGTCCGCCCAAGACCGCCGAGTCGCACCGGGTGGTACCGCTGGAGCACCCGTGACCAACTATCGCTAGGTCTGGATCGTCTGCCTGGGCCGATGGCCTTGCAGCCGGTCTGAGTTGCGGATAGTCCGTCTTCAGGCCGGGTCCTCGTGAGCTCCCCCTGGTCAGCGCTACCGCCCGGCGATCATCGCGCAGGCCATCGGCACCAGTGGCGATCCCCGAGACGAAGTGGTTCACGTGTCGGCTGATCTCGGCAGACACGCCGCATGGCTCAAGGAGTACCCTCAACTCGGCTTCGACGAGATCTACGTCCACCACGTCGGCAAGAAGCAGGACGGGTTCATCGACGCGTTCGACGCCCACGTCCTACCGGAGCTGTCATGAGGCTGACCCACACGTCCGACCTGTGGGGGAAGAACGCGGTCTTCTACCGCCTGGACGTCGAGACCTACCAGGACAGCGACGGTGACGGACACGGCGACTTCCGCGGCCTGATCCAGCGTATCGACCACCTGCAGCGGCTCGGCGTGACCTGCGTGTGGCTGATGCCTTACTACCCGTCTCCAGACCGTGACGACGGCTACGACATCACCGACTACTACGGCGTCGACGCCAGGCTGGGCAACCACGGTGACCTCGTCGAATTCGTCCGCACCGCGCGCGACCGCGGCATACGGGTGATTGCCGACCTGGTGGTGAACCCCACCTCCGACCAGCACCCGTGGTTCCAGAGCGCCCGCAGCAGCGCCGACTCGCCGTACCGCGACTGGTACGTCTGGGCGGACGAGCCGCCCGCGGACGGCCCGCAGGGCATCGCGTTCCCGGACCAGGAAACCAGTGTCTGGACCTACGACGAGGTCGCCGGCCAGTACTACCTGCACCGGTTCTACAAGTGCCAACCCGACCTCAATGTGGCCAACCCGGAAGTGCGTGACGAGATCGCGCGGACGATCGGCTTCGGGCTGTCCGGGTTCCGGGTTGACGCCGTCCCGTTCCTGCTGGAGACCACCGGGCAGGACGACGCGGGGCAGCTCCCGGACCCGCACGACCACCTCGCCGACCTGCGGGCGTTTCTCGGCCGGCGCAGCGGCGAGGGCGTGCTGCTCGGCGAGGTCAACCTGCCCTACCCGCAGACCATGACGTTCTTCGGTACGGAGCGCGACGAGCTGACCATGTGCTTCGACCGCATCCGGATGGTCTACAGCCTGCTGTTCTCGCTGCCCGGCACGCCCGTGCTGTTCTACGGCGAGGAGATCGGCATGGGCGAGGACCTCCGGGCGGAGGGCCGGCACGCGGTGCGCACGCCGATGCAATGGTCACCGGAGCCGGGCGGCGGGTTCTCCACCGCCGAGGAGTCCGAGCTGCCCGGTCCGATCCCGGGTGGTCAGTACGGGCCTGAGCAGGTCAACGTCGCAACCCAGGAGCGCGACCCGGAGTCGCTGCTGTCCTGGATGCGGTTGCTGATCGAGTCGTACCGAGCCTGCCCCGAGCTGGCCTGGGGGCGCCACGCCGCACTCGACGCGGATGACGCCGCGGTGCTCGCACACCGCTGCGACACCGAGGACGGCACGATCGTCGCGGTGCACAACTTCGGTGCGGACCCGACGAAGACGGCGTTGACGCTGACCGGGATGGACGACTCCTGCCTGCTCAAGGACGTGCTGGCCGGCGGGTCGGAACGGGTGGCGAAGGACGGTTCGGTGACCCTCGAGCTCGGGCGGTACGGCTGCCGCTGGCTACGTGCCGATTATCGGTGAAGGGGATCGTCCTCGCCGGCGGCAGTGGCACTCGCCTGCATCCGATCACCCGGACCATCTGCAAACAGCTGCTGCCGGTGTACGACAAACCGATGGTGTACTACCCGCTGTCGGTGCTCATGCTGGCCGGGATCCGGGAAATCCTCGTTATCTCCACCCCGTCGGACCTGCCGCTGTTCCGCCGTCTGCTCGGTGACGGCGCCACGCTGGGGCTGCGGCTGAGCTACGCCGAGCAGGCCCACCCCAACGGCCTGGCCGAGGCCTTCGTGATCGGCGCAGACTTCATCGGGGGCGACACGGTCGCCCTCGTCCTGGGTGACAACGTCTTCTACGGCCACGGCTTCGCCGCCACACTCCAGCAGTGCGTGACCACCGTCGACGGTTGCGTGCTGTTCGGGTACCCGGTCAAGGACCCGCAGCGTTACGGAGTCGGCGAGATCGACGCCGCCGGCACGCTGATCTCCATCGAGGAGAAACCGGCAACACCCCGCTCGAACAGGGCGATCACTGGCCTGTACCTCTACGACAACGAGGTCGTGAAGGTCGCCCGGTCGCTCACCCCGTCCGCGCGCGGCGAGCTGGAGATCACCGACGTGAACCTGCACTACCTGCGGCAGGGTCGCGCGACGCTGATCGATCTGGGCCGCGGGTTCGCCTGGCTGGACACCGGAACTCACGAATCGCTGCTCGAAGCTGGCCAGTTCGTGCAGGTGCTTGAGCACCGCCAGGGGGTGCGGATCGCCTGCTTGGAAGAGATCGCGCTCCGGATGGGCTACATCGACGCCGACGCTTGCCACGCGCTGGGTCAGTCGATGGCGAAGTCAAGCTACGGTCAGTACGTCATGGAAGTCGCCCGCTCCGCGCGTTGACGCAGTGGCGTTGACCCCAGTGGCAGCGGCGTCAGGACAGCTGGCGTCGAGCCATCTCCTCGAGGCGCTGAACCCGGTCCGCGATCGGCGGGTGGGTGGAGAACCACCGCGCCGCACCATCGCCCGGCCGGAACGGGTTGGCGATCATGAGGTGGGACTGCGAGGTCACCGCAGGCTCCGGGCGAAGCGGCGCCACCTGGGTGCCGTACTCCAGCTTGCGCAGTGCGCTGGCCAGCGCCAACGGGTCACCGGTGAGCTCTGCGCCCGAGGTGTCGGCCTGGTACTCCCGCGACCGGCTCACCGCCATCTGCACGATGCCGGCCGCGATCGGGCCGAGCAGCGCGATAAGAATCATGGCGATCGGATTCGGACGATCGTCGCCGCCGCTGCCGCCGAAGAGTCCCGCGAACATCGCCAGCTGCGACAGCGCTGTCACCATGCCGGCCAGCGCTCCGGCGACGGAAGAGATGAGGATGTCCCGGTTGTAGACGTGTGACAGCTCATGGCCAAGCACCCCGCGCAGTTCGCGCTCATTGAGCAGTTCGAGGATCCCGACGGTGCAGCACACCGCGGCGTGACGGGGGTTGCGGCCAGTGGCGAAGGCGTTGGGTGCTTGCGTCGGGCTGACGTACAACCGAGGCATCGGCTGGCGCGCGTCGGTGGCCAGCTCCCGCACTATCCGATACATCATGGGCTGTTCGGGCTCGGACACCGGTCGAGCGTGCATCGCTCGCAGTGCGAGCTTGTCCGAGTTGAAGTAGGCGTACGCGTTCATCCCTACCGCGAATACCAGCGCGATGAGCACCCCGCCGCGGCCGAAGAACGCCCCGACCAGCACGACCAGCGCCGACAGCCCACCGAGCAGCAGCGCCGTCTTCAGCCCGTTGACGTGGTTGTGCACAGTGGTCAGCCTCCCGGTGTGTTCGGGCTCCCAATCACTGCAACGCGCCCGCTGGGTGCGGGGTTCCGCGCTGCGCAAGCGACACACCGTGCGCCAGCGGCGAACACACCATGCACGGGAACCTGACACGCGGGGGGTGGGGGTCAGGAGCGGAGCTCCAGGGTGCAGCATTTGGGGCCTCCGCCGGCCCGGCGGAGTTCTGAGACGTCGACAAAGACGGGCTCGAAGCCGCGGGCGGCCAGCGCGCATCCGAGATCCACCGCTTCGGCGGGTAGCACCACCGAGCAGCCGTCGGACACCCCGTTGAGTCCCAGGCACGCCGCGTCCGCCGCACTGGCGATCACCGCGTCGGGGAACAGTCGCTCCAGTACCCGCTGGGAACCCGGCGAGAACGCCGCCGGGTAATAGGCGATCAGCGGGTCGATCGGCGAATCGTCGAGCACCAGCAGGCAGGTGTCGAGGTGGTAGTAGTACGGGTCGACCAGCCGCAGCGAGACCACCGGCACCCCGAGCGCCTCCTGTGCCTCGGGGTGCGCCGCCGGTTCGGTGCGGAACCCGGTACCGGCCAGCAGCAGCCGGCCGGTCCAGGCCAGGTCTCCCTCACCCTCGTTGACCGCACTGGGCATCACCAGGTCGGATGCGCCGTGCGCCATGAACCAGTGCCGGTAGTGCTCCGCCTCGGCAGCGCGCTGCGCGTCCCGGAACCGGGCGCCCAGCACGACGCCGCCGATCACGGTGGCGGCGTTGGCCGCGAACACCATGTCCGGCAGGCCCGGCTCGGGGTCGATCAGCTCCACGGCGTGCCCGAGCGCGCGGTGGGTGTCGGCCAGCGCGGTCCACTGCGCCATCGCCTGGACGGCGTCCACCGGCTGGCTGGGGTCCATCCAAGGGTTGATCACGTAGCTCACCGTGAAGTACCACGGCGGGCACATCAGGTACCGGCGCGCGGTACCGAAGCGCCCCGACGATACTGACCGCAGAGCAGACGACATGATTCGATGGTAGAGAATGTTTCGGTCAGAGTACAATGTGGTTTTGTTGCTCAGATACCCGCAGAATGTTGCGCATGGACTCGCTCGACCGTCAGATCGTGTCGCGGCTGGTCGCCGACGCCCGCTCCAGCTATGCGGAGATCGGCGGGATCGTCGGGCTCTCGGCTCCCGCCGTGAAGCGCCGGGTCGACAAGCTGCTTGCCACCGGTGTGCTGCGCGGCTTCACCGCCGTGGTCGACCCCGAGGCGCTGGGCTGGGGCACCGAGGCCTTTGTCGAGGTGCACTGCCGCGACAACGTGTCCCCCACCCAGATCCGGGCTGGTCTGCTGCCGCTGCCCGAGGTGGTGGCGGCCTACACGGTGTCCGGGGCGGCGGACGCGATCGTGCACCTGCGCGCCGGGGGCATCGCGCACCTGGAAACCGCGCTTGAACGGCTCCGGGCGGTGGATTTCGTGGACCGGACGGTCTCCACCGTGGTGCTCTCCACCCTGATCGATCGGGGGCTAGCGCCCTCGTGAGTGGCGTTGAGCGGCTAGGACACCGTCGGCGGAGCCGACAATCAGACCACTGCTACACACTCACAACCATGGATGTACTCGTGGAACGGCGGGGCGCCGTCGCTGTGGTGACGGTGTCCGATCCGGCTCGCCGTAATGCCCTGACCCTCGACCTGTCCGATCGACTGGCTCGCGCTGTCGCAGCGTGCGACAGCGACGAGTCAGTGCACGCCATCGTGGTCACCGGCGCCCCGCCCGCGTTCTGCGCCGGGGGGGATCTCGGCGCGATCGCTGCCGCCGGTAAGTCCGGCTCGGCCACCGACCTGCACCGCATCTACGCCGGTTTTCTAGCCGTGGCGAATGCCGCGCTGCCCACCATCGCCGCCGTCAACGGGCCCGCAGTGGGCGCCGGGCTCAACCTGGCACTGGCCTGCGACCTGCGACTGGCCGGCCCCGGCGCGTCCTTCGACGCTCGCTTCCTGCAGCTGGGCATCCATCCCGGCGGAGGCATGACGTGGCTGGTGCAACGCGCTGCCGGTGCCCAGACAGCCGCAGCGATGACGCTGTTCGGTGAGCCGCTGGACGCCCTGGAGGCGGTACGCACCGGGCTGGCCTACCGCGTGATCGAGGTGGACGACGACCCCCGCTCGCCCGCCGCGCACGACGCGGTGGTGGCCGCCGCGGTCGATCTCGCGCGCCGGGCCGCCGCGGCTCCCCGCGATCTCGTGGTCGCCACCAAGGCCGCCCTGCGGGCCACCGCCGTGATGCCCACGCACGCCGACGCGGTGTCCTACGAGACGGCCCCCCAGCTCGCCTCACTACGTTCCGAAGCATTCGCCCGCTCGACCACCACACCCCGCTCCCACTGACCAGGCATGGTCACCCCTGCAGTCTCACCCCGTGCAGTCTCACCCCGTGCAGTCTGTGGGGCGGTCAGGCGGTGCGGGCGGCTAGATAGGTAGTGACTGAGGTTAGGGCGTCTCGGGCGGGGCCGGCGGGGAGGACTGCGAGTTCGGCGCGGGCCGAGTTGGTGTAGGAGCGCAGTGCAGCCACCGCCCGGTCTAGGCCCGGCGAGCTGCGCAGCAGGTGCAACGCCTCGGCGATCAGCGTGTCATCGGTGAGCGGGCTGGCCAGCAGGACGCGGAGCCGGTCGACACCCGGAGAATGATCGGCCAGCGCGTAGAGCATCGGCAAGGTCCGGACCCCCTCGCGCAGGTCGGTCCCCGGCGTCTTGCCGGACTGGTCGGCCGGCGAGGCGATATCGATGATGTCGTCGGAGATCTGGAACGCGGTGCCGATCTTCTCGCCGAACCGGCGCAGCGCGTCGATTCGCTCCTGGGAAGCACCAGAGAACATCGCGCCGTAGCGGCCCGCGGTCGCGATGAGCGAGCCGGTCTTCTCCGCGACCACCGCCAGGTAGTGCGCCACCGGATCGTCGCCCTCAACAGGGCCCAGGGTCTCGCGCATCTGGCCGGTGACCAGCTCTGCGAAGGTGCAGGCGATGATCCGCACCGCGTCCGGTCCGAGGTCGGCGACCAGCCGGGAGGCGTGCGCGAACAGGAAGTCGCCGGTGAGGATCGCGACCGTGTTGTCCCATCGGGCGTTCGCGCTCACCGCCCCCCGGCGCATGGTGGCCTCGTCCATCACATCGTCGTGATAGAGCGTGGCGAGATGGACCAGCTCCACGACCGCAGCTGCGCGCACCACGTCCGGCATCCACCCCGTGTCCCGGTCCCGCCCGAACTGCCCGGCAAGCAGTGTGAACAGCGGACGGAACCGCTTGCCTCCGGCGTCGACCAGGTGCAGCGAGGTCTCGGTGAGGAAGCGGAACTCACTCTGCACCTCCCGGTGCAGCAGCTCCTCGACCTCCTGCAGACCGCGCTCCAGGGCGACCCGCAACGCCGGGTCGGCCAGCTCCACACCAGCGAGCTGCTCGGATGTCGACCCGTTCATCACCGGATCAGGAGGCGAACACGCCGAGCGCGGCCCAGCTCAGGGCGAAGGTGGGCAGCACCCCGAGCAGCAGGGTGATCACCACGCCAAGGGTGATCGCGGCGGTGGTGAAGGCCCCAGGCACGCTCACCGTCGGACCGTCAGGAGCAGGTTCACTGAAATACATCAGTACTACCACCCGCAAGTAGAAGAACGCGGCCACCGCGCTGGCCACCAATGCCACCACCACTAGGGGCGCCATCCCGTCCGCCACGGCAGCGCTGAACACCGCGAACTTACCGGTGAACCCGCTGGTCAGCGGGATACCGGCGAGTGCGAACAGCAGGAAGGCGAAAACCGCGGCGGTCAACGGCGAGCGCTTGGCCAGCCCGGCCCATTGGGACAGGTGAGTCGCCTCGCCGTCTGCGTTGCGCACCAACGTGACCACACCGAACGCGGCCAGCGTGGTGAAGCCGTAGGCGAGTAGGTAGAACATTGTGCCGGACAGACCCTGGGTGGTCAGCGCAATCGCACCGACCAGCAGGAAGCCGGCGTGTGCCACGGACGAGTAGGCGATCATGCGCTTGATGTCGGTCTGGGTCAGTCCCAGCACCACGCCAATCACCATCGAGACGATCGCGACGCCCCACAGCAAGCCGCGCCACTCCCAGCGGGTGCTCGCGAACGCCACGGTCAGCACCCGCAGGATGCCGCCGAAGGCGGCGACCTTCGTGCAGGCCGCCATGAACGCCGTCACCGGCGTCGGCGCGCCCTGGTAGACGTCCGGGGTCCAGGTGTGGAACGGCCCGACCGAGCCCTTGAACAGCAGTCCGATCAGCAGCAACGCGAGCCCGCCGAGCAGCAGGGTCTCCGACCGGTCGGTGCCGGCGGATGCGTCGGCGATCGCGGACAGGGTGACCGAACCCGCGTAGCCATACAACAGCGCCACCCCGTACAGGAAAAAAGCCGAGGAGAACGCTCCTAAGAGGAAGTACTTGACCGCCGCCTCCTGGGACAGCAGCCGGCGGCGCCGGGCCAGCCCGGCCATCAGGTACAGCGGCAGGCTGAGCACTTCCAGCGCGATGAACATGGTGAGCAGGTCGTTGGCCGCGGTGAAGACCATCATCCCGCCGAGGGAGAACAGGAACAGCGGGAAGACCTCGGTCTGCATGACGGTGGCCGTCGAGGTGCCCCCCAGCTGCGCACGATCGGCTGCGGTGCCAGGACGCACCGCGGCGTCGGCGGTAAACGCACCCCCGGGTTCGACCGTCCGATCCGCGATGAGCAGCACGGCTCCCAGACCCAGCGCCAGCAGCGTGCCCCACAGGAACAGGGCGGGGCCGTCGACGGCCATCGTCCCGGCCAGCGTCACGACGGTCCCTCCGCCCCGGGAGAAGGAGTACAGGTGCACGCCCAGCGCTGCACCGGCCGCCCCCAGCGTGAGCAGAGACAGGACCACCTGGGCCGACCACCGCGCGGAGCGCGGCACGAAGGCCTCCACCAGCACGGAGATGCACGCCCCCCCGAGCACCACCAGCACCGGCGCGATCGCCCCGTAGTCGACCGCAGGCGCCTGCACGTGCTGGACCTGCGCGGCAAATCCTCCGCCCAGCAATCCGTCGACCAGCACCTCAGTTGCCTCCCTGCCCGACGACCGGGTCGGTCAGGCCGGCCTCGGTGAGCGTGGCCCCGACCGACGGGTTGATCACATCCAACACCGGCTGCGGGAAGAACCCGAGCAACAGGATGAGCGCCACCAGCGGCGCCAGCACAGCGACCTCGCGGATAGACAGATCGGGGAACTTGGCGCGCGCGCGTTGCATCGCCATCTCCGGCGCCGTCGCGGTCCCCGGGCCGTCCAGAGCCCCGACCACGGCCGCGCCCCGCACGGGACCCTGCATGACCCGTTGGTAGAACCACAACACATACAGCGCGGCCAGGATGATCCCCGCAGTAGCGATGATCGTGAACACCGGCTGGCGCGGGTAAGAGCCGATAAGCACCAGGAACTCCGAAACGAACGAGTTGGTGCCGGGCAGCGCCAGCAAGGACAGCCCGGCGAGCAGCGTCATCCCGGCCAGCACTGGAGCCAGCGCCGCCACCCCGCCGTAGTCGCTGATCAGCCGCGAACCACCACGGGCCATCAGCATCCCGACCACAATGAACAGCATCCCGGTGGAGATGCCGTGGTTGACCATGTACAGCACCGCACCGGCCTGAGCCTGAGTGGAGAAGGCGAAGACCCCCAGCCCGATGAAGCCGAAGTGCGCCACCGAGGTGTAAGCCACGAACCTCTTCATGTCGGACTGGCCGACGGCGAGCAACGCGGCGTAGATGATCCCGACGACGGCGAGCAGCAACACCAGCGGGGCCAGTGCGCGCGACGCTTCGGGAAACAGCGGCAGGCAGTAGCGCAGGAAACCGTAAATGGCGACCTTGTCCATCACGCCGACCAGCAACACACCGGCGCCCACCGGGGCCTCCGCACCGGCGTCGGGCAGCCAGGTATGCAGCGGCACCAGCGGCGCCTTGATCGCGAAGGCCACGAAGAACCCGAGGAACAGCCAGATCTGGGTGCTCTGCGGGATGCTTCCGGAGATGCGCACCAGGGTGGCCCAGTCGAAGGTGCCCTGGCCGAGCCGGTTCGCGCTCACCACGAACACGCCGATCACGCTGGCCAGCATGACCAGCCCGCCCAGCAGCGAGTACAGGAAGAACTTCACCGCCGCGTACTGCCGTCGCGGCCCGCCGAAACGGCCGATCAGGAAGTACATCGGCACCAGCATGACCTCGAAGAACAGGTAGAACAGGAACACGTCAGTAGCAGCGAAAACCCCGATCATCATCGACTGGGTGGCCAGCAGCAGGGCGTAGAAACCCGCCGCGGTGCGGCCCTCGGGCAGCTTGTCGGCCCAGGACGACCCCATTACGATCGGCACCAGCACCGCGAGCAGCGCGATCATCACCAGCGCGATGCCGTCTACGCCGAGCGCGAAGCGAGCCCCGAAGGCCGGGATCCATTCGGTGGACAGCAGCAGCTGCAGCCGCCCACCCCCCGGCTGGTACGCCGACCAAGTCAAGGCGGCCAGCACCAGCTCACCCAGCGCGAACGCCAGCGCAGTGGCCTTGGCCGCGACCGGTGCGGAACGGAACAGCGCGACCACCGCGCTGCCCACCAGGGGCAGCAGCAGCATCGCCAGCAGCAGGCCGCCACCGGTTGGCACCACGCTCATGAGTAGCTCACCATCAGCAGCAAGGCGATCACCACGACCGAGCCTCCCAACATGCCCAGCGCGTAGCTGCGCACGAATCCGGTCTGTAGCCGGCGCAGCCGACCTGACGTGCCACCGAGCAGCGCCGCGGTGCCATTGACCACCCCGTCGACGCCCTTGTTGTCCACGAACACCAGCGCCCGGGTGAGCCAGGTGCCGGGCCGGGCGATGAGTGCCTCGTTGATCGCGTTGGCGTAGAGGTCGGCCCTGGCCGCGGCCACCGGCAGCGAGACCCGCTTCGGCCGTTGCACAGGCACCCGCTGCTTGCCGACGACCAACCAGGCCACCAGCACACCGGCCGCGGAGACCAGCACGGTGAACAGCGGGACCAACTCGACCGGGAACGGCGCCGCCGGACCGTGCACCAGTGGTCCCACCGACGGCTCCAACCAGTGCACCAACCGCTCGCCTGAGATCAGGAAGTAGCCGGCGACGAGCGAGCCGATCGCCAGCGGCACCATGGGCACCCACATCACCGGCGGACACTCGTGCGGGTGGTAGGGCTGGCCGTCGGGGGTGCGGAGGTTGCGCCAGCGCTCCTCACCGAAGAACGTCATGAGTAACAGCCGGGTCATGTAGAAGGCGGTGATCCCGGCGGCCAGCATCGCGAGACCGCCGAAGGTCCAGCTCTGCCAGCCACCCGCGCCGAACGCGGCCTCGATGATCGCATCCTTGGAGTAGTAGCCGGACAGGAATGGGAACCCGATCAGCGCCAGATAGCCCGAGGTGAAGATGGCGAAGGTGATCGGCAGGTGCCGCGCGAGGCCGCCCATCCGGCGCATGTCGATCTCGTCGTGCATGGCGTGCATGACCGAGCCGGCGCCGAGGAATAGCGCCGCTTTGAAGAAGCCGTGGGTGAGCAGGTGCGCGATGCCCAGCGCGTAACCGGCCGGGCCCAGCCCGACGGCGAGGATCATGTAGCCGATCTGACTGACCGTGGAGTAGGCCAGCACCTTTTTGATGTCGTCGTAGGCGCAGCCGATGATCGACCCGATCAGCAGGGTGATCAACCCGATCAGCGCGACGGCCAGCCGGCCGGTCGCGGTGAGGTCATACAGCGGGTGGCACCGGGCGATCAGGTACACCCCGGCGGTCACCATCGTCGCGGCGTGGATCAGCGCGGAGACCGGGGTCGGACCCTCCATAGCGTCGGGCAACCAGGACTGCAGCGGGAACTGGCCGGACTTGCCGCAGGCCCCGAGCAGCAGCAGCAGGGTGATCGCCAGCAGGGTGGGCCCACCGATCTGCCCGGCGCGGGCGAACACCTCGGAGAACTGCACGGTGCCCAGTGACCGCCAGATCATGAAGATCCCCAGGGCCAGGCCGACGTCGCCGACCCGGTTCATCAGGAAGGCCTTCTTCGCCGCCGTCGCGGCACTCGGGCGATCTTGGTACCAGCCGATGAGCAGGTAGGAGGCCAGACCCACGCCTTCCCAGCCGAGGTAGAGCGTGACGAAGTTGTTCGCCAGCACCAGCACGAGCATCGCCGCAACGAATAGGTTCAAGTACCCGAAGAACCGGCGCCGCCCAGGATCGTGCGCCATATAACCGATCGAGTAGATGTGGATCAATCCGCCGACGCCGGTGATGAGCAACACGAAGGTCAGCGACAGCGGGTCCAGCCGCAGGCCGTAGTCGACCTGCAGGGAGTTGACCGCGAACCAGGTGCCCAGATCCAGCTCCCGGGTCCGTTCCTCGGCGCTGAAGCCGAGCCACTCAAAGAACAGCACCACGCCGTAGCCGAAAGCCGCGAGCACCGTCGCGCAGCCCAGCAGGTGGCCCCACGCGTTGGTCCGGCGGCCACCGACCAGCAGCACCAGAGCGCCGAAGGCCGGCAGCGCGACGAGCAGCCAGGCGTACGACGCGAGCCCGCTCGCGACGCTTGGTTCCATTCGGCGAAGCTCCTTGCGTCTCGGGGTGGGTGCTTGAGGGGCCGCTTGAGCGGGCAGAGCCCCTGAGGGTCAGTATTTGAGCAGGTTGGCGTCGTCGACCGAGGCCGACCTGCGCGTCTTGAAGATCGCCATAATGATGGCCAAGCCCACCACCACCTCGGCGGCGGCCACGACCATCACGAAGAACGCCATGATCTGCCCATCCAGGGTGCCGTTGATCCTGGAAAAGGTGATCAGGGTCAGGTTCACCGCGTTGAGCATCAGCTCGATACACATGAACACCACCACGGCGTTGCGGCGCACCAGCACACCGACCGCGCCGATGGTGAACAGCAGCGCCGACAGCAGCAAGTAATACGTCGGCGTCACTGGCCCCCCTCCTCGGGTGGGGTAGGTGGCACCGCCGGCCCGCGCAAGGCGCGAGCGTCAGGAACTGAACCAGCACCCGCAACGCTGCGCAGGTCGTCGTCCAGACGCTCGCGGTTGGCGGACTCCAGCAGCTCGGACAGCGACTCGGGGGCCACCGAACCATCCGGCAGCAGAGCCGGAGTGGCCACCGAGTTGATGGTGGCGAAGACGCCGGGGCCGGGCAGTGGGGAGGGTCGCGTGCCGCAGATCCGGGCCTCCACCCGCTCCCGCTGGGTCAACCTACCTTCCTTGGTGCGCTCGGTGAATGTCAGCACCATCGCGCCTACCGCGGCGGTGATCAGCAGCGCGGAGGTGAGCTCGAACGGGAACAGGTATTTGGTGTACAGCACGCGGCCGAGGTTGGCGACGTTGCCGCCACCGGTGGTATTGACTCCGACCAGCCCCGCTGCGGGGACCCCGGTAAAGGCCTGGCCCAGCATCGCTACCAGCAGCACGGCCAGCCCGATCCCGGCCAGCGCAGCGGCGACCCGGTGACCGCGCTGCACCTCGACCACCGAGTCGTCGCTTTCCTTGCCTACCAGCATCAGCACGAACAGGAACAACATCATGATCGCGCCGGTGTAGACGATGATCTGCACGAAACCCAGGAACGGCGCTTGCTGGACCATGTACAGTGCGCCCAGGCACAGCATGGCTTGCGCCAGCCACAGCGCCGAATGCACCGCGTTGCGGGCGAACACCATCGCCAACCCGCCGGCCAGCGCGAGCGGACCCAGGATCCAGAACGCGATGGTCTCCCCGATGCCGATGGTGTCGGTCGACACCGGGGTAGGCAGCGGCGGCACCAGGGGTAGCTGCGCGAGCAGGAAGCCCGGGGTGCTCACAGCTCCTCCTCGCCTACCGCGCCCGAGCGCCGCTCCAGGGTCGGGCCTTGCACGTAGTAATCCTCTTCGCTGTTGCCCAACCGCATCGGGTGGGGGGGGGCCTCCATCCCGGGCAGCAGCGGGGCGAGCAGGTCCTCCTTGGTGTAGATGAGGTCCTGGCGGTTGTCGTTGGCCACCTCGTAGTCGTTGGTCATGGTCAGCGCGCGAGTCGGGCAGGCCTCGATGCACAGGCCGCAGCCGATGCAGCGCAGGTAGTTGATCTGGTATATCTCGCCGTAGCGCTCCCCGGGCGAGTAGCGGGCCTCTGCAGTGTTGTCCGCGCCCTCGACGTAGATCGCGTCCGCCGGGCAGGCCCAGGCGCACAGCTCGCACCCCACACATTTCTCCAGCCCGTCCGGGTGCCGGTTGAGCTGATGGCGGCCGTGGAATCGCGGTGCGGTGATCTTTTTGACCTCGGGATACTCCTCGGTCACGACCTTCCTGAACATCGTCGAGAAGGTGACCCCGAATCCCTTGACCGGATCAAGTAGTCCCATGACCGTCCTCCTGCGTTATCGGCGACCCGCTAGGAGTCACTGCAGCGCGCCGGGGCGGCGGTGTCGGCACCACCAGGTCCAGCGGGGGCAGCGGGTAGTCCGAGCCGGCGGTGGGCACCTGGTGGTTGGGCTCCGCGGGCTTGCGCTCGGGCAGCAGGAAAGCGATGAGCACCAGGACACCCAGCAGGATGCCGCCGACCACGAGTATCTCGGTCCCGGTGATGTCCGTGTTGCGCAGCGCACGAACGCCGGAGACCACCACGATCCACACCAGGCTGACCGGCACCAGCACCTTCCAGCCCAGTTCCATGAACTGGTCGTAACGCAGCCGGGGCAGGGTGCCCCGAAGCCAGATGAACACGAACAGGAACGCCAATGTCTTGCCGATGAACCACAGCGGACCCCACCAGCCACTGTCCAGCGGCCCGCCGGCCAGCGGCCACGGAGCGTGCCAACCGCCCAGGAACAGCGTGGTCGCCATCGCCGAGACGGTGACCATGTTGACGTACTCGGCGAGGAAGAACAGCGCGAACTTCAGCGACGAGTACTCCGTGTGGAAACCACCGACCAGCTCCGACTCTGCCTCGGGCAAGTCGAAGGGCGCGCGGTTGGTCTCGCCCACCATCGCTACGACGAACACCGCGAAGCTGGGGAACAGCAGGAACACGAACCACCACTGCTGCGCTTGCGCGGCCACGATGTCCGCCGTGGACAGCGAGCCCGCGTACAGGATCACCGCGACGATCGACATCCCGAGGGCGATCTCATAGGAGATCACCTGGGCAGCCGAGCGAAGCGAGCCCAGCAGCGGGTAGGGCGACCCCGAAGCCCAGCCGGACAGCACGATCCCGTAGACGCCCAGCGAGGAGCAGGCCAGCACCACGAGCACCCCGACGGGCAGGTCGGTGACCTGCAGCACGGTGCGCTCACCGAAGATCGACACCTCACCACCGAGCGGGATAACCGAGAAGGCCGTGAACGCCGTGACCGCGGAGATCACCGGGGCCAGGACGTACACCCAGCGGTCAGCCAGGGCCGGCGTGATGTCCTCCTTGAACGCCAGCTTGAG
>DASYIL010000037.1:0-1802 GCA_035997545.1 Pseudonocardiaceae bacterium
GCCGTATAAGGCGAATATCGCGGGTAATGATCAGCAATCTTCTCACTAGCATCGGGCGGGCCTGCGGTCGTGGACCGCCGGGCGAGTGAACGCTTGAGTCGCCGTGAAACGTTTGCCGGTCGGCGAGGCGATTCCCCCGACGGCTCTCTTTCGGGCTCTTCGTCTCTGAGCGTGGTGTGCCGCTGTAGAACACGATCTTCAACCTGGGCCTGAGCATGGGCCTGGGGCCTCATGATCCGTGGTGTTGAGGACACGAAGCGGAGGCCCCAGGTGGAACGAGAGAGTAGTGCGGCGGCGGCGATGTTGGGCATGGCGGGCTTCGTCGTGCTGGCCGTGTCGGAGCATGACGGTGAGCTCGAGCAGGCGATCGAGACCACGGCCGATCTGGTGGGCTGCCCGACCTGCGCGGCAGTGGCACAGCTGCATGATCGGCGACCGGTATGGGTGCGAGACCTGCCCTCGGGCGGGCGGCCGGTGACATTGGTGTGGATCAAGCGGGTCTGGCGGTGTCCACACCCGCTCTGCCCGAAAAGGACCTGGACCGAGACCAGCCCGGTGATCGCGCCGCGGGCGTCGCTGACCGGCCGGGCCCGCGCGGAGATCTGCCGCCGGGTAGGCGAGGACGGCGCCCCGGTCGCGGCCGTGGCCCGCGACTTGGGCATCGGCTGGCGCACCGCGATGACCGCGGTCCGCGAGCATGGCACCCACCGGGTGGACGACCCTGACCGACTCGCCGACATCGACGCGGTCGGGGTGGACGAGACCGCATTCCAGGCCGCCGCCGCGACCCGCTCGACCAGCTTCGTGACCGGTGTCGTTGATCTGACCCGCGGCCGCGGGCCCGCCCGCTTGCTCGATGTAGTCCCAGGCCGCAGCGCATCGGCGCTGCTGAGCTGGATGAATGCCCAAGACCCGGCATGGCGCAGCGGGATCGCGACCGCGGCGCTGGACCCCTACCGCGGCTATGCCAGCGCGCTGCGCAGTGCGCTGCCCGACGCGGTGCGGGTGCTCGATGCCTTCCACGTCGTCCGGCTCGGGTTCGCCGCCGTCGACGACGTCCGCCGCCGGATCCAGCAGGAGCAGACCGGACACCGCGGCCGCACCGGCGATCCGCTCTACGGCATCCGCCGGCTACTGCGCCGCCGCTACGACCACCACTCCGAGAGGTCCTGGGCCCGGCTGCTCGCCGGCCTGGACGCCGGCGACACTACCGATGAGCAGCTCGCCCGCGCCTGGGTCGCCGCCCAGGAGCTGCGGCTGATCTATCACGCCGCGGACCGGGACCGCGCCCAACAGGGGCTCTACCGATGGCTGGCCTACTGCGCCGACGCCGATGTCCCCGAGCTGACCCGCCTGGCCCGCACGATCGACTCCTGGCACGCCGAGTTCCTGGCCTACTTCGACACCGGGCGCGTCTCGAACGGGCCGACCGAGGCGGTCAACCTGCTGATCAAAAAGATCAAGCGGGTCGGGCACGGATTTCGCAACTTCGACAACTATCGGCTCCGCCTCCTGCTGCACTGCGGCGTCGACTGGGACACTACCCGCGCCACCCCGATCAGAAGCCAGCTACCACGCTTAGTGGCGTAGAGCCACTTATCGGGCGGATTCGGTTGGGGGTGTAACGGGTGACCCGGCCGCCGCGACGATCGCCTGATCAACATCTGGACTAAACAACACTCAGAGTGCCCGGAGGCTTCGACCGTACGGCCCGGCATAAACTTCACAGCTACCCGGCCCGGGTGGGAGCGGTGAGGGGCAGGGTTACGTGCATGGTGGTGCCGGCGCCGGGCGGGCTGTGC
>DASYIL010000038.1:0-2551 GCA_035997545.1 Pseudonocardiaceae bacterium
CGGGTGGGTTAGGTGCCCCGCTGGCTGCCCGCCGGTCTGGAGATGGCATCGCCGCGGTGGACGTGCCGGCCAAGCTCGCCGCCCGGGTCCGGTTGCTGTCCACCGGACACGCCGCAAGACCGACGCCGCTGACGCCACCTCGGTGGGCATCGCCGCGCTGTCCGCAACCAGCTTGCACACAGTCGCCATCGACGAGGCGGTCATCGCGCTGCGCACCCTGGTCGAGCACCGCGATGACCTGGTCAAGACCCGGACCCAGACCATCAACCGGCTGCACGTACTGCTGACCCAGCTCATCCCGGCCGGCGCGCCCACTGGCCTGAGCGCCGACACCGCGGCTCAGTTGCTGCGCACGGTGCGGCCACGGACTCCGATGCTGCGCACCCTGCGGCAGCTGGCCAGGGACCTGATCACCGAGATCCGCCGGCTCGACTCGAAGTGTCCTCCGGTGACGTCGTCCGCCACCGGCTGTCCCGTGCCGGGAGACCGCCAACGCAACCATTGCTTGCACATCATGGCCATCACCCAGATCAGCCATAACACCGCTGGTCGTGCCCACTACCAGGGCAAACGCGCCGCTGGCAAAAGCCACCGGGAAGCGCTGCGATGCCTGAAGCGGCGCCTGTCCGACGCTGTCTACCGCCGCCTCGTACGCGACGCGCACGACACCGCGGCGGGCCCGGGAGGACACCCGGGGGCGACTACACAATCCAGCGCGGCCGGCTCAACCCCTACCACCGACTCTTCGGACAAGCCACTTCCCGGACCCGCCGACACCGAACACTACAACCCGACAACAAGATCCACTTGACAGATAGGCGCCGAAGAGATCACGACAGATCCGGGGGCGGCCCCGGTACAAGTTGGATACAGGCCGTGCCACCCAACGTCACCCGACGTGCCCGCCGGCCACCGGCCGTTCCGACCGCTAAACCTATGGCCGGGGTCTCCAAGCGGCGTTGCATCTCCAAGTGCAGTGCCACAACCAGCACAACCCAAAATGCGCCCTCGCCGGGCGGGCAGGTCTTCGGGATGGCCGGCATAAGCGCCAAGCCCAGTTCGGTTGGATGGTTGGGTGTGGCATCCCTTCGACCTCCCGGAGCGCTACCACGCGGCTTCCCGGGGGCAGGCCTTGCAAGCTCGGCTGGCGGTTGGGTGGGATGCTGCCTCCGGGGAGCCGCGTGGTCCGGCTACGCCAGGCCGACGGGATGCCACACGGCTCCCAGCGTGCAAGATCATCAGTGGTCGCCAGGCATCGGAAAGGCGTCACGACACCCGGCACGCCATCGCACGGGGCCGACATGGTGCGGTTTGGGGACCACTCGCCCTACACGCGGGCAGAATCGTCATACAATCTCCCAGCTTGATACAGATCTCCCAGCTTGGATGGATCGCTGCCACTGCTCGACAAAGCGACCGCACGGAGTTCAACGCCGCTGAGCTGCTCGATCAGCAGCTCCCAGCACCAGGGGGCCGTGCCACGCCCGTGCACGAGTACAAGGGTCGGAACTGAAGTCATGGTCGCCTCCCCGCTGGTTAACACCATCACCGCTTGCTCAGCCAGCCATGGACACCAACAGGGAAGCATGCCGGTTCCCGTCCCTGGTCGTGACGATCCTGTACTCGGCATCCCAAGGTCACGCGACCGGCCGCCGGCACGATGAACAGCACTGATGCCTCCGGCAGCCTCTGCGAACCGTCAGCGGAAGCGGCGCCACGAGTTCGGACGGGTCGATCCACACCGGCGCGTCGTCGCAGGTCAGCGGCGCGCAGCGACACGCCACGGCAAGCGGACGCACGGCCGATCAGCGTTTATGCCGAAGCGCGCCCGCCGGGATCAGGTCGCTCCCTCCGAACTGGCTGGCTCGCAACGATCGCGACAATCTCGCGGCGTTGGCGGCCGGCTGCCGCACACCGACTAGATGACACCGATCAGCGACGCCAACCGGCCGCGTGGCGCCTCTCCGTAACCTGCCCCATATCGTGCGGAGCGTGAGTAGAAACTTCCCCACCGACATCCTGGGTCTGCAGGTGGCCGAGCACGGACCTGACGCTCGCGTGGTCACCGTCGTGGGCGAGATCGATGCGCTGAGCGCACCGGAACTGGCCACCTTTCTGACCGCGCAGCTGGTCGTTGCCCAAGTCGTGGTGGTGCACCTTGATGGTGTGCGGTTCTTGGGATCTGCCGGGCTGTCCGTGCTGTTCGAGGCCAACGAACTCGCTACTCGCGAAGACCGCGACCTGCGATTGGTGTGTAACTCCCGGACCGCCAACCTGGCACTGGAGGCCACCGGACTGCGACAGCACTTCATCTTCGCCGACAACGTGCCGGACGCCTTGAAGAACCTACCCTGACGGGCGCGGCGCTCGACGGTGGAAGTTCCAGTGATCGCCATCTCGTTGGGCTGGACCCCACGCTGAATCAGCGAGGCCGGGCCGCGGAACTCGTCAGATGTGGTGCTGTTCGGACAGTTCCGCAGCCGGGAGGCAGCTGGCCTAGCGGATCGGATAGGTCAAATGCGGCCAATTGGGCGCTGAGGGAGCCCAGGTC
>DASYIL010000039.1:0-33631 GCA_035997545.1 Pseudonocardiaceae bacterium
ACTTCACCGAGCCAAGGCCGATAATCCCTGCGGCCGGGTCCTCCCCAAACACCTCCTGCAGCGTGCTGAGCTCAGCGTCGTCACCGGCCGGGGTGGCTGTGCCGTGGGCCTCGATCAGTCCGACCGCTCCAGGAGCCTGCGGATCCAGTCCGGCCGCTTGCCAGGCCTGGCGGATGGCCAGGACCTGGCCTCCGGACTGCGGTGCCATCAAAGTGGTCGCCCGGCCGTCCCCTGCCACGCCGGTCCCCCGGACCACCGCGTAGACCCGGTCACCGTCCCGCAGCGCATCATCGAGGCGTTTCAGGACTACCACACCAGTGCCCTCACCGATCAGCACACCGTCGGCGTGCCGGCTGAACGGTCGGATGCACTCACTGGGACTGAGCGCCCGCAGCTGCGAGAAGACGCTCCACAGCGTGATGTCATGGCTGTGGTGCACCCCGCCGGCCAGCACCAGGTCGCATCGGCCGCTGGAGAGCTCACGGACCGCGTGGTCCACTGCGATCAGCGACGATGCGCAGGCTGCGTCGACGGTATAGGCGGGACCACACAGATCCAGACGGTTCGCGATACGGGAAGCGGCCAGATTGGGTACGAGGCCGATCGCCGCCTCCGGCTGCTCGGGACCAAGCTGATTGGTGAAGGCCCTGCGGACCTCCTCCAACCTTTCCCGCTCCACTTCGGGGAGTAGCTGTTCTAGGACGGCCACCAGCTGGCGGGCGGTGCGCACCCGCTGTTCCAGCCGGACGACCCCGGCACCCAGATAGCCGCCGCGTCCGAGCACTACCCCGACCCGGTCCCGGTCGGGCAGGCGGGCCGCGCCTCCGGCATCCTCGATCGCGTCGGCCGCGATCTGCAGTGCCATCAGCTGGTCGGGCTCGGCGTGCGGCACCGCCATCGGCATCATCCCGAACCGGAGCGGGTCGAAGGCGGCAGGGTCGTCGACGAAGCCGCCCCGCCAGGCGTAGATCCGGTCGGAGGCGGGCGATCGCCAGCCCTCCGGGTCATGGTACGCCGGGTCCAGGCGCCCCTCGGGCACGGCCGAGATGGCGTCCAGGCGACCCACGATGTTGCGCCAGTACGTCGGGGCGTCCGGGGCTCCGGGGAAGACCGCGGCCATCCCCACGATGGCCACCTCGATCGGTTCAGCCATCCTGTCCGACCTCGAAGTCCGCCGGGTCAGAGCACATGTACACCACTTGGGAATCGGTGCCGCCGGCCAGCTCGGCGAGCAGACACCCGACGCCGTCGCTGGGTTCGATCAACCCGATGCCGCGCCGCTCGTACTCGTGCTTCAGCTCGGCGGAGACCATCCCGGTTCCGTCGTCGGGTGCTGCCCAGGGCCCCCAGTCGACCGCGACCACCCGGCCGCTGGCCCGCCTGGCCCAGATCCGCGCCAGCGTGTCCAGCGCGTCGTTGGCGGCGGCGTAGTCGGCCTGCCCACGGTTGCCGAACACTCCCGACACGCTGCTGAACAACACCAGGAAGCCGAGGTCGTCCCGGGCCGCGCTCACCAATGCTCGCGCCCCATCGACCTTGGTCGTCCACACTTCGGTGAACCCCTCGGATGTCTTGTCGGCGAGCAGCCGGTCGGCCAGTACCCCGGCACCGTGCACGATCCCGTCCAGCCGCTCATACCGGCGATACACGCCGTCCACCAGGGCGCTGACCGCCACCGGATCCCGCACGTCGACGGCGGAGTAGCGGACGGAGGCGGCTACCCCAGTCAGCTTGGTCAGCGTGGCCCGAATCTCCCGCTGCGCGAGGATCCGGCTGGCCGCAGCTTCGATCTCGGCCGGCTTGCGGTCCCCGCTTTGCGCCAGTACTCGCCGCAACGTGATCCGATCGGTCGCCGCGGCGGTCACCGGGTCCTCATCGCCGACCGGCAGCGGAGTGCGGCCGACCAGCTCTAGGTGACCCCTGCCGGCCCGGGCCAGACCGATCGCGACCTGGGCGGTGATGCCGCGGGCGCCGCCGGTGAGCAGCACCACCGAATCCGGCCCGAGCCCGAACCCGGTAGATCTGTCCAGACTCAGCGGGGCCGAGGTGAGTTTCAGCGTGACCCGCTCTCCGGCCGCGTAGCCCACCGCGGTGGGGGCGTCGGGGTTGGCGAGTTCCGCGAGCAGCTGCCGGGCGATGTGGACCGGCTCCTCTTTGGAGTCCACGTCGACGGCTCGCACGAGGCGGTCCGGGAACTCGCGGGCAATCGTACGGACCAGGCCGGGCAGCCCGACCCCGGCGACGCCGTTGGGGTTGTGTGCCCGCCCGAACCTGCCACCCGAGCCGGTGACCACAATCAGCTGGCCGACCCCGCAGAGGATGGCGTCTCGGAGCGCGGTGAACCCATCCGGCAGCACCGGTGCCCGGCCCCGGTCCAGCGCGGCGAGATAGATGAGGGCATCGGTCCCCCTCACCTCGGTGGGCTGGTCCGGACTCAGCAGCCGAACCTTGGCGCCGCGCCGTTCCAGCAGCACGGACAGTTCCAGGGCGATGCCCACCCCGTCTCCGACAATGGCGACCTGGCGCCCGACGAGCGACGCGTCGGGCGATCCGGTCAGGGGGGGCAGCGCGGCGACCTCGACAAGGTAGCGGCGTGTTCGATGAGGTGGTGTGGCCTGTGCCGGTGTGCCGGTCCGGCTGGTGATCCAGTCGACGATGCCGCGCAGCGTCCGCAGCTGGGACAGCTCTTCCATCACCGACTCATCCAGCGCCGCGCCGGTACGAGCCAGCCCGAGCTGGTCGGTGAGCACACCGATCAGCTCGGTCCGCTTGATCGAGTCGATACTCAGGTCCGCCTCCAGATCGAGGTCAGCCTCGAGCATGTCCACCGGATAGCCGGTCTTTTCGCTCACCAGGGACCGAACGGTGGCCATCACCCCCTCGGGTGTCAGGTCAGCCGGCTCGATCACCTCGGCGGGATCGGTTTCGAGTATCTGATCAGGGACAATGGTCTGCACCACGGCAGGCGGCAACGCGGTAGCGGGCAATGCCGCGGGCGCCAGGGTTGGGGTGCCGAGGTAGCCGAGCATCACCTCGCGCTGCGCGGCGACCAGCTCGCGGGTGGTTCGGAGAAACTCCAGCACAGCCGCGTCCCGCCTGTCCTCCGTTGCGGGCTCGACAGCGTCCTGCGCAGGCAACCGTTTCGCAGGACGCAACCCACCCGGCAGGTACTGCCCGTCAGTGGTCTTGACCAGGTGACCGTTGACCACCCAGGCGGGGCGGCGTGGCACCGCCGACGCCGACACCGTGTGCGCATCCCTGCCGTGGAACAGCGCGGCTGGATCGACCGGTATCCCGGTGACGGCCAGCTCGGCGAACGCCTTCAGCAGTCGCCGCAGCCCGGGCTCACCCGGTACGTCGGTCGCGACCGCCAAGTGCGGCCTGTCGGCAAGGATCGTGTCGACTAGTTGGGTGAGCACCCGGCCCGGGCCGGCCTCGACGAAGATCCGCACCCCGGCCGCATACATCGCCTCGACCTGCTCGACGAACCGGACCGGCTGGGCGACGTGGTTGGCCAGCGTCTCCCGAACGGCGGTGGGCTCGGCCGGGTATGGAGCGGCAGTGGTGTTCGACCACACCGGCAGCTGCGGTGAGTCGACGGTACGGCGATCCAGCTCGGCGGCGAGGATCGAGGTAGCATCGGCCACCACTGGACTGTGGAAAGCGCACGCCACCGGGATGAGTGCGCCCGTCAGCCCAAGGCTGGCGAGCCGATCCAGTGCGGTCTGCACCGCTGGGGTGGGTCCGGAGATCACCGTCTGGGCGGGGGCGTTGTGGTTGGCCACCACGACCAGACGATCCCCGAGCACGGCCCGGACCTGCTCCGCAGGCGCAGCGACCGCGGCCATCGTGCCGGGATCGGCCCCGGCGGCAGCGAGAATGGCCTGGCCACGGGCCTCGCTGAGCTCCAGCAACTCAGCGGGATCGAGAGCGCCGGCCGCAGCGACAGCTACCAGCTCACCGTAACTGTGACCACCGAGATGGTCGGGTTGCACCCCGAGCGAGGTGAGCAGCGCATGCATGGCCAGCCCGGCGACTCCGAGCGCCGGCTGGGCGACCCGGGTGTCGGTCAGCGCCGCTCGCTGCCGCGCCGACTCCGCTTTGTCGAACGCGGCTGGCGGGAACATCACGCCCGCCCACCGGTCGCCGAGCGCCAGGAATCGACGCAGCCGCGGAAACGCCACGAACAGGTCGGCCAACATACCGGGGCGTTGGCTGCCCTGCCCGGGAAACAGGAACGCGACCTGACCCGCCGTCTCACCATCGCCGGACGCGACGAAAACACCATCCGCTGCGGCGGCTGTCCGGGCCCGGTCCATTTTGGTTGCGAGGTCGTCCAGGTCGTCGGCCACCACCGCGGCCCATACCCGGTCCCGACGGCAGCCGCACACGGTACGGGCCATATCCCGCAGCCGCCAAGGCCGACCTGCTGCGTCATTGGCCGCAAGCAACTCGGCCAGCCGGTTCATCTCCGCGACCGCCGCCGCCCGATCCGCACCGGCGAACAAGAACAGCTCGGCCGGCCACGCGTCCAGCCCGTGCCTGGGCTCGGGCGCCCCGTCGTAGGAGGTGAGCACGGCGTGGAAGTTCGTGCCACCGAACCCGAACCCGCTTACCCCGGCGACCCGGCGCGCCGATGAGGCCCACGGCCGCGCGGCGATGTCGAAGGAGAACGGGCTGCGGCCGCGTTCCCAGTACGGGTTCGGATTCCGCAGCTGGCCGGTCGGCGGACGCACCCCGGTGTGCACCGCGCACGCAGTCTTGATCAACCCGGCTATCCCGGCGGCGCACTTGGTATGCCCGATCTGCGATTTCACCGACCCCAGGGTGCAGCTGCCGGTCGGGGTGCCGGCCGCGGTGAACATCTCGGTCAACACCGCAAGCTCGGTGCGATCCCCGACCACGGTGCCGGTGCCGTGCGCCTCGACCAGCCCCACGTCGGCCGGTGAGATCCCGGCCATCCGGTAGGCGCGCTCCAGCGCCCGGCGCTGCCCGTCGGGCCGCGGCGCGGTCAGCCCCAGCGAGCGCCCGTCGCTGGCCGAGCCGATCCCCTTGATCACCGCGTAGATCCGGTCGCCGTCGCGTTCGGCTTCGGCCAGCCGCTTGAGCACCACGCACGCCACACCCTCGCCGAGCGCGATGCCGTCGGCGGCGGCGTCGAACGGGCGGCACCGTCCGGTCGGCGACAGCGCCTGCACCGAGGCGAACATCAGGTAGTCGTGGATGCTGTTGTGCACGTCGGCGCCACCGGCCAGCACCAGATTGCTGGTGCCAGCTCGCAGCTCCTTGCAGGCCAGGTCGATGGCGGCCAGCGCCGAGGCGCAGGCGGCGTCCACCGTGTAATTGGCGCCACCGAGATCCAGCCGGTTGGCGATCCGGCCGGCGATCACGTTGGCCAGCACGCCGGGGAAGGAGTCCTCGGTCAGCTTCGGTAGCTGCTCGTCCAGCCCGGGTGGCAGCGTCCCGTGGTAGGCCGGGTAGAGCGAACGGAACCCGTACGCGCTTGCCAGGTCGGCGCCCGCCTCGGCCCCGAAGATCACTGACGTGCGCTCCCGGTCGAAGGTTCGCTGCGCGTACCCCGCGTCGCGCAGCGCCCGGGCGGCCACTTCCAGCGCCAGCAGCTGGACCGGTTCGATGCTGGCCAGTGCCGCCGGGGGGATGCCGTAAGCCAGCGCGTCGAACGGGATGTCCGGTAGGAAGCCGCCCCATTTCGCGGGCTCGCTGTACACCGCCGGGTCCCACCGGTCGGGGGGCACTTCGGTGACTGCATCCACCCCGGCCAGCACGTTGGCCCAGTAGCCGGTCACGTCCTCGGCGCCCGGGAACACCCCGGCCATGCCAATGATCGCCACATCCAGCGGCTGCACTTCTGGTGACTGGGCCGACTGGTCATCGCCCGGCTCGACGCCCAGCTCGGCGACCCGCGCGGCGAGGAAGCTGGCCGCGCCCTCGGTGACCTGGGTGTGCAGCGCCTCGATCGTCGTGGTGGCACTGCGCAGGGTGGCTACGTCGCCGAGCATGACCATGCCGTCGTGGTGCTGGACCTGTTCGTCCACCGCGACCAGGGCCTCGCCGTCGCGGCGCAGCCCCTTGCTGGCGATCCGCAGCCGACCCAGGTTGAGCTGCTCCAACTCGGCCCACACCTGATCGCGCGGTACACCGGTGGCCACCAACCGGGCCTGGGCCTCAGTGAACGTGTGCACGTACGGCGAGTCCGCGCAGCGGGTGGCGTGACCGGGTGCGGTCTCCAGCAACACGGTGCGCTCGCAGGCCAACGCGGCTCGCTGGAATCCGGTCACGATGGCCCCGGCCGCGACCGCTTGCTGGGTGAACAGGTACGCGGTGCCCATCAGCACCCCGATTTGGGCGCCCCGTTGCACCAGCGGCGCGGCCATCGTGGCGACCATGGCCGCCGAGCGCTCGTCGTGGATACCCCCGGCGAACAGCACCCGCAGCTGGCCGGCGCACCCGTGCGCGTCGTCGTAGCGCAGCAGCCGCTGCAGCTGGATGTCCCACAGCGGGAAGCTGGCCTGCGGCCCGACGTGCCCGCCGCATTCCCGGCCCTCGAAAACGAACCGCCGGGCCCCCTCGCCCAGGAACCGGTCCAGCAGGCCGGGGGACGGCACGTGCAGGAACGTCTCGATCCCGGCGGCCTCCAGCGGCACCGCCTGCGCCGGCCGGCCCCCCGCGATCAGCGCGTACGGCGGGCGCACGTCATGCACCGCAGCCAGCTGCGCCTCGCGAATGTCGGGCGGGACGAACCCGAGGATGCCCACTCCCCACGGCCGCGTGCCCAGCCGGGCTGCGGTCTCCTCCAGCAGCACCCGGGTCTGCTCGCCGCTGCTCAGCGCCAAGGCTAGAAACGGCAACCCACCTGCGGCTGACACTGCCGCCGCGAACCCGGCTTGGTCACTGACCCGGGTCATCGGTCCCTGCACCACGAGCGGCCGAACGTCCTGGGCCAATTGCAGCTGGGCGGTGCACAGTTGGTCGGTGATGGCAGCGCGGATCGCCGCCACGACGCCCCCCGCGGTCACATACCGCTGCGCCAGCGGAGCGGCCAGCGCGCCGTCCTGGCCGATGGGCAGCGCACCCAGATCCCGGGCGCCCAGCCGGGCCGCAACCGAGTCGGGGTCTACAGCTGGCAGGTCCGGGCGCGTGTATAGGCGGTGACCGCCGACGACTGCGGTCTCGGTGCCGTCCATTATCTGGATCGCCGCGGCTACCTCGTCCGGCAGGTCGGCCTCGGCCACTAGGGCCAGCTGGGTGTCCAGCACAACCCCGGCCGCTCCGCCGGCCACCGCCGCGGCGGCCGTGTGCAGCCCGATCCCGCCGGCCGCCCAGACTAAGACCCGGATCTGCGGGTCGGCCAGCAGCTGCTGCAGCAGCACGAATGTCGTCACGGTACCGACCCGGCCGCCGGCCTCGGCCCCCTTGGCGATCAGTCCGTATGCCCCGGCCTGGACTGCCGTACGCGCCTGTGTCATCGAGGTGACCTCGACGAGCGTCCGCCGCCAGGGAGTGGGCGCGCACTGCGAACCGGGCGCGTGCACGACCAGGTCGACCCGTTCCGGTAGGTCGGCCGGCGACAGCGGACAGTGGGCCGGTATCCGGACTCCGAATCCACCGGGCCACCATCGGCAGACGTCCGCCAACGCGGCTCGCGCCCGGCTGGCGTCGCGGCCCAGGTCGAGGACCCCCACCGCGCCGGCCCGTGCGAGCGCCACTGCCAGAGGGGCGTTGGGCTCCTCAAAAGGGGTGATCCCCAAGATCAGCTCTCGATCCTGCAGCCTGCTCATCTTCGGCGCTGTCCTCCCGTACGCGGGCTAGCGTGGTTGTAGTCGACATGCCGGCATGGGGGTGACCCACTCGGTGATCACCGCCGTGCGCAACCGCCTCACGTGCGGTGGCTGCCGTGAGCGACGATGCGGCGGCCGCAGCCACCAACGTCGCGGCCAAGGCCGACGTGGGCCGGCAGCCGATGTCGAGGTTGTCCCAGGGCTTAGCCCCGTTAGCAATGGCTAACGTTGAACGGTGAACACTTGAGGTGAAACACGATTGCGTCCAGCACGACCAGGCCCCCCTTGCCTATCGCCTACCACCCCTCATTCAGGGCTACGGACTCGCCAATCGTAACACTAAGTGATAGCAAGAGTGTCGAGCGACTCAAAGGCAACCCGAATGGACTATCAGTACGGACTGGAATGGCGTATTGGTACTGACTAGTCAGTGCGCACTACCTAGTTGGTCCTCGGGCCCCTTGTGGAGCCGCGGCCCGTTGACTGCCTGTTGTCGGCCAGCCTCCAACCTGGGGTGGACGGCTGGGGGGCGTAACGCCGTGCGCTGGGTGGCGCGGTCTCAGGCGGCGACGGTGATGCCGGCGATGCCCTTCAGCTCGCCCACCAGCGCGGCGGACACCTTCACCCTGTACTCGTCCACCGTCAGGGCCATTTCCCCATCCCGATGGCCCATCAGGATGTGAACCGGGGTTTCACCCTTGTGCGCCATGAGCGTGCTGCGCAGCTCCAGCACAGCCTCGCGGTCGAGTTTCGTGGCGTCGGCGCGAAGCACGAATGGTGGTACCGTGCCGGGGGTGAACTCGGCGTCGCTGATATCCAGTGAGATCACATCTGATCCGAAGACCGCCATTTTGTCCTCGCGCCAGTTCACCCGACCCTTGATCGCCACAGCGGTGTCGGCCACGAGCTGTTCGTGCAGCACACCATAAGACTTGGGGAAGAACAGCACCTCGATCGACGCATCGAGGTCTTCCACCGTCACGATCGCCCACGGCTCGCCCTTCTTGTTCACCCGCCGGTCGACCGTCGAGATCATGCCGGACACCACGATCTCGCCTTCCTTGGGTGCCTCATCCAGCACTGCGGCGATCGGCTTGGGCGCGTGTTTGCGCAGGATGCGTTGGGCGCCGTCCAACGGGTGCGCAGAGACATACAGGCCGAGCATTTCGCGCTCGTGCACCAGGAGTTGCTTACGCGGCCACTCCTCGGGTCGCAGCGTCAGGTGGGCCAAGGGTGATGATTCGGCGAGAGGAGGTGTGTCGTCGTAGCCGCCGAACAAGTCAAACTGACCCATCGCCTCCTGTCGTTTCAGCCCGGTCACGGCGTCCACGGCTTCCTCATGCACCTGGGCGAGGGACAGCCGCGTGTGACCGAAGGAATCGAACGCGCCGGCCTTGATCAGAGATTCGATCGTCCTCTTGTTGCAGCAGACGAGCTCGACCTTCTCCAGGAAGTCGGTAAACGAGGTGTAGCGGCCCTTCTTCTCGCGGGTGGTGATGATCGACTGCACAACATTGGCGCCCACGTTGCGAATCGCGCCCAGGCCGAACCGGATGTCACTGCCTGCTGCGGCGAAGTACAGGCCGGAGTCGTTGACATCGGGAGGCAAAACCTTGATCCCCATACGGCGGCACTCCGCCAGGTAGATCGCGGACTTGTCCTTGTTGTCACCGATCGAGGTAAGCTGGGCGGCCATGAACTCGGCCTGGTAATTGGCCTTCAGGTACGCCGTCCAGTACGAGATCATCCCGTAGCCGGCGGTGTGGGACTTGTTGAACGCATAGCCAGCGAACGGGAGCATCACATCCCACAGGGTCTGCGTGGCCTCCCCGGAAAAACCGTTGCCCATCATCCCCTTGCGGAAACCCTCGAATTCCTTCTCGATGATCTCCTTCTTCTTCTTGCCCATCGCCCGGCGCAGCAGGTCCGCGCCGCCGAGGCTGTAGCCGGCGAGCCGTTGGGCGATGGCCATGACCTGCTCTTGGTAGACCAGCAGGTGGTAGGTCTCGCCGAGGATCGGCTCCAGCGCGTCTTTCAGATCCGGGTGAATCGGCTTGATCTTCTGGCGGCCGTTGGAGCGTTCGGCGTAGTCGATGTGGGCGTTGGCGGCCATCGGACCAGGCCGGTACAGCGCGAGCACGGCGGCGATGTCACCGAACTTGTTCGGCTGCATCCGGCGGAGCAGGTCACGCATGGCGGCCCCGTCGAGCTGGAACACACCGAGCGTGTCACCTCGCGACAGCAGCTCGTAAGCCAGCTTGTCGTCCAAGGCCAGGGTGGCAAGGTCGATGTCCACCCCGTGGTTGGTGCTCACGGCCTTGATGGTGTCGTCGATGACGGTCAGGGTGCGCAAGCCGAGGAAGTCCATCTTGAGCAGCCCGATGTCTTCGCACGAGGGGAAGTCCCACCCGGTGATGGTCGAGCCGTCGTCGCGCTTCCACAGCGGGATGACGTCGAGCAGCGGCTGCGAGGAAAGGATCACCGCGCAAGCATGCACACCGGCGTTGCGGACCAACCCTTCCAGACCGCGGGCGGTCTCCATGATCTTGGCGACCTGAGGGTCGGACTCGACCAAGGTGCGAATCTCGGTGGCCTCGGGGTAGCGCTCGTGCTGGGGATCGAAGATTCCGGAGAGCGGGATGTCCTTGGCGGCCACCGCCGGCGGGAGAGCCTTGGAGATGCGGTCAGCGATGGAGAACCCAGGCTGGCCGTGCAGCACGCGGGCCGCGTCCTTGATCGCGGCCTTAGTCTTGATCGTGCCGAAGGTGATGACCTGTGCGACGTTTTCCGCACCCCACTTGTCCACGGTGTACTGCATGACCTCGCCCCGGCGACGATCGTCGAAGTCGAGGTCGATGTCTGGTGGGCTGACCCGCTCGGGGTTGAGGAACCGCTCGAAAATCAGCGAGTGCTCGATGGGATCCAGGTCGGTGATATGCAGGATATAGGACACCAGCGAACCGGTGGCCGAACCACGGCCGGGACCGACCGCGATTTTCTGCGACTTGGCCCAGCGCACGAGGTCACCGACCACCAGGAAGTAGCCGGGGAATCCCATCTGGGAAATCACGCCAAGCTCGATCTCGATACGCTCGCGATACTCCGGGATAAGCCCGTTTGGGAAGCGCGACGGGGTGTACTTCTCTACCTCGCGGCGCAGCAGCAGGTCTTCGGTTTCCCCTTCCTGCAAAGGGAAGCGGGGCATCCGGTTGACCTCGGCGTAGACCTCGTCGTAGGACTCGATTCGTTCGGCGATCAACAGGGTGTTGTCCGCCGCGCCAGGGACCTCGGCGTCCCAGTAGGTACGCATCTCGGCAGCGGACTTGAGGTAGTAGCCGTCACCCTCGAACTTGAACCGGGTGGGGTCGTCCAATGTCTTGGCCGACTGCACACACAGCAGCGCCGAGTGCGCGTCGGCTTGGTCCTGGGTGACGTAGTGGCTGTCGTTGGTGGCCAGCGGCTTGAGATCGAGCGTCCGGCCGATCTCCAGCAGGCCCTCACGCACCGAGCGTTCGATGGGCAGTCCGTGGTCCATCAGCTCCAGGAAGAAGTTCTCCGCGCCGAATATGTCCCGGTAGTCGGAGGCCGCTTGGAGGGCCTCAGCGCGCTGACCGAGACGCAGCCGGGTTTGGACCTCACCCGAGGGGCACCCAGTGGTGGCGATGATCCCCTGGGCGTATTCGGAAATCAGGTCTCGGTCCATCCGGGGCTTGCGATAGTAGCCTTGGAACGAGGCCAGACTGGAGAGCGTGAACAGATTGCGCAGTCCGGTGGCGTTAGTCGCGAGCATGGTCATGTGCGTGTAGGCACCGCTGCCGGAGACGTCACCGCCCTCACCGAACTCATCCGAGCCGCGCTGGTCGGCCTGACCCCAGAAGATCGGCTTCTTGTGGTGGCGGCTGGCCGGTGCTAGGTACGCCTCGATGCCGATAATCGGCTTGACGCTGCTTTTTTTAGACGCCCGGTAGAACTCGGCCGATGCGTACATGTTGCCGTGGTCCGTCATGGCCACCGCAGGCATACCCAGCCGCTCAGCCTCGGCGAACAGCGGACTGACCTTGGCCGCACCGTCGAGCATCGAGTACTCGGTGTGCACATGCAAGTGAACGAACGAATCGGGCAACGGCTCTCCCTGGGCGTTCGGCGCGGCCGTGACCAGGTCCGACGTGACGTTGGGTGGCCGCGTGGCTCCGGAGCGTATGCGACCACCACGCGGAGCGGCGTTGGGGGGTCACCGCGGTCCCTCACCGGGCCGCTGACCTGGGGGGACAGTCATGATGCGGAAAGTGTCGGTGTCGGCTGTCACGATGCTCCCAAGTCGTCCGGCCGCGGGGCCGGACGTGATTGAAGGAGATCGCATGGGTGAAGCAGACGTGTTCGTGTTGGCGGACCGGGCCCTCAACGAGGTCATCCAGCAGGTCAAGGACGACCAGTGGACCATGACGATGCCGGTCGACTTCGCCATGCGAGGGGTGGACCACGCCCCGACCCTGCGGGAGGTCGTCAACTACCACGCCTATGACGACGCCTGGGTACCCGATATGTTGGCTGGCAGGACGATGGACGAGGCCGGGCGCGACAAGTTCGACGGGGATCTGCTCGGCAGTGATCCAAAGATCAGCTTCGCGGCGATCGTGGACTCCGCATGCTGGGCCGCGGCCCAACTGTATGATCCAGACCGGATCGTGCACTGCTCCTTCGGCGACTTCAGCGCGCGGGAGAGTACTTCTGGCAGATCAACGGCTTCCGTGGCCTGCGTGCCCATGATCTGGCGCTGGTGATCGGAGTCGAACCGCACCTATCCGATGAGCTCGTGCAGGGGAATCTGGGACGAGATCAGCCCGCATGCCGAAGAGTGGCGCGCGACTGGGGTCTTCCCCGCGGCCGTGCCCGTACCGGACAGCGCCCCGTTGCTGAATCGCCTGCTGGGCATCACCGGGAGGCCGCCGACGTCCGCTTAACTCGGATCCCGACGCGGAGCAGCCAGAGCTACCTTGCGTTAGCTCGCGGTGTAGCGGTATCGGGTGAGGGAATGTCTCGGCAGGAACGCCTGACTGGGCCGTAGCCGAGACCTGGAGCCCCAGGGTGACGATCAGGCCGACGGCGAAGGCCTCGCGGCGCCTGGATGAACGCCTCCCGCAGCGGAGTGCGGGTCGCCGGCTGTTGCCGCTAGGCGGCGCGGAACACCGGTGTCTCCTCGATCCTCAACCGGACGTACAGACCTGCTGCCACCAGCACGATGCTGATCAGGACGGGGACCCGCCACCCGTAGTCGAGGAGCTGGTCGGTATTATCCAAGGTGAGATTGGTAACCAGGAACATTGCGCTGAACAGCACAATAGCGATCGGCGGGGCCGAGTTGCGGGAACATCGCATACCGCCCCCGCTGCCCTGGCGGCGCGTATTCGGCAGGGAGCAGCGTCGCGCTGGCCCATTCTCCGCCTACCGCAAGGCCCTGTGCGAACCGCAGCACAACCAGCAAGACGGGGGCCGCGACACCGATCGTGGCCGCGACTGGGAGCAGCCCGATCAACACGGTCGAAACGCCCATCAGTAGCAGCGTGGTGATGAGTGTTTGTTTGCGGCCGATCCGGTCGCCGTAGTGCCCGAAGAGCCACCGTCCCGACCGGTCAGGCGATGAACGCCACTGCGAAGGTGGCAAACGAGGCCACCGTGCCGGCGGTCGAACCCAGCGCTGGGAGAAGACCTTCGGGAACACTAGCGCGGCGGCCGTACCGTAAGTGAGGAAATCATAGAACTCGATGGTGGTCCCCACACAGCTCGCGATCGCCACCCGGCGCATGGCCGCGCCGGGCAGCTGCGCCCCATTCGTGCTATCATCCGTTTCCCAGATCTCGCACACCATGGTCAGCGAGTATCAGCTCGCCGGGTAGCCACCTCAGTATCAGTAGCGTCTACAGCGTTTACCGGAGAGGAGCGCCGGCAGTGGCTGCCAGATACCTCGAGCGTTCGCGGATCGTCGCCCCACCCGGCTGGAGCCGTTGGCTTATCCCGCCGGCTGCCCTGTCGATTCATCTGGCGATCGGCCAGGCCTACGCCTGGAGCGTGTTCAAGAAGCCACTTGAGGCGTCGCTCGGCATCTCCGGGGTCGCCAGCGCGCTGCCGTTCACGTTCGCCATCGTGATGCTGGGCCTGTCCGCGGCGCTATTTGGCACCAGGGTCGACAGCAAGGGCCCGCGCTGGGCGATGTTCATCTCGATGTGCTGCTTCTGCAGCGGGTTCCTCATCTCCGCCCTGGGGGTGTCGATCGGGCAGTATTGGCTGGTCGTCCTCGGGTACGGCGTCGTCGGCGGGATCGGGCTGGGCATCGGCTATATCTCCCCGGTGTCCACGCTGATCAAGTGGTTCCCCGACCGGCCGGGCATGGCCACCGGTATCGCGATCATGGGCTTCGGTGGCGGGGCGCTGATCGCGGCGCCGTGGTCGAACTCGATGCTGACCGCGTTCGGTGCGACCGGTACGGGCCCCGACACCGGGGGCATCGCCAAGACGTTCCTGATCCACGGCGTCGCATATGCGGTGTTCATGTCGGTGGGGTGGCTGCTCATCCGGGTGCCGGCCGACGACTGGAAGCCCGTGGGGTGGGAGCCCAGACCGCGGCCGGCCGGCTCGCTGATCAGCGCGGGCAACGTCTCGGCCCGCAACGCGATCAAGACCCCGCAGTTCTGGCTGCTGTGGGTGGTGCTCTGCTTCAACGTGACGGCGGGCATCGGCATTCTGGAGCGTGCGGCGCCGATCTACTCCGACTTCTTCCCCGGCGGGGCCGGGCTCGCCGCCGCGGCAGCGGGTTTTGTCGCGATCCTGTCCCTGGCCAACATGCTCGGACGTTTCGTCTGGTCGTCCACCTCCGACCTGATCGGCCGCAAGAACGCCTACCGCATGTACCTGGGCGTCGGCGCGCTGCTCTACCTGACCGTCACGCAAACCACGAACGCCAACAAGGTGGTCTTCCTGGTCTGCTGCCTGCTGATCCTGTCGTTCTACGGCGCGGGATTCGCCACCGTGCCGGCCTATCTGCGTGACCTGTTCGGCACGTACCAGGTGGGCGCGATCCACGGCCGGTTGCTCACCGCATGGTCGACTGCGGGGGTACTCGGCCCGGTGATTGTCAACGCGGTCGCGGATGCCCGGATCACGGCCGGAGTGACCGGCCCGGGCCGCTACACGCTGTCCTTCTCGATCATGATCGGATTGCTGATCATCGGGTTCGTCTGCAACGAGCTTATCCGCCCGGTCAACCCACGGTTCCACGAACCGGCGTCCGAACATGCGGCGGGGAAGGCGGCGATGGCGGCATGAACACCCGAACGACTGGATCGGCTTCGAACGGCCGCGCGGTGCTCACCGCGCTGGCGTGGGCGTGGGTGGCGGCGCCGTTCCTGTACGGCCTGTACCAGCTGCTGCTCAAGATTCCGGCACTGTTCGGCAGCTGATCCGAGGCGTAGGGAGTCCTCCGCCGGTTCAGGGCACGAGCACGATCCGGCCGACGGCACCGGTGGCGGTGGCGGTGCAGGCAACGTTCACGCCTGAGCTACCCGCAGCGGAGTTGAAGCCACTGATTCGCCTCCGACTACGTTTTCAAGCCCCGGTTTGCGGTGCACCGGCAGGCTGCCAGGATGGGGACTCCGTCGACGGCGGCGGGTGAGGAGGAGGATACCGACGTGAGCGAGCTGATCCGTCCCGATGTGGCCGTGCCCGAGGGGCCGGCGCCGACCGAGTTGGTAATCGAGGACCAGGTGGTCGGCGACGGCGCCGAGGCAATCGTCGGCTCGCAGATCAGGGCGCACTACGTCGGCGTCTCGCACGCCACCGGGAAACAGTTCGACGCGTCCTGGGACCGGGGCGCCCCGCTGGAGTTCCGGCTCGGCACCGGTCGAGTGATCAAGGGTTGGGATGATGGGATAGCCGGTATGCGAGTCGGCGGCCGGCGCAGGCTCACCATCCCGCCGCACCTGGCCTACGGCGACCGCGGCGCGGGTGCCGCGATCAAGCCCGGCGAGACCCTCGTCTTCGTCGTCGATCTGGTCAGCGTTCGCTAGAGATCGCCAGCGCGATCCGGCCACGCCACGCCCTGTCCACGAAAAACTTCTCGATCGCGCTGAACCGCTTGGCGGAAACGTCCGTGTGGATGGTGTCGAACGGCCCCGCACACCATGAGGGGCCCACCACCAGGAGGTTTCCGATGATGATCCGCACTCGCACCGCCATCCTCGTCGCGGGCGCTGCCGCCGTCCTGTTGACGCTCTCCGCCTGCAGTGGCGGCGACTACGGCAGCGGTGTTGCGCCGGCGAACCAGCCGCAGAGCGCAAAACAGGAGGTGAGCCAGGCCGGTGGCGTGAAGCTCGCGGTCGCGCAGGTCGGCAACCTCGGCCAGGTCGTCACCGACCAGAACGGGCTCACGTTGTACCGCTTCGACAAGGACAAGGCCAAGCCGTCAGTGTCCACTTGCAAGGATGCGTGCGCCGAGACGTGGCCGCCCGCGCTTGGCGACTCGGCCAACTTGCAGTTGCAGGGCGTCGACGCAGCGCTCGTCGGCGCGGTCACCCGTGCGGACGGCACCAAGCAGCTGACCCTGAACGGGTGGCCGCTGTACACCTACGCCAAGGACACCGCAGCGGGCGAGGCCAAGGGCCAGGGCGTCGGCAAGACCTGGTTCGCGGTCACCCCGCAGGGCAAGAAGGCACAGGCGCTGGCCGTGTCGAGCGGTGCGCCGTCGAGCGGTGCGCCGTCGAGCGGTACGCCGTCGAGCAGCGCGCCGGGCTACGGTTCCGGCAGCGGCGGGTACTGAGCGGACTCGAGGGCCGCCGGAGGGGATCATCAGGTCCTCCTCCGGTACGGCGCCGCACCGCCATGAGTCTTCAAGTACTGTCCGGGCCGACCATCATTACGCGTTCGGGTCAGCCGAGTGCTGGCCTCGATCGGATGCCCGACCAGGTGAGGACCGGTGTGACGATCCCAGGCTGGTGGCCTCGTCGCAGACAGAAGGCCCACGGCGAGGATCTGGTCAGGTCGTTGTACGCCGAGCACGGCAAGAGCCTGCTGGCCTACGCCACCCGGCTCACCAACGATCGGGCGGCCGCCGAGGACATCGTGCAGGAAACACTGCTCCGCGCGTGGAAGCACGCCGACGCCCTGAAAAGCGGGCAGGGTTCGGTCCGCGGCTGGCTGCTGACCGTGGCCCGCAACATCGTCACCGACCGATACCGGGCCAAGGCGGCTCGGGCGGCCGAGGTGGGCGAGCAGGACCAGCAGGCTCCTGCGCAGCGCGATCACGCGGAAGACGTGGTGAACTCGATGGTTGTGCTGGATGCGATTGAGCGGCTTTCGCAGGAGCACAGGGACGTGCTGGTGCAGCTGTACTACCGCGGTCACACCGTCGGTGAGACCGCGGCAGTGCTCGGAGTACCTCCCGGTACCGTGAAGTCCCGTTCCTATTACGCACTACGTGCCCTGCGAGCCGATATGTCCGAAACCGGGGCGGGGGTGGGCAGGTGAGCGCGGTGGAGCACGACCACGAGGCGCTCGGTGCCTACACTCTGGGCGCCCTGGCCCCGGACGAGGCCAGGGCGGTGGACGCGCATCTCGCCGAGTGCGCCGACTGCCGGCGCGAGGTCGCTGAGCTGACCGAGCTGCGGGGCATGCTGGACTCGGTTCCGCCGGAGGCGTTCCTTGACGGGCCGCCCGATGACGGCGAGCTGCTGCTCCAGCGCACGTTGCGCCAGATGCGCGCGAAACAGGGAGGGCAGCCGCGCCTGGCCCGGTTTCCGGCCGCCGCGGGAGTCGTGGTGATCGCGCTGGCCGCGCTCGGCGCTGGTGTGCTGCTCGGCAGGCAGACCGCTCCCGGTGGCGAGGCCCAGGGTCCGCAGAGCAGTGTCGTGCAGGCTCCTCCGGGTACCCGCAACGGCGAGGTGACGAATCCAGCGAACGGCGTCAGCATGGCCGTCAGCCTGACACCCGCGACCGGGTGGGTGCGGGTGCACGCCGTAATTCGCGGTATCCCGGCCGGCAAGCCGTGCCAGCTGCTCGTGGTGTCGCAGGATGGTAATACCGTGCTCGCCGGCAGCTGGCTGGTGTCCGACAAGGGCGCGCGGGACGGCACCTCGCTGGACGGCTCCGCGTTGGTCGATCCGAACAAGGTCAGTTCCGTGGACGTGGTCACAACCGCCGGGGAGGAGCTCGTCTCAGTGAGCATCTAGCCCGTATGCAGGCTGGGTAACTCTAGGCTACAGGTCGAGAGCGATTCGGCCGCCGTGGCTTCGGGACACGCAAATGGTCATGGTGTTGATGCGCTCACAGTCGGTCAGCACCCGGTCCCGGTGGTCCATCTCGCCGGAGATCACCCGGGTTCGGCAGGTCCCGCAGAAGCCCTGCTGGCAGGAGTAGGCAATATCGGGCACCGCCTGACGGATGATGTCGAGCGCGGATCGGTCAGCGGGCACGGCGAGCACGCGGTTACTGCGCTTCAGCGCGACCTCGAAGGGCTTGCCGTCCCGGATGGGCGGTGCGGAGAACCTCTCGAAGTGCAACGCCTCCGCTGCGCTCGCCGGCATGTCCCGGCGGACGCTGGCGATCAAGGGCGCAGGGGCGCAGCAATACACGGTGGCCCCGGTCGGTGCGTACTTCAGTAATTCAGCACCCGAGGAGGGAAAACCGTACTGATCGTACGGTCGAATCCGTAGGCGGGTGGGGTCCAGTGCGGCGAGCTCGTCGAGGAAAGGCATCGACGCCCGCGAACGCCCGGTGTACACGAGCTGCCACTGCGCCCCATCGACTGCGGCCTGCTTGACCATCGGCAGGATCGGCGTGATCCCGATCCCGCCCGCGATGAACAGGTATCCGGCCGCGCGCACGTAAGGGAAAGCGTTGCGCGGACCGCGGACGGTCAGTGTGCTGCCGGTGCCGACCGAGTCGTGCAGCTCTCGCGAACCGCCGGCGCCGTCGGCGATCCGTCGCACCGCGATCCGGTAGGAGTCGCGGTCGGCCGGGTCGCCGCACAGCGAGTACTGGCGACGCCGCCCGGAGGGCAGCAGCACGTCGAGGTGGCAGCCCGGTTGCCAGGTGGGCAGCTTCGCGCCCCCGGGAGCGGTCAGCCGGAAGCTGCGGACGTCCTGTGCCTCGAGGCGGACCTCGTCCACCACGAGGTTCAGGTCGCGATCGACGTGCTGGGTCGCAGGGCGCCGCAGGTAGGCGCCGTTGGTGAGCAACTCGTAGCCGGTAATGAAGGCCCCGATCGCTCTGAACAGCCGGTCGGGATGCTGGCGGCCTCTCAAGTCGGGTGGGGCGACCCGATGGGTATCCATGTCAGACCGCCGCGGCGGTGGCTGCAGGCGACTTGGCGAGGTAGGTGACGGCCTGCCCGGTGGAGAACTCCTGCGATGGGTGGTAGGAGGGCCGGGCGTAGTTCAGTGTCTGCCAGATCAGCTGATGCGCGGAGGGCAGCAGGCGTCGGCGGCTGGCGCGGAAGTAGTGTCGCCAGCGCGGCTTGACCCGGCCGCCCAGCTCGGGGTCGATGCGCATGAGGAAGGCCACGCCGCGCACCCACAGCCACAGCATGATCGGCGCCGTGATCAGCATGGCGCGTACTCGCCGTAGGTAGCGGCCGTCGAGGTGGGTGAAGAGATCGAAGGCCACCGCGCGATGCTCGACCTCCTCCGCGCCATGCCAGCGCAGCAGATCCAGCATGGTGGGGTCAGCGTCGGCGGCGTCGAGTGCGGTGGCGTTGAGTGCCCAGTTCCCGAGCGTTGCCGTGATGTGCTCGATCGCCGCGATGATCGATAGCCGCTCGATCAGCCACTCCTCCCGTCGCGTGGCCGGCAGGTCACGATCGCCGAGCGCCTTCTGGAACATCCAACCGACCTGCTGGACGTAGGGATCGGTGTCGATGCTCTTGGCCTTCCAGTGATCAAGCACGCCCTGGTGGGAACGGGCGTGGAGGGTTTCCTGGCCGATGAAGCCGAGCACCTCGTCGCGCAGCTTGTCGTCCTTGATCAACGGGATGGCCTGGGTGAACACGTCAACGAACCATGTCTCTCCTGCGGGCAGCAACAGGTGTAGCACGTTGATGGTGTGCGTGACCAATGGTTCGTTGGGCACCCAGTGCGTGGGCAGGCCGGTCCAGTCGAAGGTGACGTTTCGTGGCTGGAGTACGAGGTTCTCCGGCTCGGGAATGTTGCTGTCCTGGCGGATCATGTGGAATCTCCCTTCCGGGCTGTCGGGCGCTACCGAGGGGGGTCGAGTCGAGCCAGCGCGCGGAGTAGCCCGGGAGTCAGCCGGGAGGCCAGCAGGCCGACTTTGGCTTCGGGGGTGATCGGGGCGATCGCAGCGTTGCGCTCGACTGCCCGCAGGATCTCCCGCGCCGCCCGGTCCGGGGTGAAGTTGCGGCGGCGGTAGAGCGCGGTCATGCGCTGCTGGGTGGTGCGCTCTGTGATGGCGTCAAGGCCGACGAACCGGGCGGTGCTGGTGATGTTGGTGTGCACGAAACCCGGACAGACTGCCACGACGCCGACGCCATGCTCGGCCAGTTCCCCGCGCAGACACTGGCTCAGTGCCAGGACCGCGGCCTTGGTCGTGGTGTACGCCGGAAGCGCCCGCGACGGCAGGTACGCGGCGGCGGATGCGATGTTGACGATGGTGCCGCCCGCACCGCCTTCTACCAGCAGCCTGCCCAGGACCCGGCATCCGTGGATGACGCCCCACAAGTTGACGTCGATGATCCGTTCCCAGTCGGCCACTGTGGTGTCCAGGAACCGTCCAGCCATGCCGATGCCGGCGTTGTTGATCACGATGTCGGGGATGCCGTGCTCTTCGCGCAGTACGGTGCCGAACTTCTCGACCGCGCCGCCGTCGGAGACGTCCACTATGTAGGCGTCCGCACGAGGCCCGAGCATCCTGGCCAACTCAGCGGTGCGTTCGACTGCCTGCCGGTCGATGTCTGTGACTACCACCTCGGCGCCCTGCTCGGCGAACTCGAGCGCGCAGGCCCGGCCGATCCCGCTGCCCGCACCGGTGATCACCACGAGGCTGCTCTCGAACCGCCCGGATCGCGGCCCGGTAGCCCGTGCGCGGCGCAGCGTGCGCACTTCCGGCCCGCCCTCGGCGTGCTCGATCAGCTCGCTCGCACAGCGCGCCACAGTCTCCGGATTGGTGCGGGGCAGCCAGTGCCCACCGGGCAGCACGCGCACCGCGAGGTTGGGTACCCACTGGCTGATGTCGGTCTGCAGTGCTACCGAGGCGAACGGATCCTGTTGCGGTGCAAGGACTTGTACCGGGATGTCGGTCATCCGGGCACCGGGCAATCCCACTCGAGGCAGCATGTTCGCCCGGTACAGCTGGAGCCCACACACCCCGTCTGACACCGTGGGGCTGCTGGTGGGTTCCTTCAGCGCTAGCACCCGCTGGGCAAGCCCGGTGCGCCAGGCCAGCTCCGGCAGCAGAGGCAGCTGGAAGAACGCGATGTACCAGGACGACACCAGCTGCGTGACCAGTTCCCGCAGCGCTCGCGGCGTCGGCCGGCGCAGCCGGGTCCGGAACCAGTGGCCCGCGTGGTCCAGGCACGGCCCGGAGATGGACGTGTAGGAGGCGACCCGGTCACGCAGCCACTCACCGGTCACGGCATGCCAGGCCTGGACCGCTCCCCAGTCGTGGGCGAGCAG
Source organism: Pseudonocardiaceae bacterium (assembly GCA_035997545.1). Lineage (GTDB taxonomy): Bacteria > Actinomycetota > Actinomycetes > Mycobacteriales > Pseudonocardiaceae. The sequence continues at coordinate 21,473 of DASYIL010000039.1, forward strand.
ATGCACCGGACGGTCGGAGCTGACCGCGTCGATCACCGTGGCCAGGTCCTGCGCGAGCTGGTCGAGCCGGTATGCGTCGCGATTGCGGGGTTTCCCGGACTCGCCGGCACCCCGGACGTCGTAACTCACCACGTGGTAACGCGGCGCTAGCTCGGCCGCAACGCCGACCCACATGGTGTGGTCGTCGGGGTAGCCGTGCACGCAGACCACCGTGGGTGCGCCAGCCCGTCCCGACTCGTGCACCCGCAGCCGCACGCCATCGGTGGCGGTCACCTCGTTGGTCATCATGCGGCCGTTGCTCGCTGCCAGCGGCGCACATGCGGAAGATCGTCGTCGAGCCAGAACGCGTCACCGCTGTCGGTGACCACGAGGATCTCCTCGAATTTCACCCCGACGTCGCGGAAACCGATGTGCGGCTCGACTGCCCACAAACCGGGAGTTGCCGGATGGTTGGAGATGTCGCCATCGGCCCACAGCGGCGAGCGGTGGTGCATACGCTCCACGATCAGATCGCCTACCAGGGTCTGCAGTGAGCGAATGCCGAAGCCAGCCGCGATGAACTTCGGCAGTCTCGAGCGCACCTTGCCGACCTGGTGCCCAATGACCCGCCCGGGGTAGACGCGGTGCCGGTTGTCATATCCTTGCCGCGCGATCAGCGCATCGACATCCTGGTAGATCTGCTTGAGTGGTACGCCTTCGCGCACCCTGTCGACGATCAGGGTCCGGTACTCAGACAGGTCGTTCATCAGCTGCTCGTATATCCGGTTGGTGCCCAAGCAGCCGGCGTAGCCGATGTCGGCCGTGTATCCGTCGCGCACCGGCGCACAGTCGAGGATGAACGGCATGCCCTCCGCCAGCCGCCGGTTGGTCGGGAAGAACTGGAGCGGCACCCGGAAACCGCGAAACGCGGTGCGATCACCGAACCACGCGAACGGTGTATGGAACCAGTCCTGCACCCCACGCTCGACCAGGTACTCGCGGATCCGGCGCGCCGCTTGTTTCTCGGTCACGCCCGGCTCCAGCGTCCGCGCGACCGACTGCGCGGCGGCATAAGCCAGCTGTTGCACCTCGCCGAACCCCGCCAGATCCGCGGGGTCAGTCACGCCCTTGGATGCCACCGGGCACCTCCCTCACGCTATTCCTACCTCTCCGTAGGAACTTCCTACGGTCTGGTAGATTTGTCAAGTGCCGAATCGGAAGGTGGTGCCGCTGGCCGTGGCAGGCCCGGTCCGGTCTGGACGCGCTCGGGCCGCGCATCTTGGTCCTGAGCGCCGGCGGCCGCTGATCCTCGACGCAGCGTTGGAGGTCTACGTCGAGCGGGGTTACCGGGGCACGTCGATGCAGGCGGTGGCCGATGCGGCGGGCGTGACGAAGCCGGTGGTGTACGAGTGCTACCCAAACAAAGACGAGTTGCTGCTCGCGCTGCTGGACCGCGAGGAGCGTCGCTTGCTGGACGCCATCTCTGAGGCGTTGCCTAGCAATCTGGTCTCCGACAACGTGGAGGCCGTGCTGGCCGCAGGCCTCACGGCCTTTCTCTCCGGGGCGGGTCAGGCGCCGAACTCATGGCGGGCGGTCTTCGACTCCGGCTGGAGTTCCGGTTCTGTGGTGGCAGTGCGGGTTCGATGTGCCCGAGACATGATCCTGGGTCAAATCGGTGCACTGGTGCGCTTGTACATGGAGTCGGCCAAGGTTGACGACGTCGAACGCAAGGTGCCGGTGGTCGCGGAGCTGCTCGCCACTGTGGCCGAGTCCTGCGCGCGGATGCTGGTGCTGGAGCATTACCCGTGGACCGCAGCTGAACTCGCCACCTATGTGTCTCGCCTCATCACCCGCGGCGTCCGCCCTGTCTGAGTGTTCAACCGCGGGTGACGGGCGTGGCCGCGCAGGACCTGGTGTTGATCGCCATCCCGTTGCACGCTTACCGTACTCACTGAAGGGTGAGGGATATGGCCAAACCGGTGCTGTTGACCGTGGATGACGACCCTGGCGTGTCCCGGGCGGTAGCGCGGGACCTGCGCCGCCGCTACGGCGAGAACTACCGTGTGGTGCGGGCCGACTCGGCGCTGGATGCGCTGGATGCGCTCAAGGAGATCAAGCGCCGGGGCGAACCGGTCGCGGCGATCCTCGCCGACTACCGGATGCCCCAGATGAACGGTGTGGAGTTCCTCGAGCAGGCGATGGACCTGTTCCCCCGAGCTCGGCGGGCACTGCTGACCGCCTACGCCGACACCGACGCGGCCATCCAGGCGATCAACGTGGTCGACGTCGACCACTACCTGCTCAAGCCATGGGACCCGCCGGAGGAGAAGCTCTACCCGGTGGTCGACGCACTGGTGGAGACCTGGCGGGCGATCGGGGAGACCAGCGTCGAGCAGACCAAGGTGGTCGGGCACCGCTGGTCGGCACCGTCCTACCAGGCCCGGGACTTCCTGGCCCGCAATGCCGTGCCTTACCGCTGGTACAGCGTCGACGATCCGGAGGGCCAACGGCTGCTCGACGCGGCCGGCGCGACTATCCGGGATATCCCCGTCGTGATCACCGCGGACGGGCGATCCCTGCGGCAGCCCAGCGACGCCCAGATCGCCGCCGTGGTCGGGCTGTCCACCCAGCCGGCCGCCGAGTTCTATGACCTGATCGTGGTCGGTGCAGGTCCCGCGGGTCTGGGCGCCGCGGTCTATGGCGCCTCCGAAGGGTTGCGCACCGTCCTGGTGGAGCGTCAAGCCAGCGGCGGGCAGGCTGGGCAGAGCTCCCGGATCGAGAACTACCTGGGTTTCCCCGACGGGGTGTCGGGTGCCCAGCTGACCGACCGGGCGCGGCGCCAGGCCCAGAAGTTCGGCGCCGAAGCGCTCTCGGCCCGCGAGGTGGTCGGACTGGAGGCGCGTGGTTCGGCGCGGGTGGTGCGCTTCGGTGACGGCAGCGAGATCGCCGCGCATGCCGTGTTGCTGGCCACCGGCGTCGCCTACCGCGCGTTGGAAGCACCTGGTGTCGCCGAGCTCACCGGCCGCGGCGTGTACTACGGCTCGGCGATGACGGAGGCATCGGCCTGTGCCGGCCAGGACGTCTACGTGGTGGGTGGCGCCAACTCCGCCGGTCAGGCCGCGGTGTTCTTCTCCCGCCACGCCCGTCAGGTGACCCTGCTGGTGCGCGGGGAGTCGCTGGAGCGGTCCATGTCGCATTACCTCATCCAGCAGCTCGCTGCGCTGGGCAACGTCACGGTACGGACCTGCACCGAGGTCGCCGCGGCGCACGGCGAGCAGCACCTGGAGAAGCTCACCTTGCGCCATACCCGTTCCGGCGCCACCGACATCGTGTCCAGCGGGCACATTTTCGTGTTCATCGGCGCGGCGCCGCGGACCGACTGGCTAGACGGGGTCGTGGCCCGCGATTCCCGCGGGTTCATCCGGACCGGCCCTGACCTGCTGGTCGACGGGCGCCGCCCGGCAGGATGGTCGCTGGACCGTGACCCCTACTACCTCGAATGCAGCCTGCCCGGGGTGTTCGTGGCCGGCGACGTGCGCGCCGAGTCGGTCAAGCGGGTCGCTTCTGCCGTCGGTGAGGGCGCCATGGCCGTCACGTTGGTGCACCGCTACCTGGAGGACCAGTGACCGCCCCGCGGCTATCCCATTCCGAGCTGCGCGAGCTGTTCCTATTCACTGACCTGACCGACACCCAACTGAGCTGGATTCGCGAACATGGCGAGATAAGAGAGGTCGGCGACGGTGAGATCATCAACGCCGAGGGGGAGCTGGCCCGCTGCTTCTACGTACTGCTGTCGGGCACGGTGCAGATGACCCGGCTGGTTGCCGGGGACCAGGTCGAGATCCTCCGCGCCGACCAGCGCGGGGTCTACTTCGGAGCCGTCCAGTTCTACCTCGGAGACCAGGTCGACCAGACCTACTCGGCGTCGGTGCGGGCATTGAGCGAGTGCCGGTTCCTCGCGTTGCCCAGCCGCGAGTTAAACGAGATGTTCCGCCGGTGGTTCCCGATGGCGGTGCACCTGCTGCAGGGCATGTTCGTCGGCATCGCCAACGCCAACGCCCTGGTCGGGCAGCGCGAGCGGCTACTCGCGTTGGGCAAGTTGTCCGCCGGGCTGACCCACGAGCTGAACAATCCCGCCGCCGCGGCCAGCCGGGCTGCCGACACGCTGCGCGAGCGAATCGCTGGTATGCGGCACAAGTTGGCCATGCTCGCCGAGGGCCGCCTCGACCGCGAGGCCTTGCGCGCCCTGACCGTCCTGCAAGAGCGGTTCGTCGAGGTCGGCCGTAGCGCGCCGGCATTGACCGCGCTGCAGGCCGGTGATCTGGAAGACGAGCTGGCCGACTGGCTCGACGACCACGACGTGACCCAGGGTTGGGAGCTGGCGCCGGTGTTCGTCGCGGGCGGGCTGCGGGTGTCCGATCTGGAGCAGGTTGCGGACACTGCGCCGGCGGAGTCGCTGGAGGGTGCGATGCGTTGGCTGGCCTACACCGTGGACACCGAAAACCTGCTCCGGGAGATCGGGGACGCCACTGCTCGGATCACCGCGCTGGTGGCCGCCGCCAAGCAGTACTCCCAGCTGGACCGCGCACCGCACCAGGACATCGACCTGCACGAGGGCCTGGACGCCACCCTGGTCATGCTCGCCCGCAAGCTCGGTGACCGCATCCGGATCGTCAAGGACTACGACCGCGAGCTACCCACCGTCCCGGCCTACCCGGCCGAACTCAATCAGGTGTGGACCAACCTCATCGACAACGCCGCCGACGCCATGAACGGGGAGGGCACCCTCACCGTGCGCACCGCCCGCGACGGCGATTTCGCTCTGGTCGAGATCGGCGACACCGGTACCGGCGTCCCGCCCGAGGCCGCCAAGCGCATCTTCGAACCGTTCTTCACCACCAAGCCGGTCGGCCAGGGCACCGGGCTTGGGCTCGACGTCAGCTGGCGGGTCGTGGTCAGCCGCCACCACGGCGACCTGCAGCTGCAATCCCAGCCCGGCGACACCCGCTTCCAAGTCCGGCTTCCCCTCCAGGAACGCGCGTCGTGAGCACCAGAACCGAGTACTGGCGCCGGTGGACCAGTTGCCAAATGCGGTAGCGGCCACCGCCGGTGCTCACGGTCGGACAGCCGTGACCACAGAGACGGCACGTCGGCCAGTCGTGTGTTTCTCGACACGCACATCGTCGAAGCCGGCCGCCCGACACTGGGTCGCGAAGGACTCGGCCTGTTGATCCGTCCACCCATGGCTGGCGAGCCCAGTGGCGCCGGGACGCACGCGGCGCTCGATCGCGAGAAACCGCCCGCCAGGCGCGAGCACTCGCTTTGCCTCGGCGAGTCCCGCGGTGACGTCGGCCCAGTGGTGAACGGTTGCAATCGACCACACAACCGTCGCCGATCTGTCCGGCCGCCGCAGATCTTCCGCGGCGCCCTCAGCCCAGGTGATGGCAGGCCGGTCGCGAGTCAACGTCCGGGCGAGCCAGAGCATCACGGGTGCTGGATCCACGCCGGTCCCGCGCGCTCCGCGGCGGGCGGCTTCCCTGACGGCGGTGCCTGGGCCGCAACCGACATCGACAACACAGTCTGCATCCGACACAGTGGCAAGATCAGCGGCGAGGCGAGCGACGGTGCCCCCGGCGACGATCATGGTGAGCCCGGCCAACAGTCCGGTCACCCCGGCGAAGCCGGGATGGTCGGCGTGATGGTTGACCGCGCCAGCCGACGACATGTCCATTCGGTGGTCCCTCCTTCTTGCGGTGGTGATGTGCCCACCGTGGCGCCAGACCGTGGGAGAGCAGATCGCCGAGCCGGATCAGGTGATCGCGCAGGCGCAAGGAGCCCAGGTGCTCCCCCAGTCTTTCTTGAGATTTCCTTGGGTCCGTGGGAACCCGCGAGCTTCCGCCAACGACTTCCGATACGAGCGCATCAGACGTTTCGCCCGAAGTGCTCAAAAGGACACGGAGGTTGCGGGATGAACAACGATACGGAACCCGCCCGGGCCGTCCTTCTTGCACCCGGGTCCCGGTTGGAGCGGAAATTTTCGCTCCCGGAAAAAACGAGAGCAATGCGCCATTGTGGGGAACGGTGGGCGCGCGCTCGGGGGCGCCCACCGGGCAGCAGATCACCGTCCACGGCGCAACGGGCGTCGTCGAATTGCAGTAACTGCTGATCGTCCAGCGCGACGTCAGCCAAGATACTCCGATTCGAGCACCACGTCCTTGATCAACGACTGGTACTCCACGTGCGTCTGATGCTCCGTGGTGCGCCAGTTCGTGCCTTCCTGATCCCTCATATAAGACCGATACTCCGGCGCGCCCGGGAACTTCACATTGTCGGCCACCACGACAGAGCCCGCATGCAGCCAGTTCTCGCTCAGGATCCGCTGAAGATCGGGCAGATAGGCGGATTTGTCGTGGTCGACGAACACGAAATCCAGCCCGCGGTCCGTGAAGCCGTACTCCGCGCGGAGCCGGCGAAGCGTCAACCCACCATCACCGAGATGGCCGACGACGCCCGTCACGCGATTGCCGACACCCGCGTGATCCCAGATCCGGCGGGCGATCTGGGCGTTCGCCGGGCTGAACTCGATCGAGTAGAGCCGGGCGTCGCCTGGCATCACCCGGGCCGTTCGTAGCGCGCTGTAACCGCAGTAGGTACCCAACTCAAGGAGACGCCGGGGCTGCGCGCGCCGCACCGCCCCGTCGAGGATCTCGCCCTTCTCGTCCCCGACGTTCATCATGGAGCTGCGGTGGTAGCAGAAGTCGTCGATCACACGGATGACATCGTCGATGTCACCTCGCCGGGCGTGCCTCAGCACGTGGTCGGCGAGTGCTTCCTCGCGCCCGTCGCCCACCTGCCAGTCCTTCATCAGACGCTTCCCGCCAAGCAGGAAGCGCAGCACCGACCACCGCAGGAACGGCACCGGCTTGCCACCGAGCTCGTTGGCTGCGACCGCCGCTCCGAGTGACGCGCACACCCACAGTGCCCACCGCGGGACACGTCGTGCGATGTTTCTCATGGCCTCCCTCTCAGCCGGCAGGGGTGACGTTATGGGCGTCGAGGGCCTTCCGCAACGCCTGGGCCAGCTCGACTGCGTCGTCGTTGGCCCAGAAGTGCAGCGGCCGTGGTCGTCTGCCGGGTGGCCGGCCGAGACGAGGTTGCGGAGTTGGTTCCCGATCGCCGATTCAGTTTCCGGCATGTGTCCGGCCTTCTCGACCGCGCTGATCGGCTTCGGCTTGGACTCGTGATCGAGGTCGCCTCGGCCAATGCAGTGGCCTGGCAGTTCTCCGGACGAGATCCCGAGGCTCGGGAGCGCACCGCGCTGAAGGTTATTGCGCCGTCGTTCTTCGCGCTGGCCGGCTACGTGACGGTGGCGTCGGTGCGATCGCTGACCGGCGCTCTTATGCCCAGCGCCGCACCGGCCGGGAGCTCGGGTCCACCAGCGCGGTGGCCGATTCCCGGCAGACCTTGCTGTGCACCTACTCTGTCGAGGGTGCTGCTGGTCGGGCTGCTCCTCAACAGCCTGTTCGGCCGGTCATGGGCCGATCCGATCTTCGCCCTGATCATCGCTGGGGTGGTCGTCAGGGACGGCGGGGAAGCCTGATGCGGCAAGCACTGCTGCTGCGGCGTCGTCGATGACTGCTGACGCGCTGCGCGCGGTGATCGAGGCGCTGCGCCTGGTAGATCACCACGTCCACGGTGCCGCGACGGGTGACGTCGACGGTGCTGGATTCGAGGCCGGCCTTACCGAGTCCTCATGGCCGCCACCCGCGAGCATGACACACCTGGATTCCCAGTTGGGTTTCGCGGTCCGCCGCTGGTGTGCCCCGGTGCTCGACCTGCCCCCACACGCGGACGCCGGCTCTTACCTCGAGCGGCGGCGCGAGCTCGGTGCGCAGGAGGCTACCCGCCGATTTCTCACCGCCAGCGGCGTCGGATGGTTCCTGGTGGAAACCGGCTACCGCGCGGAGCAGACCCTGGGGCCGGCCGAGATGGCAGCCGCCTCCGCCGCGACCGCAGCAGAAATCGTCCGTCTGGAGGCAGTCGCCGAGGAGGTGGCGGCCAGCGGCGTGGACGCGGCCGAGTTCGCCGACAGGCTCGCTTCGACGCTGGACGAACGGGCCAGGCATGCCGTGGGGCTTAAATCCGTCATCGCCTACCGGCACGGCCTCGACTTCGATCCTGAGCCACCCACTGTCGACGAGGTGCGCCGCGCTGCCGGGCAGTGGCTGCGGCGACAGGAGACAGGCGAGCTGCGCCTGACCGACCCGGTGCTGCTGCGCCACCTGCTCTGGGTGGGCCTCGAACACGGCCTGCCGCTGCAGTTCCACGTCGGGTACGGGGACCCTGACCTGACCCTGCACCGCTGCGACCCCTCGTTGATGACCGAGTTCCTGCGCCGGGTGCAGGACCGCCAGACGCCGGTGATGCTGCTGCACTGCTACCCCTATCACCGCACCGCCGGGTACCTGGCTCACGTGTTCCCTCACGTTTACCTGGATGTTGGGCTGGCGGTGAACTACACGGGGGTGCGGTCCCGCGCGATTGTCGCGGAGTCGCTGGAAGTGGCCCCGTTCGGCAAGGTGCTGTTCTCCTCCGATGCGTGGGGGCCCGCCGAGCTGCATTATCTCGGTGCCGTGCTGTGGCGGCGTGCCATGGTCAGCGTCCTGGGCGAGTGGGCGGAGTCGGGGGAGTGGTCGGGCGCCGACGCGGTGCGCGTCGCTCAGCTGGTGGGCGCGGGCAACGCGAAAAGCGTTTATCGGCTGGCGGAGTTGGGGTATTCGTGATCGTCGCCATGGCCGGTTTGCCCGGAGTCGGTAAGAGCACCCTGGCGGGTGCTCTCGCGACCCGGCTTCATGCGGTTGTGCTGGACAAGGATCGCATCCGCGCTGGATTGTTCCCACCGTCGCATGTGGACTACACCCCGGACCAGAGCGACTTCTGCGTCGATGTCATGTACAGCACCGCTGAGTGGCTGCTGCGGCGCGGCCATGCCTCGGTCGTGATCCTCGATGGCTGCACCTATACCCGCGCCAACCAGATCGCCACCCTTCGCCAGATGGCGGCGGACCTGGGCGAGCCGTTGCGGGTTATCGAGTGCACCTGCGACGACCGACTCGCCCTGGCGCGCATCGCACGCGACGCCAACCACCCTGCCGCCAACCGCAACACAGCGCTGTACCGGGAGCTGCACGCTGCGGCACATGCGATCACCGGCCCCAAGCTCGTCGTCGACACGGGCCGTCCCCTCGCGCCCTGCGTCGCCGACTGCGTGGCATACACCAGCTCTGGTGAGTGATCCCAGCGGTGCGCAAAGCAGGAGCGTCCATCGGTGTGGGTGAGCGCGAAGCCGTTGGTGGGCGATGGATGCCTTGATCCCGAGAGGTACTGAGACTGCTGGTCAGGTGATCCGGCGTCCCTGTTCGCACAGGGCTGTCACGCCGTGCTCGACGGCCTGCACCGCCACGTCAAGACGGTCGGCGAGCAGTGGCTTCACCTTGCTTCGCGCTTCGGCGAGAGTGTGAAACGACGCCGAGATGATCTCGCCGTCGGGAAAGACCATCCCCGCCACCTCGGTCTCGTCGAGCATGCCACCGTCGAAGACGAACGCCACGCACTCGGGGAGTGAATTCTGAGGGCGCACATAATCCACGACCAGCAGCTGCCCCACCGGCCGATCCAGCCCTACCTCCTCAGACAGCTCGCGGGCCGCGGCAGCCCATGGGGACTCGTCAGTCTCAACCGCGCCACCGGGGATGGTCCAGTCGGGCTTGTAGGACGGCTCCACCAGCAGTACCCGCCCCATGGCGTCCAGGAACAGCACCCCGGCACCGATGATCTTGCGGTTCAATCCGGCAACGTACTGCTCAACCGACATCACTGGGTGCCCGATCGTGACGTGCGCACAGGTGGCACAGTATCCACTCCGCGCGCCGTCGGTGCCCCTGTTGTGCGCGACTCAGTTCGCTACAGTCGGAGGATGACTTCCGGCGCCAGCCGACATAGCCCGCGCCGGTCCGCGCCCCACCCTCATGCCGCCCGCCGACACCGCTGACCGCCGCCCGCTGAAGACACGCGGGCACCCCGTCGCGCACGCTGTCGCGCGCTGGCTCGCCCGTCGCGGCGTGACGCCGAACGCGATCTCCGTCGCCGGCGTCGTCGTCGCCGCGGCCGCGGGCGCCTGCCTGGCGCTCGTCCCCGGCGCACCCACGGCGGCGGCGCAGGCCCTGCTGCTCGTCGGCGCCGCCGCCGGCATCCAGCTGCGCCTGGCATCGAACATGCTCGATGGCCTCGTCGCCGTCGAGGGCGGACACGGCACGCGCACCGGACCACTCTTCAACGAGGTCCCCGACCGGCTGGCCGACTTGCTGATCCTCGTCTCGGCCGGCTACGCGATCTCCTGGGTCGGCTGGGGGCCGGAGCTCGGCTGGGCGGCTGGCGCGCTCGCTCTCCTGACCGCCTACGTCCGCCTGCTCGGCGGCGCGCTCGGCCAGCCGCAGCGCTTCTCCGGCCCGCTCGCCAAGCCGCAGCGGATGTTCGTCTTGACCGTCGCCTGCCTCGCGTCGCTGGTCGAGCTCGCGGCGGGCGAACTGCGCGGCGTCGCGTTGACCGCCGGCCTCGCCGTCATCGTGGTCGGCTGCGCGCTGACGTTCGTCCTGCGCCTGCGCGCGATCGCGTCCGCGCTCCCACCTGAGCCGCGGCGATGATCGCCGCTCTGATCGCTGGTTTCGCGCGCCTGGTCACCGGCGCGACCGCGCGTTGGCTCGTCGAGCCGCGCTCGGAGCGTCAGCGCGTGTACTTCGCCAACCACGCAAGCCACTTTGACTTCATCACGATCTGGGCGGCGCTCCCGCCGCCGCAGCGCGTGCACACGCGGCCCGTCGCGGCGGCCGACTACTGGACGGCGGGCCGCATCAAGCGCTACCTCGCCGCGCGCGTGTTCCGGGCGTTGCTGATCGACCGCAGCGGTGGCGACACCGCCCGCGGCGCGATCGAGCAGATGGTCGGCGCGCTGCGCGATGGCAACTCACTGATCATCTTCCCCGAGGGCACGCGCGGTGACGGCAGCGAGATCGCACCGTTCAGGAGCGGTCTGTACCACCTCGCGATGGCGGCCCCCGATGCCGAGCTCGTCCCAGTGCTGCTGGAGAACCTTAACCGCGTGCTGCCCAAGGGCGAGATGATCCCGGTGCCGGTGATCGCGTGTGTGACGTTCGGCCCGCCGCTCGCACTCGCGCCCGGCGAGGCGCGCGATGCGCTGCTCGGACGCGCCCGCGCGGCGGTCGCCGGTCTGCGAGAGAACGGCTAGCGCGATGTCGAGTCTCAGCGATCCCGTCATCCAGCGGCTTCTCGGCGGGCTCCTTGCCGCGCTCGTGCTGGGCACGGTCGCCGGCCAGCTGCTGGCGCTGCGCGCGTGGACGGAGGCCGGGCGGGCGACGGTCGCGAACATGAACGCGCGCATCAAGGCGTGGTGGGTGATGAGCGTCGTCTTCAGCATCGCGCTGCTCACAGGTCGCGTCGGCTCCGTCGTTCTGTTCGCGCTGCTGTCGTTCCTCGCGCTGCGCGAGTTCATCACCTTGATCGAGTCCAGCCGCGCTGACCACCGCGCGCTGGTCGTCGCGTTCTTCCTCGCCACTCCGGCGCAGTACGTCCTCGTCGCGACCGAGTGGTACGGCCTGTTCGCGATCTTGATTCCGGTCTACGTCTTCCTGTTGATCCCGGCCGTGCTGGCCGTCATCGGCGAGACGCGCGACTTCCTGCGCCGCACCGCGACGATCCAGTGGGGGTTGATGATCTGCGTCTACGCGATCAGCTACGCGCCGGCACTGCTGCTACTCGACATCCCCGGCTACGGCGGTCGTGAGGCGCTGCTTCTCTTCTACCTCGTCGCCGTCGTGCAGCTCTCGGACGTCCTGCAGTACGTCTTCGGCAAGCTCATCGGCCGTCACAAGATCGCCACGAACGTGAGCCCGAACAAGACCTGGGAGGGCTTCGTGGGCGGTGTGCTGTCCGCGACGCTGATCGGCACCGCGCTGTACTGGGCGACGCCGTTTACGCCACTGGAGGCGGCGGCGATGTCGCTGCTGATCACGCTCGTCGGCTTCCTCGGCGGGCTCGTCATGGCGGCGATCAAACGCGACCGCGGCGTGAAGGATTACGGCGCGCTGATCCCAGGCCACGGCG
>DASYIL010000040.1:0-11707 GCA_035997545.1 Pseudonocardiaceae bacterium
CCGGGATGGCAAGCGGCGAGCAGCACCGCAGCCACCGCCAACCCGCCGCCGAGCACCAGGCCGGCCGCCGCGCCGGTGTCGGTCAGCCCCCGCCACCAGATGCCCAGCACCAGCAGGGGGCAAAATGATGAGGCAGCCACCGCAAAGGCCAGCCCGACGCCCTGGGCCAGGTCCAGCGATGACACGGCAAGCGCAAAGGCCAGCGGAACCGACCAGGCCACCAAGGTGGCGGTCCGGAAGCCCCGGAGCCGGCCGGGCAGAACGTCGGTGGACAGCACTCCGGCGACACTGGTCACCAGCCCTGACGCGGCGGACACGATGGCAGCGAACGCGCCCGCGGCGATCAGCGCGGTGAGCAGTTGCGCCGGCCAGCCGCCCAACGCCGCCAGGGGCAGCGCCAGCACCGCGCGGTCGGTGTCCCCGGTGACCAGCAGGTGCGGGGCGTAGAGCCGGGCGAGCCACCCGGAGATCATCGGGAACAGGTAGAACAGGCCGAGCAACGCCAGCACCATCAGCGTGGTATTTCGCGCCGCACGACCGTCGGGATTGGTGTAGTAGCGACCCAGCACGTGTGGCAGCCCCATGGTTCCCAGCAGCAGCGCCACGATGAGCGAATACGTGGCCAGCAGCGGGTAGCGGCCGTCGCTCGTCGGGCTGCCCATCGGACGCAGCCAGCTGTCATTGTTCACCACGGCGCCGCTGATTACCGGAACCCGGCTACCCGCGTCGAAATGCAATGTGGTGCCCTTGGCGACGTGGTGCTCATCGGGTAGCCAGGTCACCGTCGCCGCGACGGGATCCCCGATGGTGCTGATCTTCAGCACCATCGGCTCCCTGACCTGAAGCACGACATCGTGGTCGAGACGGACGGTGGTGGCCTTGGCGAAAGACGGTGGCGCCGAGTCGCGCAGCGAGTCCCTGAACCCCTTGTTCTCGCTGGCGTAATGGATCAGCAACACGAAGACCGGCACGGCAAGCGCGGTCAGCTTGATCCAGTACTGGAAAGCCTGCACGACGGTGATCGAGCGCATCCACCCGGTGTAGATGTTGAACGTCACGATCACCATGACCACCGCGGCGCCCACCCACGTCGGATAATCCGACAACGTGGCGATGATGAGCCCAGCGCCTTGCAGCTGCGGCACCAGGTAAAGCCAGCCGATGATAATGACGAAGGCAGTGCAGATCCGGCGCAGCGGTACCGAATCCAACCGCACCTCGGCGAAGTCGGGCAGGGTGTACGCGCCAGACCGACGCAGTGGCGCGGCCACGAACAGCAGTAGCGCGAGGTATCCCGCGGTGAACCCCACCGGGTACCACAGCGCGTCCACCCCGCCTTTGAGCACCATACCGGCGATCCCGAGGAAGGACGCGGCGGACAGGAACTCCCCGGAGATCGCCGCGGCGTTCCAGCGCGGCCCCACGGTTCGGGAGGCCACCAGGAAGTCCGAGGTCGACCGGGCCCTCGCCCCGTAGAGTCCGGTGACCGCGGTGACCGCGGCGACGGCGACCATCGCGGCGACGGTGACGCGGAAGTCAGCCTCGGGGACCACGCTGCGCTCAGCTCTGCACCATCTCGGTGAATTCCCGCTCGTTATGGTCGGCGCTGCGATTGTAGGACCAGGCCACCGCGACGAAGAACGGGTAGACCGCGAATCCGAGCAGCAGCCACGGCAGCCGTAACCCAAAGACGCTGATTGTGCCCAGCGACCGCACCAGCAGGAACGTGACGGGAATACTCCCCAGGATCACCACGGTGAGCAGAATGAGCCGGATCGCCAGGAGCAGCTGCGCCCGCATCAGCTGGCGGACCCACTCCTCTCCGACTCCGGTCTGCTCCTCCAACTCGGCGAGCGCGCGCACCACCCGGCGGCTACTGCGCCGCTGCGCCAGCACGATCCGTTCCCGTTTGCCACTCTTGGTCTTGCCGGCGGATGCGACCGTAGCGGCTTCCTCCAGGGCTTCCCACGGGTCGTCAGGCGGGCTGGCTCCGTCAGTGTTCATCGGTGTTCATCGGGACGTGTCCAGCCCTGTTTGGCCGCGCGTACCAAGCGGTCCTTGAGCTCACGGGTGTGTCGCCGGCTGACCGGGAGTTCCGCGGCATCGTCCCCGCTGCCCACTCGCACCACGTAGCCCGACGACGACATGCGCAGCTCGGTGACCAGCGGCAGAGCGACCAGAAAGGAGCGGTGGATACGCACGAAGCCGGCGTCGGACCAGCGGTCCTCCAACTGGGACAACGGGATCCGGACCAGATGGCTGCCCTCGCCGGTGTGCAGCCGCGCGTAGTCGCCCTGCGCCTCCACCCACCGCACCGACGAGCGTGGCACCAGCTTGGTGGTGCCGGCCAGCTCGACTGGGATAACCTCGTCCTCGCCGCCCTGCTCCTCGACCGAGGCGGCCGTGTTGCGCCGGGACTGCACGATCCGCCGCATCGTGTTGGCCAGCCGCTCCGGGCTCACCGGCTTCGTCAGGTAGTCGGCCGCGCCGATGTCGAACGCTTCGATCGCCTTGTTCTCGTAGGCGGTGACGAATACGACCACCGGCGGGTCGGGGATCGTAGCGAGCACCCGGGCCAGATCCAGGCCGTTCAGTCCGGGCATCCGGATGTCCAGGAACACGACGTCCACCCGGACGGACGGCGCGCCGTTGGTGGCGCGTTTGTCGGCTCGCAACACCGTCAACGCCTCGGTGGCGCTGAATGCCTTGAGCACGGTGCCGATCCTGGGCTCGCCTTCGAGGACCTCTAGCAGGAGGGCCATCGGTCCCGGCTCGTCGTCCACGGCGAGCACGACAAGGCCGGGGTTGCTGTCGTTGCCGCTCATCGACCGCCTTCCGCTATCCGGTTTCCCCCCGAAACCAACAATCCTGCCCATGACTGGGATCTCTGTCCACGGGTTGGCGCGTAGCGCTGACCGTAAGGCCAGCCGGTCTACAGGCCGAAGCGGGACCAGGTGGCGCGGTGCTCGAGCGCCTCGAGAACGGCCAACGCGGAATCCGGGCCGCGGTACCCGCTCGGTGAGATCGCCGCGGGGCGTAGCCCCAGCCGCGCCAGCAGCGGCCGGCGTGCCTCGACGGTGATGATCTCTACGTCTGGGTAGCGCTTGGCGATCTCCCCACGCATCGTGCCCAGCCGGTCGACCAGGCCCAGCTCCAGGGCCCGGCGACCGGTCCACACCTCGCCGGTGAACAGGTCTTGTTCGGCAGCGGCCAGCGCCTCGCCGCGGCGGGTGCATACCCACTCGCGGAACATGCCGTGCAGTTCGGTCTGCATGCTGCGCAGCCACGCCACGTCGTCCTCCCGCTCGGGCAGGAACGGGTCGAGCCGGGCTTTGTTCGCCCCGGCGGTGTACAGCCGCCGCTCGATCCCGAAGCGCTCCAGCAGGCCGTGTAGCCCGAAGCCCTGGCTGACCACCCCAATCGAGCCGACCAGCGAGGTGGGGTGGGCAACGATCTCATCAGCGGCACAGGCCAGCCAATACCCGCCGGAGGCGGCAACGTCCTCGCAGAACGCCAGCACCGGTACGCTCTTGTGGTCAGCCAGGCCGCGAATCCGATCGGCTACCAACGCCGACTGCGTGGCCGAGCCACCCGGTGAGTTGATCGACAGCGCAACCGCCCGCAACCGATCGTAACCGAAGGCGCGCGCCAGCACCGTGTCCACCGCGGCCAGGTTGATCACTCCTCGGCCCAGCGGCGATGGCGCCGGGGTGATCACGCCGTGCAGTTTCACCGCGGCTACCACCGGGCCGCGCTCCCGCTGGGCGCCGGGCAAGGGCAGCCGCGAGGTCAGGTCCTTGACGTCCATTCGGCCAGCCTACGGATGCCGGTCGGCTGGTCCGACAGTGGTGATGGGGCGGGGGTATCGGGTGCGTGGCTACGCGCTCACCGACGGTTGCGCCCGCGATGGGCTTGGCGTCGGTGGAGCGATGGCGCGCACCCCGCGGCTGAACTTGGGTATCCGCATGCTGACCTTGGTGCCCTGTCCCGGCCCGGTCTCGACCATCAGCCCACAGTCGTCGCCGAAGGCCGTGTGTAGCCGGTCGTGCACGTTGCCCAGCCCGACATGCGCGCCGGACAGGTGAGAGTCGGTCATCTCGTCGCGGAGCCGGGCCGGATCCATCCCGACGCCGTCGTCCTCCACGCTGATCACGCACTCCGCGCCGGCGTCCGCGGCCACGACCGACACGGTGCCGCCGCCGGGTTTGCTGGCCAGGCCGTGCCGCACCGCGTTCTCCACCAGCGGCTGCAACGCCAGGAACGGCAGCACTACCGGCAGCACTTCGGGTGCGATCTGCAGCTTGACGTGCAACCGATCCCCGTACCGGGCCTTCTCCAGGATCAGGTAGCGGTCGATGTTGTTGAGTTCCTCGGCAAGCGTGGTGAACTCCCCGGCGGTTCGGAAGGAGTACCGAGTGAACTCGGCGAACTCCATGAGTAGCTCGCGGGCCTCCTCCGGGTCCGTCTTAATGCACGAGGAGATCGTGGTCAGCGCGTTGTAGATGAAGTGCGGGGAGATCTGCGCGCGCAGCGCCCGTACCTCGGCATGGGCCAGCCGGGACCGGGACTCGTCGAGCTCGGCGAGCTCGAGTTGGCTGGAGACGTATCGGGCGACCTCGGCGGTGGCCCGCATGACCCCGGTCACCGCGTTGCGCTGACTGACCACCCCGAAGGTCCCGACGACGCTGCCGTCCACCTCCAGCGGAGAGACGATGACGGCGCGAATCGGGCAGTCGGCGCGCCCGCAGTTCATCTCGCGCTGGCCGCGGACCTGCTGGCGGCCGGTGCTCGCCACCTGGAACGCCGCCTCGGCGAGCCATTCGGCGTGATGCTGATACTGGATTTCGCCATCCCAGGCCAGCATCACGCTTTCGTCGTTGGTCAGCGCGACGGCTGCACAGTTGAGCAATGTCCGCAGGTGCGGCGCTGCGGCGGTGGCCGAGCCGGCCGACAAGCCATCCCGCAGCGGCGGTGAGGCCTGCCCCATGGTGTGCAGCGCGGTGTAGGTGGCACGATCGGTGTCGGTGTCAAACGCTCGGCGGGTGTGTACCCAGTACAACAATCCAGCAGCCAACGCCGCGGGTAGGAGCACGGCGAGTGCCGCCAACAGGGTCACGAAGCTATCGTCGCGGTCCGGACACCAGGTGGCAACGATGGGCGGCCCCTGTGTCGCTCTCGGGTGCACTCTGGGCGGGGGCTGAGCGCCTGTGCCGGTGCCCGCTTGGCTAGGTGGACGGCAGCGTCCGCGCAGCCTCGGGCGAGGTGACACCGGCCGCGACCCAGCTGGCCGCCGCGTCGGCTGAGTACCCGCCCTGCACCCATCGGGCGGTGAGCACCATCGGGTGGACCCGGCTCTCGTCGGCGGTGTCGTCGTCAGAAGCGTTAGCGAGCAGCCGCGCCACTCGCATGACCTCGGGATCTCGGGTGACGTAGCCGATCAGCCGACGGCTGCGGGCTCGCGGCGGTGACTCGACCGGGTCGGCCGGAAACAACAGCAGGCCACGTTCCCCGAGCAGGTCGGCGGTCTGATGTTCCGGAGCTGGCTGCTGGGTCGGCACCCCGGAGCAGATCCACTCCACCGCAGGGCCAGCCAGTGCCGCCTCGTCAATCCACCGTAGCTCCACCGTCCAGGACATCCCCACCGAGCAACACCACGAGGCGGCGAACACACAGCTAGTGGTGTTCTCGGTAGCCGAGCGGTAGGTGGGGTGCAGTGGTGGGGGCCGGACCACAAGTCAGAAGCCAACTCCGCCTGGGCGCTACACGGCACCGCTGGAGGGGTGGTGAAAGGATTCTCATCACTCCGATGCGATCTCGAGCCGTCTCGGCCATCAACGTGGTCGCATTCAGCGCAGCAGCCGAGACAGTCTGCGATCGGCCAGCGGCTTGCCCCCCGTCTGGCAGGTCGGGCAGTACTGGAACGCTTGGTCGGCGAAGGACACCTCGCGGACGGTGTCGCCGCATACCGGGCAGGGCAGACCGGTGCGGGCATGCACCGCCAGGCCGGCCCGTTTCTCTCCTTTGAGTCGGGCGGCGTCCTGGCCGACGGAGCGCCCCACCGCGTCGCGTAGCACCCGTTGCAGTGCCTCGTGTAACCGGTCCAGTGCATCGTCGGACAACCGCCCTGCGGTGGCGTAGGGCGACAGTCGCGCGGCGTGCAGCACCTCGTCGGAATAGGCGTTGCCGATCCCTGCGATCAGCGTTTGCTCGGTCAGTGCCGTCTTGAGTCGCTCGGCGCGCCCGCGCAGCACCTCGGCGAGTCTGTTGCGGGACAGGGCCAGGGCGTCTGGGCCGAGCCGGGCGATGCCGGGCACTTCGGTCACCTCGCCCACCACATACACCGCCAGCCGCTTTTGGGTGCCCGCCTCGGTGAGATCGAAGCCCGAGCCCCTGCTCAGGTGCAACCGCAGCGCGATCGGCCCCTTACCCGGGCGGGGCGCGGCCGGGGCCAGCGAGTCGGACCAGCGCAGCCAGCCCGCCCGCGCCAGGTGGGCCACCAGCGTGGGTCCCTCGGTGTGCAGCGCGAGGAACTTGCCGTGCCTGCTGGCCGCGTTCACGGGTTGCCCGTGCAGGGCGCTCGTGGGCGGCTGCACCGTCTTGAGCACCGTGAGGGAGGCGACGTCGACGCGGGTCACGGTTGCGCCGACGGCGTGCTCGCGCAGATGGTGCGCCAGCGCCTCGACTTCGGGCAGCTCCGGCATGAGTCCAGTGTGCGCTCACGCGATCTGAGTGTGGCCCAGAAAGTGACCCAGCGGCACTCTTACGTGACCTGCCGAAGCAGCCCGGTGCCGTCGTCGGGGGTGGCTCGGGTCTTCAGGTACTGGGTGACCCGCTGGGTGTCCTGGCGAGCCGTCACCGCGCCGTGCACGAGGCCCCTCCAGTGCTCGCCGGAGGTCTCGATCGGCTCGGCCGTCTTCGCCTCGATGGTCCAGGGCCGCCGCACCGCCCACTGTATCGGCAGTATCATCAGCACCAGGAGCAACAAGAGCAACAACCAGGATGGCACGGCCGACCACACCCCTGGTGGCGTCCAGAACACCACGAAGAGCGTCAGCACGACGATGACCCCGAGCATCGCGATGCCGGACACATAACCGGCGGCCATGTCGTTCTCGAACTGCTCCTCCTGCGCCGGGGCCCAGTGGATGGTGCTCTGGACAGTCCAGCTGCGCCCATCGGGGCTACGCACCACCCGCGTCATGTCCCACCTCCGTGCCTTTCGCTGGACCAGCCAGCGTACTGCCGTCAGCTGAGAAGTGGACCGTTGCGTGCGGCGGCAACGGCCACTCCTGGTTGCAAGCGATCAGCAGGTTCGGCCGGTGTTGATGCAGTCCGCCATCTGCAGCAACAGCGCTGCCGGCATGATGGCCATGAAATCGGCGTGGTCGGTGGCCGGGTTGTGCCGCTGGTCGGGGAAGGAATCCACGGCGAACGCCCGGCCGGCTGGCTGATCGTAGGTCAGCGTCATCCGCAGTTGCGGGATGACTACCGTGCCGCCATCGCACGATCCGTCCCGCCGCGGGAAGAGGACGTGGGTCCGGTGGTTCGCCGAGTCCAGGTTCTTCCCGTCCCAGCAGCTGGGAAAGTCCAGGATGCGCACCAGTTGGCTGCCTTGCGGGCACAGCGGGTACTTGGTAGTGGTGCGGTCCTCGAAACCGGCGCAGGTCCACGCCGCCTTGGCGTCGGCATCGCCGTTGGTCACGGCCTTGGCGTCGCCCATAATCATCGTTAGGTCATCCGGCATCGCGGTCACCGGGCCGGTCGGGTTGCCCCGGAACTGTAGTTGCACCGAAGTGGGTCGCAGGATCTCGCCGACGTTGCCGTCCAGACCGCCGCCGTCGGCCCTGGCGTCATCGCCCCGCTGCCCGGTGTCGCGCAGCACGGGCCAGAAGTAGGTCGACTGGTCGTCGTTGGCGCAGGTGGTGCCGGCCTTGTGGAGGCTCTCGTCGGTGGAGAAGGCATCGGTCGACAGGTTGCCGACGTAGTCGTGGACGTGCTGAGCGCCGTTGCGCTTGCCTGGCGCCACCATGAAGTTGTCGGAGTTGCGGTGTCCCTCGGCATTCGTGCCACATTGGGTGGTGAAGGTGCCGATGGACCCGTTACCCCTCAGCGCGACTGGCCTGACGTCGGGCCGCAGATCCTGGATGCGGACGAAGTCGTTTCGGGCGGGCCCACCGGCCTTTTCCCGGCCAGGGAATTGCACGGCGGCGGCCTTCTTCTTAGCTTCCTTTTTCTTGCCGCGCTCCTTCCTGCCGTTCCTCTTGCCGTCGGAGTCGCCACCGCGGTCTTTGTTGCTGTTGAATGCGAGCTGCGCAGCTGCCGAGTCCCTTCCTCCGCGGCCCCCCGACTCGGCGCCAGCGGTGTTGGTGGCAGCCATAATCCCGCCGCCGGCGAGCAGAGTCACGGCTGCTGCCATCAGGGCCATGGGGGCCTTGCTCCTGTGCTTTCCACGTGCCATCAGTCTCACTCCAGGTTGTGAGGGGGAACGGATCGGGGGTCACCAGCGCTGGGCGGCGTGCCGTGGTCGGCCGGATGGGTCGAACGAGCGCTGGAGGCTGGGACGGGCTCGCCGCGCCCGCAGGCCGGCGGTCCCCAGTACGGAGAGCAGGCCGACGATGGCCAGCAGTGTGGCGATATAGACCATGGCGGCGATTGTGATCTGCGCGCTGTTGACCGGGGTGACGTTGGCCACCTGGTCGAGGTGCTGGCTGTGGTCGACCGCCGCGGGTACGACTGCCGGTCCAGGCGGGGCTGCCGGTGGGGGCGCGGCTGCCGCCGGGGGTGTCACCGCCGGTGGGGGGGCGGCTGCCGCGAGGGGTACGGCTGCCGCTGGAGGTACGGCTGCCCCGGGGGGCGGGGCCGCGGGGGTCGGCGCCTCGGGAAGCGCAGCGTAGTCGACCAGCCCGGTGCTCTCCAGGTACTCATGGTGCCGGGTGACGAATTGGGCAGAGGTAGCGGCGAACTGCCGGACCAGGTCGTTGCGGGTGCCGGATCGCACTCCCGTGATGACCGACAGCACCTTGCCGTGTGCGGCGCGCAACAGCTGCACGAACGTGCGGTCGAAGTCCGACCCCGACTGGCTGCCTATCTCAGCTATCCAGCCCTTCTGTTGGTCGCTGGGCTGGTTGGGTAGCGGCACACCAAGCCGTGCGGAGACCTCGCGGACCCGCGCGTCGAGATCGACGTGCTCAGCCGAGATGAGCCGGCCTACTTCCCGCACTCGCGCACTGCTGGCCCGCTGCTGGGCTTGCTGCCCGGTTGGTCCCTCCCACAGACCGGCCTGCCGGACTTTGATCAGCAGGTCTCGGTCCGCGGGACCGAGCGGGCCCCATTGGGTTTGCGTCCAGCCGTTGTCCTGCACGGCTGTGGCCCGGAACTGCGATCTGTCCCAGTACTGGAACACGGCGACCGATAGTGCGGCGATTACGGCCAGCGCGACGGTCCACACGACGAAACGAGGTATCGGGGGGTGCACAGGGCAGACCTTTCTGCATCAGTTGTCAATTGGTTGTTCGCTCTGGGCTCGTTTTTGCGGAAGTTCACCTTCGATTCAGACGAGGCCGAATTTTGCGGAAGTTCATTCTCGATTCACACGAGGTCGAACTGCTCTGTGTGGATCCGCGGCGGGGGGATGTCCATCCCGGCTAGCACCGTCAGCACATCGTTGACGAGTGCCGGCGGCCCGCAGAGGAAGTAGTCGAGCTGGTTGCGCCGGAACTTGCCGGGCAGCAGCGTGGTGAGCAGCTCCTCGTCGACGGCGCCGGTCGCGCCGGTCCAGCCCTCCGGCGGCTGGCGCAGCAGCTCCATGACGGTGAGATCCAGCCGCTCCTTGAGCTGGCTGAGCTCCTCACGGAACAGCAATTCGTCGGTTGTCTTGGCGACTACCACCAGCCGGTGTGGCCGCCGGTCGTGCCGGTGCGCCAGGGTCCGCAGCATGCTCATCATCGGGGTGATGCCCACCCCGCCGGCGACCATCACCAGACCGGTGCTGGGTTGCAGGTCAACGCTGAAGGCGCCATGCGGGCCGTCGATCCACACCGGGCTGCCCGGCCGAAGCCGGCGTATTGTGCGGGTGAAATCACCGATATGCCGGATGGTGAACTCGGTCCACTCGCCCGTATGAGCGCTGGAGGCGATGGTGAACGGGTGCTCCTCGGCCCGGATCGACGGGTTCAGGCGCAGCCAGGCGAACTGGCCCGGCGCGAAGTTCAAGCTCCGGCGGCCCAGCCCGTGCCGGTCCCGGCGGGGCTCGAGTACGAGGGTGCTCACGGTGTCGGTCTCCGGCCGGACCTCGCGCACCACGAACTCGCTCTGCGCGCCGAAGACCGGCCGCCACAACCACCGGTAGGCCAGCACCCCCAGCACGCCCAGCGCGAGGACGGTGAGCCAGGCCCGCATTGCGGCATCGCGGACTAGGTGGTCAAGCCACCAGATGTGCAGCGCCGTGAGGACCAGCATCGAGCCGGCCAGTGCCAGATGTACCCAGCGCCACACCTCGTAGCGGTGCCGCAGCCGCTTGCGTAACAGTGAAAGCCCGATCAACCCGCCCAGCGCCATGGTGGCGCCGGTGGCTGCCCGAGCGCGACCAGGCGCATGGACGATGTCGAGCAGTTCGACGTTGGCTGGGTTCGCCGCCATGACCAGCGCGATGTGCGTGAGGACGAGCAGCGCGACGAGCAATCCGACGAAGCGGTGGATACCGAGGACACCTTCGATGCCGAAGGTGCGGGTCAGCGAGCGCAGCCGGGATGGCAGCACGACGGCGCAGACCAGGAACGAGGTGGCGAGTAGTCCCATCCCGACGGAGAGCTGCGAAAGCAGCGGTGAATCGTCCCCACTGCGCAGACTGAGCAGCATGGGCGCCAGGAGCACGGCGAGGAAGGCCGTCGCCCATAGCGTTCGTTCCCGTAGCTGCCGTCGCATGGCGCGGAACCGTAGGGACAAGAGGGTGCCCCGCCGGGCCAACCTGAGAGCGTTACCGGCCCGTTGTCGCCCATCCGACCGCGAGAGGCGATGAGCGCCCCTCGATTACTCCGAACGGCCTACGAATTACTCCAATTGCCACCTGACGCACTCAACAACACTGCGTGACCTGTTGGACCGCCCGGGTAATCCTGCCGCTCAACGATTGCCCAGCGCCGCACGGCGCGGAAACCTTGCCGGCGATGCCGCCCGATCAGCGCCCGACGGACCTCCGTCATCCGGTTCTTCTCATGGTGCCCCTGCACCACACAACGAGCCGGGTCCTTCAGGCGTTACGGTCCACCGGGTTCGTGACCCGGATCCTGGATGCCGTCCCGGATGTGCTGGACACGGCCCGCGCGCACAACCTCGCCGCGATCGTGCTCGACGTCGCGCTGGCTGGCCCAGATCCTCGGACCTTCCTCGACCAGTTGCATAGGGTGGCGCCGCAGCTGCCCATCATTGCCTTGACCTCCCGCGAGCAACGGGAGCAGACCGTGTCGCTGCTGCGGGGCAGCCTGGACGACTATCTGACCACCCCGTTCCCCGTGGAGGAATTGGTCAGCCGGCTGCGGCTGCGGGTTGCCGACCGGCTGACCGTGGACCAGACCGTGTTGCGCGCGGGGATGGTCACGGTCGACACCGCCCTCGGCCTGGTCAGCATCGCCGGGCGGCTGGTGACGCTGTCACCCACCGAATACGCTCTGCTGGTCGTGTTGGCCGGCCGGCCAGGCCAGCCGATGTC
>DASYIL010000041.1:0-2124 GCA_035997545.1 Pseudonocardiaceae bacterium
ACGGATCTCACCGGACGACGACAAGGACACCTACTATCGGCTCTTCGGTGACCTGGTAGCCCTGGAGCAGTACTACCGGGCGCTTCGCGAGCAGGCGGTGGGGGCGCAGGAGTGAGTGCCTGGGGACGGCTGTTGCGGCGCTTTACCGCAGTACCCGAGCTGCCCGCCGGATTCACCGGCACTCTGGAGGCCACCGAGCGGGTCGTCACGATGGGAGAGCTGGCCAGCGGCGGCCATCTGGTGCTAACCCAGCTGGGGCTGTGGGTACCGGAGGGCGCCGAGGCCCGTCGCATCGGCTGGCACCAGGTGAGCAGGGCGGTGTGGGACCGGAGCGCGCTGGTGGTCACCGAGGCGATCAGTACTGGCACCGCGGGGGAGGCCGTGCTGCTGTCCGACCTGCCGCCGCGCCGTTTTGCGCTCGCGCATCCCGGCAAGGTTCCCGAGGTGGTTCGTGAGCGGGTGACCAGCTCGATCCGGTCCAGCGAGCACTGCGAACTGCCCGGTGGCGGGGCCTGGTTCGTGCAGCGCCGGATTCCGGGCCGGGACGGCGTGGTGCTGCAGGTGCGGGCCGATCCGGGCACCGTGCCCGGCGCGGTGCAGATGATGGCCAGCGAGGTCGCGGCGCGCTTGCCGAGGCTGGCTCCGCCCCGTTAGTTTCGGCGTTCATACGGGGAGGAGATCGCTGTGTGGGATCCGGATTCCTATCTCGAGTTCGGCGACCACCGGGCGCGGCCCTTCCACGACCTGCTCGCCAGGGTGGGAGCCCGTGACCCCGCCCTGATGGTGGACCTGGGCTGCGGGCCGGGCACCCTGACGCCGTTGCTGGCTAAGCGGTGGCCCGGGGCCAAGCTGGTGGCGGTGGACAGCTCGCCGGAGATGGTGCAGGCGGCGTGGGAACGGGGCATCGCCGCCGAGCTGTGCGACGTGCGTAGCTGGTCGGCCGCCCCCGGCACCGGTCTGGTCGTCTGCAACGCGGTGCTGCAGTGGGTGCCCGGGCACCCTGAGCTGCTGCGTCGGTGGATGCGGGAGTTGCGGCCCGGGGGATGGCTGGCCCTGCAGGTGCCCGGCAACTTCAACGCGCCGTCGCACACCGTGACGGCGCGGCTTGCTGCCGAGCCTCGATGGCGCGGCCTGCTCGACCTTACAGCGGCCTGCCCGGTGCTCGAACCCGCAGGTTACGCCGCTGTGCTGGCCCCCGGTGCCGAGGACTTGGACGTTTGGGAAACCACCTACCTGCACCGGCTGACCGGGTCCGACCCGGTGCTGGAATGGATCACCGGAACCACCCTGCGGCCGGTCCGGGCGGTGCTGTCGGCGGCGGAGTGGGTGGCGTTCCGGCAGGAACTCGCGCCGCGGTTGCGGGCTGCCTACCCGGCGGGATCCGACGGGGTGACCTGGTTTCCGTTCCGCCGGATCTTCGCCGTCGCGCAGGCGGGTAGCCGTTAGGGAGTTTCGCCGTTGCGGCCCCGCCCTCCGCGCACCTCGACGATCTTGGCGCTGATCACCCCGGCCGCGCCCTGCACCGTGGGGTGGTCGATGACCTGGCGGCACGTCCGCTCGATCTGCTCGTAGCGCTCCCGGCCGGCCCGGGTGCCAAGCACGTAGCCGATCGCCCCACCCAGCAGGAAGCCCAGCATGGTTGTCTCCTTGTCCGGTGCTTTGGTGTCCCCGATCAATCCTGCCAGCATGTGGGGTAGCCGTACGGGTGTTGCAGGTGATGCGCTAGGGTGGTCGTCGGCCGGCCCGCCACAGGGGTTCGGGCACCCGGCACCTTCCCCGATAGCTCAATTGGCAGAGCATGCGACTGTTAATCGCAGGGTTGTTGGTTCGAGTCCAACTCGGGGAGCCAAAACCGCAGGTAGAGCGGTTTCACCAGCCCGGTTGTCAAGATCCACCCCCAGAAAACCCCCAGGTTCACAACACGACTCATTCGTCGTCCTCCCGATCTTCGTTCACGATCAGGCATGCCGCATCGGGTCTGCCGATGATCTCCAGCACTCGGGCCGCGTCTTCCGAGGCGATCTTGCGCCCCATGTAGAAGTCCTGCGTGACTGACACTTGAGCATGCCCCAGCTGGTCGGCGATCTTCCGGGCGCTTATCCCTGCTTCGTCCAGCAAAGTGGC
>DASYIL010000042.1:0-1946 GCA_035997545.1 Pseudonocardiaceae bacterium
TGCTACCGATTTTGCATCGAGTTGTTTTCTGCACTCAGTTTACTTATGCTGCTGGTGTTGGTTTCCTGGGAGGCGGACGTGATGCAGGTCGACACCGCGGTGATCGTCGTGGGAGCCGGGCCGACTGGCCTGATGCTGGCCGGTGAGCTGGCCTTGGCCGGGGTGGCGGTCGAGGTCCTCGAGAAGCAAACCGCCCCCAGTGGCCAGTCCCGCGGCGGCGGGGTGAATCCGCGAAGCGCCGAGGTGCTGGCGACGCGCGGGCTGATCGACGCGGTGACCGACCGGGCGATCCCGCGCGAGAACACCGGCGGGCATTTCGCGCACCTACCTGTCGCGCTCGACACCCGACCGTGGCGTACCCGCTACCCGGGGGGCCTACTCATCCCGCAGAACCGTCTGGAGCAGGTGCTGGAGGACCATCTCGCCGGACTCGGCGTCACCGTTCGCCGCGGCACCGAGCTGACCGGCCTCGACACCGCCAGCGATGAGGGCGTCACTGCCGCCGTCCGCGGTCCGGGCGGGCGATACCGTCTGCGCGGGCGGTATCTGGTGGCCTGCGACGGCGGGCACAGCACCGTCCGCAAGCTCACCGGCGTCGCCTTCCCCGGGCGGGCCGGGACGCTCGCCGCCGTCAGCGCCGACATCGAGTTGACCTCCCGGTCGGCGACCGTGCCCCGCTCGGTCGACCACATCAGCCAGCTGACGTGCACCGGCGGCGGCTACTGGATGCTGCTGCACCCACTTGACCACCCCGCGGAGGACTCCGGCCTCTACCGGGTCGTGTTCGGCGGCCCGGAGCAGGCACACCTGCCCCGCGCGGCCCCGGTGAGCCCCGGCGAGGTAACCCGCGCGCTCGCCGCGGTACACGGAACGCAGACCCAGCTGGGCCGGCTGCGCTGGGGCACCCGGTTCAGTGATGCCAGCCGCCAGGTCGCCGACTACCGGGTAGGCCGGGTGATCTTCGCCGGCGACGCCGCGCACATCCACTCACCCATCGGCGGGCAGGGCCTCAACCTAGGCCTGCAGGACGCGGTGAACCTGGGCTGGAAACTCGCCGCGTACGCCCACGGCAGCGCCCCGGACGGATTGCTGGACAGCTACCACACCGAGCGACACCCGGTGGCCGCCCGAGTGATCGCGACGGCGCGGGCACAGACCGTGCTGATGAACCCGCCACCGGACGCCGACGACCTGCTGGCGTTGCGCGCGATCGTCGGCGACCTGGCCCGGCTGCCCGACGCCAACCGGTACCTGGCCGGCCTGATGTCCGGCCTGGACATCTGCTACGACCTGGGCGATCCCGATCCCGATCCGCTGCTCGGCGCCCGGATGCCCGATCTGGACCTGCGCACCACCCAGGGCATCACCACACGGATCAGCACGCTACTGCGGACCGGCCGCGGGCTGCTGCTCCAGCTAGGTGACACCGGTGCCACAGTCCCCCTCCCCGCAGGTGTCGACCGGCTCGCCGCCCGATCCGTCTCGCCCACCGGGTCCCACGCAGACCACCCAGCAATCGGCAAGGACACCGGCGCCGCAACCGACGTTCACACGGTCCCGGTCCTGATCCGCCCCGACGGTTACGTCTGCTGGGTGGGCGCCACTCCGGAAGCCTCCCCGGCAGCAGCGCTAAAGCGCTGGTTCGGCGCCGCACCAGTCGCCGCCAGGTAACCAAGCATGAGCTGCAGCAGCTATTGGACCACGCAGACGACGAAGAGGACCGGATCTACGGCGGGAGGCGGACGCGTCGCCAGCATCCCCCGGTGTCCACGTGCCCGGCAGGCTCGACGTGAGCACCCCGCTAGACCGAACTTGCTTGATCTTGGTCGTCGTGGTGGGCTGCTGGCCTGGGTGAACGCTGTCGGTCGGGGTCGGATACGTGGGTTGTTACTGGCTACTGGAGGGTCACGGGGACGGGGGCGCCGAGGAGCTCGAAGACGCGGCGC
>DASYIL010000043.1:0-2910 GCA_035997545.1 Pseudonocardiaceae bacterium
GTCGCCGGTCACGGGCTGACCGCGGTCGGCGTGGTCATGGGGCAGGGGCAGGGCAGTGACACGTCGGCGATCCTCGCCGCCGCCGCGGAGGCCGCGCAGCAGCTCGTCAACTCGGTCGCCCCGGCGGCCGGCGGGCCAACGATCGCGTCTCCCGGGGTTGGTGCCTCCAACCAGGACGGCCACTCGCATTTATTCGCTCCCAGTCCCCCGGGCTCGAACTGATGTGTCAACGCAAATGACCACCCGCAGGAGAACGCATGAATAAGACACTACGGCCGCTGGCCGGTTTGGCCCTGATCGCGATGGTCACCTTGATCAGCGGGTGCGGTTCCAGCGCACCCGCCGCCACCGGCAGCGGCAGCAGCGGCAACAACACTGCCGCCCATGCTAAGAAGGCGGTGAAGTTCGCCGAGTGCATGCGCAGCAACGGGGTCAGCAAGTTTCCGGACCCGAACGCGTCGGGCAAGCTCACCATCGATGAGATAGCGAACGGCTCGTCGTTGGACACGGGTTCCCCGGCGTTCAAGCAGGCCATCAGGGTGTGTAAGAACCTGGAGCCAGCGGGGTTCATGGGCAGCAAGCGCAGCCCCCAGCAGACGGACGCCGCCCTCAAGTTCGCCGAGTGCATCCGCGCCAACGGCGTGCGGGACTTCCCGGACCCCACCCCAAATGCACCCCTAGTCGACACCAATCAAATCCCATCCTCCAATTCGCCCGGCGGTATGAGCATTCTCAACGCCGCGATGTACAAGTGCCGCGATGCGGCGGCCGCAGCGGGGGCGCAGCGGTGAGGCGGAGAACCTGGGCGCTGGCCGCAGCGGTCGTGCTGGCTGCCGTGGCCGTCTCCGGCGGTGTGCTCGTCATGTCCGGCGCGCGGCAACAGGCCCTGGCTGCACAGCAGGTGCCGACGAACACTGCGCAGGTGGAGAAGAGGACGCTCTCGGCGATGGTCTCCCAGGGTGGGATCCTGACGTATCGGGCGCGGTCGGACGGCTCGCCGTATTCCGTGATCAACCAGGCGCAGGGGACGTACACGGAGCTGCCCGGGCTGGGCCGGGTGCTCTCTCAGGGTCACGTCCTCTATCGGGTGAACGATCGCCCGGTGGTGTTGCTGCGTGGCTCCACGCCGGCTTACCGGACCCTGTCGGCCGGGGTGAGCGGCCCGGACGTGGCCGAGCTCAACGCGGATCTGGTCGCGCTCGGCTACGCCCCCCGGGCTCAGCTGCATCCGAGGTCCGCGTTCTTCGGGGCGGCCACGACCACGGCCGTGGAGAAGCTCCAGTCCAGGCTGGGCGTGGCCCGGAGCGGCTCCCTGGCTCTTGGTCAGGTGGTGTTCGAACCCACCGCCGTGCGAGTAACGAGCGTGTCAGCTCAGCTCGGGGGACGCACCCAGCCCGGAGAGACGGTGATGCAGGCCACCTCGACCGCGCGGCTGGTGCACATCGCGTTGGCCGCCTCGCAACAGACCGAGGTGGCAGTCGGGAACAAGGTGACGATCACCCTGCCCAACAACCAGACCACCCCAGGTGTTGTCTCCTCGGTGGCGACGGTCGCCACCTGCCCGTCGAGCTCGGGGCCCGGCGGGTCGAGCTCCAGCGCGGCTGCGCCGGGCACGGACTCCTGCTCCTCAGGCAGCTCGGGGAGCAGCACGCCGACAATCGCCGTGGAAGTCACCTTCTCTGACCCGGCCGCCACCGGCACGTGGGATCAGGCCCCGGTCCAGGTCGGGATCACCACCGCCAGCGTGCGCGGCGTTCTGACCGTGCCGGTGGCCGCGCTGCTGGCCCAGTCCGGCGGGGGATACGCGGTTGAGGTCGTCGGCGCAGGCCGGAGGAATCATCTCGTGCCGGTGTCGCTCGGACTGTTCGACGATGCCGAGGGGCTGGTTCAGGTCACCGGGTCGGGGCTGGCCGCCGGCCAGAAAGTTGTGGTCCCGTCGACATGACCTCCACCCCGCCACCCACACCCGATGACAACGCGGTCGCCGCCGGCAACGGCTCCGCAATCGACGGTCCAGGGGTGCCCTTACTCGAAGTCGACAACGTCACCAAGAGCTACCCCGGTGAGCCGCCCGTCCAGGCCCTGCGCGGGGTGAACCTCACCATTGGCCATGGGGAGCTGGTCGGGGTCGTCGGCCCGTCGGGGTCGGGCAAGACCACGCTGCTGCAGCTGATGGGGACCCTCGACCGGCCCACCAGCGGCCGGGTGCGGATCACGGGGCTGGACGTGGCAGAGATGGCCGACGAAGACGTGACTTACCTGAGAGCCACCCGGATCGGGTTCGTCTTCCAGCAGTTCTTCCTGGCCGAGCACTCCACCGTGCTCGACAACGTCGCCGACGGGCTGCTCTACGCCGGCATCCCCCTCAAGCAGCGCCGCCAACGGGCCCTCGACGCCCTCGAGCTGGTCGGCCTGGCCGGACGACCCGATGCGCGGCCCACTCAGCTCTCCGGGGGGCAACGCCAACGCGTCGCCATCGCGCGGGCGTTGGTCGGCCAGCCCGCGATCGTGCTGGCCGACGAGCCGACCGGGAACCTGGACCAGGCCACCGGGCACGCCGTCCTGGCCCTGGTCGAACAGCTCCACCAGGCCGGTTCGACGATCGTGGTCATCACCCACGACCACGCGATCGCCGAGCGCATGGCCCGCAAGGTCGAGATCCTCGACGGCCGCATCGTCGCCGACACCGGACTCGCCGCGTACACCGACCTCGGTCCGCTCGCTGGACCCGCCACCCGCGCACCGCACACCGCGTCCAGCACGACCGCCAGCGAGGAGCGAACGTGACCGCCACCGCCACCGTGAACGGGCGTCGCCTACCACTCTCCGACCTGACGCGGCTCTCCACGGTTGGGCTGCGCACCCGGAAATTGCGGGCTGGGCTGTCCGCGCTCGGGATCGCTATCGGTG
>DASYIL010000044.1:0-2992 GCA_035997545.1 Pseudonocardiaceae bacterium
CGGTAGAACGCCAACTCCCGGGTCTTCTTCCCGGGCGGAAGGTCGGTCTGGCGGCGGACCAGCAGCCAGTGCCCCCACCCGTCGGGCAGGCCGGCGGGGTCGAGGGCGACGGCGGCCCAGTCGTAGATCCGCTCGCCATGCGCGCCCGCGCCGATCGAGCGTCGCTCCCACCCGGTGCGCCCGGAGTCGGGATCGCGGGCACCGGCCAGGGTGGCGAGGACCTTGGCTTGGCGGCGGTGCCCGTCCGGACTGGTCAGCACGTCGTCGTTGCGGGTGGCCAGCACGAACGGGATCTCCCGGTCGGCCAGCCAGGCGCGGAAGGTCCGGTTCTGCCCGTAGGCCTCATCGGCGGTCACCCACGATGACCCGGCCGAGCCGGTCAGCACCCCAGCGGCGTAGGCGCGGGCGAGCATCGCGATCCCCAGCTGCGGTTTCGTCGCGAACCCCGCCTCGGCGGGGATGCCGGCGCGGGCGCAACGCTCGGGGCCCTCGGTCCACGAGGTCGGCAGGTAGAGCTCCCGGTCGATCAACGCCCGACCCTTGCGGCTGGCGTAGGCCAGGAACACCCCGAGCTGACAGTTGTCGATCTTCCCGGTGGTGCCGGTGTACTGGCGCTGCACCCCGGCCGAGCGGACACCCTTCTTGACGAGCCCGGTCTCGTCGACCACGAACACACCGCTCGCCTCGTCACCCAGCTCGTCGAGCACATAGCCGCGGACGTCGTCACGCACGCCCTCGACATCCCAGTCCGCGGTCCGCAGCAGCCGCTGCATCCCGTCCGGCGACACGGCGCCGGCGTGCTCGGCCAGCGTCCACCCGTTCTTCCGTTCCAGCCCGGCCAGCAGGCCCCGCACGTAGGTGCCGGCTCGAGCCCGCGGCTCCGAGCGCGTGAACCGGCGCCCGATCAGCTCCACCACCGCGTCCAACGCCGACAGCCACCCAGCAAGATCAACCACACGGTGATCATCACCGCCCGACAAGCATCAGCCTCTCACGACACGCCGCGACTGCCGTTGCAGTATTAGGCTCCGCCGGGTACAAGCGCTACCTCCCGATAGGATTGGGGGTCACTTTCCCTGTGTAATCACTGCGTCTTTATTCGACGCCTGTTGGCGCGGGCGTATATGCGGGTAGATCCTGTGGTGTCGGGCTTTGCTTGAGTGCTGGGATGCGTCGAGAGTTTGATCTGGCGTTCCTGATTGAGCTCTGGCGATCGTGCTTGTTTGGGGCTGGTGGTGTTTTTAAGTTGTTGTTATTCGAGGAATGATCGAGTCCGTGTCCGGGGTGGGCCGGCTTATTGAGTGGTCGTCGATCGGTCCGCATGGTCGATAGTCAGAGCGGCTGAGTTGGGGATGCCGTCGCTGAAGTCGTGGTCTTTGGTTTCGTCCATAAACAGCAGGCAGACCAGGCAGAGCACCGCCACGCCGACTAGGTACCAGGAGAATGGGGCTGTGGAGGCGGTGCTGGCCAGCAGGCTGGTGGCCACCAGCGGGCTGATCCCCCCGCCGATGATGCCCGCCGCGTTGTAGGCGAATGAGGCGCCGGAGTAGCGGTAGTGCACCCGGAACAGTTCCGGGAGGTAGGCGCCCATCGGCCCGCAGAGCAGCGCGAAACACACCAGCCCGACCACCATGGCCACCCCGATCAGCAGCGGCGAACGAGTCTGCATCAACCAGAACAGCGGGAACGCCCACACCGCGGAGGCCACAGCGGCGAGGATGCACAGCTTGCGCCGGCCCACCCGGTCGGACAACAGCGCGAACCACAGCGTGGCCACGCCCATCACCGCCGCCGCAATGATCGCCTCGACCAGCATGGTTGTGCGGGAGATCTTGAGCGCGGTGGTGCCGTAGGACAGGCAGAACGTGCTGATCGTGTAGAACAGCGTGAACGCCAGCATGAACGAGACAGTGGCCAGCACCAGCACCACCGGCTGGCGACGCCACAGCTCGAGGAACGGCACCTCGGCTTGCGCGTTGGCTTGCAGCGCGGCCTGGAACACCGGCGTCTCGGCGATCCGCATCCGGATGTAGTAGCCGACCGCCAGCAGCACCGCCGAGGCCAGGAACGGGATCCGCCACCCCCACGCCTGGAACGCCTCCGCGCTCATCGCCGCGTTCAACACTAGGAATAGCGCGTTACCCAGCACGAACCCGACCGACGGACCGAGCTGCGGGAACGCCGAGTACAACCCGCGCTGCCCCGCCGGCGCGTACTCAGTGGCCAGCAGCACCGCGCCGCCCCACTCGCCGCCCAACCCGATGCCCTGCACAAAGCGCAGCACCACCAGTAGCACCGGCGCGGTCACACCGATCGTGGCGAACGAAGGCACCACCCCGATCGCCACCGTGGACAGCCCCATCACCAGCAATGCGGCGATTAGCATCCGCTTGCGCCCCAGCCGGTCGCCGAAGTGGCCGAACAGGACCGCGCCCAGCGGGCGGGCGATGAACCCCACCGCGAAGGTGGCCAGCGACAGCAGGGTGCCCGCCGCGGCGGAGAACGAGGGAAAGAACAACTTGCCGAACACCAGCGCTGCCGCGGTGCCATAGATGTAGAAATCATAGAACTCGATCGCGGTGCCGATGAAGCTGGCAACTGCGATGCGGTTGCGTGACGGCGCGACAACAGTCCTCATAGCCAACTAACGCCTCATTCGGCTCGTGTCGGTCGAAATTTGCAGAGGTCACTTTTGTGCATTGCTGGTGCCCACGGCTAGGGATAGCGGTCATCGCTTCCCCGATCAGTGCGGCCGTGTTCACCGGTCGAGAGTGTCGGTCTGGGTGGTGTCGCGTCGTCACGGGCTGCGGGAAACCTCGAGGGAATCAGTCCCATCTCAGTTCTCTTTCTGCTGGAGTGCGGATTCTGTTGGTGGACGCCGGTCGCCGAAGGGTGCAGCAGCAGGAACGCGACCGTGTTCATGGCGGCGAGGACCAGCGCCCAGAGGCCGATGACGAGCAGCTCATGGGTGGCGCCGAGCAGGGCCACCAGG
>DASYIL010000045.1:0-1618 GCA_035997545.1 Pseudonocardiaceae bacterium
AGGAGCTGATCATGACTGGGCTGTTCAAGGTCTCGGCGACCGGACCGCTTGCGGCGCATGTGGAGGGGTTCTGCGCGGCGTTGGTCTACTTGGGCTACGCGCCGAGGACCGCGCGGGATCATGGTTACCAGCTGGCGCACCAGAGCCGGTGGCTGGAGTCGGATGGTCTGGCACCGTCTGAGTTCACACCGCTGGTGGTGGACCGGTTTCTTGGTGTACGGCGCTGCGATGGCTACCGCAGGTGGCTGTCGACTCGGTCGTTACGGCTGCTGTTGGACTACCTCGTGAGGCCGGGGTGGTGCCTGATGCGCGGCCACCCGAGGTGGATGCACCCGGGCACAGGTTGCTCGGCGTTTATCGCCGCTATCTGCTCGTTGAGCGTCACCTCGCGCCGAAGGCGGTGCGTGTCCACGAGACGGTCGCCCGCTGGTTCCTCTCGCAGCGGGTCGTCGGTGGGGAACTCGATCTCGACGGTCGCGAGCCCGCGGCTCGCCTCGCTGCCCCAGGGCCTCGACGCGGTGACGGTCGCGGCGGTTGCTGGGCAGCTGCGACCGCCGTACCGCGGTGGGTTGGCGCGACTTCGCCATCCTGGTCCTTCTGGTGCGGCTCGGGCTGCGTGCCGGGGAGGTTGCGGCTCTGCGCCTGGACGACATTGACTGGCGGGCCGGGGAGTTGGTGGTCCGAGGCAAGGGCAGCCGCCTGGACCGGCTTCCCCTGCCGCAAGATGTGGGGAGGCGGTGGCTGACTACCTGCGCCACGGGTGACCACGATCGACCTGCTGGTCGCTGTTCGTGCGGGCCTGCGCCTGAGGGGTCGATGTCCGCCGGATCCGTCGTGATGGTTCCGCGCAGCGCATCTGGGCGCGCTGGCCTACCCGTCGTCGGGGCGCATCGGCTACGCCACATGGCGGCGAGGCGACTACGAACCACGACCCGAACGCCACGAAGCGATGGTGCTGTGGGCCACCGTCGCGATCATGACCCGGAAGCTGGCCCGCACAACGTCCGGCGCGCCACCCCATCCGATGAGGACGACCCCGCACCGTAGCGTCCGCGCCCGATCAACAAGCAGCGTGATATTTACCGGCAGGCTCATAGCTTAGGTAGAGTGCTTATGCATTTGCCGTCCCGCTGGGGTACGGGCTGATGCTGCCCAATCGTGCCGTTGATGTGGGGCGGCCCGGGCAGCGGACACGAGGTCCTGGTCGCTACGACGTCGAAGATGACCGAGGACGGCGCCCGCATTGTCCACCTGCTCACTGATCGAACGCCGCGACCATACGCGCGTCGGTGAAGCGACTGCTGGGTGAGACCTTCGTCGCCGCAAAGTCCGGTACTTGCCGCACCGCCGGCTCCGGCCCGTTACCTACCCTCGTCCTCCCGTGTGACCTCGGGCAGTGCGTAGTCGGCGGCGGGATCCACGTAACGTTCGCCGCTAGCTAAGTATTCGAAAGTCGGTTTCACAGGTAGAAACATGCGAAAGTTTAGGTGCGAATGTATGTTGTCAGGCGGCCTTCTCTAAGCCATGGTAGGTAATAGTCGAATCGGCAATGTCGTCGATGAGGCGTAATGTTTCCGGCCCCGTGGGCCCTGTGTGAGGAGGATCTGAATGACACTGA
>DASYIL010000046.1:0-11201 GCA_035997545.1 Pseudonocardiaceae bacterium
GGGTGCGGTTTCGGCATCCGCTGGTGCGCTCGGCGGCCTACCGGTCGGCGTCGCTTCAGCAGCGACACGACGTGCACCGCGCCTTGGCGGAGGTCACCGATCCGCAGCGGGATCCCGACCGTCGGGCCTGGCACCGGGCCCTCGCCGCGCCCGGCCCCGATGAGGATGTCGCCGGGGAGCTCGAGCGCTTGGCTGGCCGAGCGCAGGCGCGCGGGAGCTGGGCCGCGGCGGCGGCATTCCTGGAGAAGGCGGCGAGCCTGACCCGCGGATCCGCTCGCCGCGCGCAGCGCCTGCTCGCGGCCGCGAAGGCCAAGCGCGACGCCGGCGCGCTGGACGCGGCACTGGGACTGGTGGTCACGGTCGAGGCTGAGCCGCTGGACGCCCTGCAGACCGCCCAGGTGCAGCACCTGCGCGGACAGATCGCCTTTGACCAGCGACGCGTCAGCGGCGCTGCTCGCGCTGGGTTAGCTGGCCGGCTCGAGCACGAAGACCGGGATCTGCCGCTCGGTCTTGGTCTGGTACTCGGCGTAGTCGGGCCAGGCCTCGACCGCCCGGTCCCACCAGAGCGCCTTCTCATCGCCGGTGACCTCGCGCGCGACCAGCTCGTACTTGGCCGGGCCGTCCTGCAGCTCCACCGCCGGGTGGGCGACGATGTTGTGGTACCACACCGGATGCTGGGGTGCGCCGCCGAGCGAGGCGACCACTGCGTAGCGACCGTCGTGCTCCACCCGCATCAGCGGGGTCTTGCGGATCTTGCCGGACTTGGCGCCGAGGGTGGTCAGAATGATCACCGGCTTGCCGCGCATCGTGGTTCCGTCGGTTCCACCCGAGCTCTCATACCTCTCGACCTGGTCACGGACATAACCCTGGGGGCTTGGCTCGTAGTCGCCGCTCAATGCCATATCGTGCTCACGTGTCGGTTCTCCCTAGTTCGACCGAGGTGACTGTCTGGTAACGGCTGCTGACCCCGGCGATACAGACGATACAGAAGCGGCTGTGCGTGTCATGCCGCTGAGGGTGAGGCCGGCGGGGCACGCTCGCATCCACCAGTGGCCAGTCGCCGCCGGTCGGTATGGGTGTACCGTCGGTGCCGGGCAGATGGCCACACATTCCCCCATCCGAGGGCGCGCGGTAGAGCTCA
Organism: Pseudonocardiaceae bacterium; assembly: GCA_035997545.1. Lineage (GTDB taxonomy): Bacteria > Actinomycetota > Actinomycetes > Mycobacteriales > Pseudonocardiaceae. The sequence goes on from DASYIL010000046.1 coordinate 1,142, forward strand.
TAGACCGGCGCAGTGAACGCGACGCGCTGAACCGGTGCATTGAGGCTGTTCGCGCGGGTGAGCCGGGCACTGGTGGTGCGTGGCGAGCCGGGGGTGGGCAAGACGGCGCTGTTGGGATACGCGGTCGAGCATGCGTCGGGTTGCCGGGCGGTGCGCGCCGCGGGTGTCCAATCGGAGATGGAGCTTGCCTTCGCCGGGTTGCATCAGTTGTTGGCGCCGCTGCTGGATCGCCTCCGGCGTCTCCCGGTTCCGCAGCGCGATGCGCTCGGCGACGCAACGCCGCGACCTGCACCACCTGATGCGTCCCTCAGCGCAGCTGGCCACCGCCCGGGCGCTGCGGTGGCGGGAGGACTTCCAAGCCTTCTACGACCAGTACCCCAGCTACGCACCCGAGTACCTGCGCCGCTGGTGCTACGGCGCGAAGCGCTCCCGCCTGCAACCGATCAAGGCGTTCGTCACCCTGGTCGAGAACCACTGGGACGGCATCATCGCCTGGCACCAAAACCACCTGAGCAACGGCCTGCTCGAAGGGATCAACTCGCTGGTCCAGGCAGCCAAGGCCCGCGCCCGGGGCTACCTCAGCAAAAACAAGATGATCACCATCGTCTACCTCACCGCGGCCAAACTCCCACTACCCACCCTCACCAGCCCAACCCCCGCCTACATGCCCTCACGCTGAGTAATCCACTGAAAACAGCGAAGAGCCCCAGTACCGCTTCCCCGCGACGAATTCAACGGGGCCTATCGGCATCACCGTGATGTCCAGACGGCCCAAATGCGAGGGGGCCGCTGCACCTCGTAGGCAGCGCGCCGCAGGCCCGCGAGGTCGCGGGTCAGGTTCTCGGGTGTGCCGGTGCTGTAGAAGCCGTGGCCGCGCCGAGGGGTGCGGCGGTAGGTCACCCGGCTGCGTCCGCCGACGACGACGGGCGGCCCGCCGGGTTGGACCGGCCGAGGATGGGCGTCGATGTCGGCGAAGCTGACGAACTGCCCGTGGTAAGCCGGGGAATCCGAGTTCCACAGCTGCGCCATGGCGTCCAGATACTCGTCCGTGCGAAGCTCCTCCGCCAGCATTGCCAGCCTGGCGGTGACGTCGGGGTCCACCATGGCGTGGGAGTTCATCCAACCGATTCGAATGTCCAACGACGCGCTCAGACCGCGGTCCGCCGCCGTCGGCGACCAGCACGGAGCCCGTGCTCCCGAACCAATCGGCACGACCTGTCTCCCTAGCTGCCATCGACAGCGGCACGAACCCGGCGCGGTCACCGCGTGTATGGTGGCGCTCGCTCAGACGGACTGGCCGTGCAGGTCCGGCGGGGCGGAGGCTGAGGACCTGAGCAGCCAGCCGATGGGCTCGGCGAGCCGGTCCGCCTCGGCTGGCCCCCATGAGCCCTTCGGATAGATCATCGGCTCTGGCTTGTCGGCGAGCAGCGCGCCGGCCACCTGCCAGACGTGTTCCAAGCCGTCGGGACGGGTGAACAGCGAGCGGTCACCGAGCAGCACGTCGTGGATCAGCCGGACGTAGGGCGGCAGCGGATGCCCTCCCGGCACTGTCTTCAGCGGTAGCGCGGTGTGCGCCGTGCTGAGGGTCAGAGCAGGTCCGGGCTCCTTGACGACGAGCGAGAGGTCCAGTTCACCCGCACTGGCAAGGTCGAAGGTCAAGACGTTGCCCAATGCCGGCAGCTCGTGCACCGGAGCGTCGGGCTGGCGAAATACCAGGCTCACCTGCTGGCGCGACGCGGCCAACTGCTTACCGGTACGTAGCAGGAACGGGACCCCGCGCCAGCGCTCGGTGTCGACCCACAACCGGGCCGCGACGAACGTCTCGGTGCGGGAGTCCTCGGCGACACCGTTGATGTCGCGGTAGCCCTCGAACTGGCCGAGCACCACGTCGTCGGGGTCCAGTGGGCGGAACGCACCGATCACCGCCTCTCGGGCTGCCGCCAGGTCCTCGGCGTTGAAGCTGGCCGGCGGTTCCATGGCGACCTCGGCGGCTACCTGGAACAGGTGGGTGACGAGCATGTCGAGCACCGCCCCCGTGCTGTCGTAGAACTCGGCACGGTCGACCACGTCGAGCACCTCGGGCACGTCGACCTGCACCGCAGCCAGGTGGGAGCGGTCCCATACCCCGCTGAACAGACCGTTGCCGAAGCGCACAGCATGGAGGTCCTGGGTCGCCTCCTTGCCCAGGAAATGGTCGATCCGGAACACCTGGGACTCGGTGAGAACCTGATGAACCGCACGGTCGAGTGTCTGAAAGGAGCCCAGGGATGTGCCGAACGGCTTCTCGAAGATCACTCGGGATCGCGTGGCGAGCCCGTGCCGGCCGAGGCCACGGGTGAGGGTCTCGAATGCTGTGGGTGGCACGGCGAAGTAGTGCACCCGCTGTGGGCGTCCTCCCAGCTCGCGTTCCGCCTCGCTGAAGACTTCGAGCAGGCTCCCCGGATTGTCCGCGGAGAAGCCGCCGCCGGCGAAGCGCAGCCGGGAGCAGAACTCCTCCCACGGGCCCTCATCGGGCCGCGGGCCGAACTCGGTGAGCGCGTCGTGCACGCGGGCCTGAAAGTCCTCGTGGCTCACCTCGCCACGGCCGTTGCCGATCAACCGCCAGTCGTGGGGCAGCAGCTCGGCCTGCGCCAGGCGGAAGAAGGCCGGTAGCACCATCCGGCGAGCGAGATCTCCAGTCGCGCCGTAGAGCACGAAGACGGTGGAGTCGGACACGCGGCCAACCTCAGACACGGCAGAGCCTTCCTGGCTGCTTGTACCCAGCCTGTCACAGTCGCTCCAGGTCTCGATTGTGACCCCACGCCAGAGGATGCCTCCTTCGGTGTGGAACCAGACCGTGTACTTCGGCCGGCGGTGGAAGGGACCGTCTCTGTGGCTTTTGGGGAGCATGTGGGGGAGCTTCGGTATCAGCGATGACATTCCATGACGTCGAGATTCGTCTCGCGGCGGACGCGTGTCGTCAGGGCCACCACCCATCTGCGCTCCTGGCCGGCTGGACTCTTTGCATACCTGCCAGCTGGAGTATGGCTCCGTGCTGCCAACGCGGCGGTGGTTGGTGCCTCTGTTGCTGGCGCAGGCCCCAGCGGCTGGCGAGTTGGTGGGCATATGTCCCGATTGAGAGACAGGGATGGCGATGACCACCGTAGAGGCCGAGAGCACCGTCACGTCGACAGCGGGAGAGCGAGGACGTAAACTGTATGCCGTTCGTCACGGCGCCCGGTTGCGTCTGAGCTGGGTGCGGGATCGAATTGGGCGGCGCCAAATCGGTCCGCCGCTACGTAAGGTGAGAATATGGAGACCACCGCGCAATCCCAGCAGTTTACCGGGAGTACTTTCAGCCAGCATCGTCATATTTGTGCGTTCTTCAACAGCATCGACGAGCAGCATCGCGTGCTCCGCCCGTTCATCAAGGATGGTTTCGATCGGGGGGATAAAGCCTACCATCTCGTTGATCGCGAGCAACGGGAAGAACATCTCAGGCGGCTCGCCGAAGCAGGTATCAATGTGCAGGAGGCGATGGGCGCCGGCCAATTGGAGGTGCGGCCGTGGCAAGACGGTCCGCTCCACGGAGACCGTTTCGACCAGGACACCTGGCTGGTGTCATTCGAACAAGTGCTCCAGTCCGGGGTGGCAGCAGGGTACGCGCGGACAAGATTCCTGGCTCACATGGAATGGGCGCTGGTCGACTTGCCAGGCGTCGACGATCTGATCGAGTTCGAGACGCGGGTCAACTACGTGACTCCCAAGTACGAGGATGCATTGATCTGCACGTATGACCTGACGAAGTTTGGCGCGAGCGTGGTGATGGACGCCTTGCGGACGCATCCAGTCGTGATTATCGGCGGGCTGCTTCAGGAAAATCCGTTCTTCGTTCCTCCTGACCAGTTGCTGCTCGAGATTCGGGAGCGGCGGTCAGTCCGCAAGAGCGCAAGCATGGCAGACTAAATGCCCATCGATACCAATGCTGAGATCCTCGCGCTGCGAACCGTGCTCAGGGATCTCGTGGCGCTTTCCGCTATGCCGACGGCGTGGGTCGGTAGGGAACCGGCTGCCGTGGCTGCCGGACTTGCCGACGCGCTGATCGGATTGTTGCCGCTTAATTTTGTTTTCGTCCGTTTGTGCGTTCCCAGTGTCGCTGGCGGAGTCGACGCCACGCGGGGGAACGCATGGAAGACGTTCCCGAAATGGCTGGAAAGTCATCTCGCCAAGAACAGTCGGTTCTCGGTAAAGGAGATCATTCCCGACGTCGACGGTGGCGTCGAGCCATGCTGCGGTGTTGCCATTCCCATCGGTGTCAATGCCGAGGGTGGTGTGGTTGCTGCGGCCAGTGATCGCATCAACTTTCCCACCGAGATTGACCAGCTCCTGCTTAGCCTTGCGGCGAATCACGCCGCGACAGCATTTCAGAGCGCACGCCTCATCCACGAGCGCGCGAGGGTCGAAGAAGAGCTTCGCAAAGCCCGAAACGAGCTCGAGCTGAAGGTGGTTGAGCGGACAGCCGAATTACGAAGAAGCGAAGCCTACCTGTCCGAGGCGCAGAGACTGACCCATACAGGCACTGCTGCTCTGAACGGCGCCACCGGAGAGCTAACCCACTCCTCCGATGAACACTCCCGCTTGTACGGCTTCGATCCTCAACAAGGAGTCCCCGCATTCGAAGAGTTTCGCCAACGCGTTCATCCGGAAGACCGTGCGAGGTGGACCGAAGCGCTCGAGAGAGGAATCTGTGAAGCGGCAAGCGTCGAAGGGGAGTTCCGGATCGTTCCTCCCGGCGGCCCGCTGAAACACCTCCGAGCAATCGTGCATCCCGTCTTCACCGCGTCGGACAAGCTCGAGGAATTCGTGGGCACCGTCGTGGATGTGACCGAGCGCAAGCGTGCTGAGGAAGAACACCAGGCGCAGCTATGGTTCCTCGAAAGCATGGACGGGATCGACCGCGCCATCCAAGGGACCAGCGACCTCGAGCAGATGATCAGCGATGTTCTCGATGTCGCGCTGGTGACCTTCAGATGCGATCGAGCGTGGCTGGTCTATCCCTGTGATCCCGAAGTTGACTCCCACCGAGTGCGAATGGAGCGTACGCGACCGGAATACATCGGCGCCTTCGGCGCCGGCGTGGACATCCCGAACGAACCGGGGGTCACCAACGTCTTCCGCAGCGTGCTGGCCTCGACCGGTCCGGTGCGATTCGACCCCGAATCAGACTGCGCGCTTCCGTCACACTCGGCGCAGCGTTTCAGCATCAAATCCATGATCGCGATGGCTGTTCACCCCAAGGTAGACAAACCCTACATGTTCGGGCTGCACCAGTGCTCTCACCCCCGGGTCTGGACGCCCCCGGAGGAACGGCTGTTCCACGAGATCGGACGGCGGCTGGCCGACGCGCTGGACACGCTGTTGATGTTTCGTAACCTGCGCGAAAGCGAGCGCAAGCTCGAGAGCAGCCGGGCCGAGCTCGCCGCCTCGCGGGCGCGGATCGTCACCACCGCAGACCAGACACGGCGCCAGATCGAGCGGGATCTGCACGATGGAGTGCAACAGCGGCTCGTCTCACTCGCGCTCCAACAACGCAGTGCGCAGGAGATGGTCCCGCCCGAACTGCGCGAGTTACAGGCGCAATTGTCCCAAGTGGTAGACGGACTGACTGGCGCGGTGGACGAACTGCAGGAGATCTCCCGCGGCATCCACCCGGCCATCCTCACCCAGGGCGGCCTCGCGCCCGCCCTCAAGACACTTGCCCGCCGGTCAACCGTCCCCGTCGAACTGGAGGTGCGCGCCGAGACGCGGCTGCCTGAGCCGGTAGAAGTGGCCGTCTATTACGTCGTGTCAGAAGCACTCACGAACACCGCCAAGCACGCGCACGCCTCCGCGGTGCACGTCACCGTCGAAGCGCGTAACGGTGTCCTCAAGCTCTCCATCCGCGACGATGGCTCCGGAGGGGCCGACCCAACACGCGGTTCCGGACTCATAGGCCTCACCGACCGCGTCGACGCGCTCGGAGGGAAAATCGCAGTGGCCAGCCCCATCGGACAGGGAACGACGCTGCTTATCACGCTTCCCATCGAAGAAGGCTAATCGCGCATCCCCGGCCGGGGCTCTGCCATGCCCGCGCCCGGGCGTCGACACCGCGCGGTGCTCAGCTCCGACTAATTCACGGAAAGGATGCTGTTCAGCGGGCGCCGCCCGCTGAACAGCCGATCCCAGGCCTGCGATCCGACGCCGACGACGCAACTCAGCTTGCCGTCCGGCACCCGGAAACCGACCGACCGCTGAAGACCCGCCAAGCCGGACAGCAGCTCGCGGGCATCTTGGTGCTGTCGGCGTATGCCGAGATTGAGCATGCGATGGAGTTGCTGGCCATTGGCCGGGGGGTCGGCTATCTGCTCAAAAGCCGGGTCGCTGACGTGGCGGAGTTCGTTGAGACGCTCGAGCGCATCGCCAAGGGTGCTTCGGTGGTGGATCCGGCGCTGGTGCAGGAGCTGGTATCAGCGCGCCGGCGCGATGATCCGCTGGCGGTGCTCAGCGCACGGGAACGGGAGGTGCTGGCGCTGATGGCCGAGGGACGCTCCAATGCCGGCATCGGCGGTAGGCTGTGGGTACCGAGGGGACGGTGGAAAAGCACGTGGGCAGCATTTTGGCCAAGCTGCGTATCCTGGAGACCGACGACGATGACCGTCGGGTGCTGGCGGTGGTCACCTTCCTGGAGGCCCGCTGACCGGATCCACCGGGTGGCCGTCGCCGTGGCTGGTGATCAGGGTGCGCATGGCATCGGCTGACAACGCGGTCTTGGGCAGGAAACCGACCACTGGGCTGGCCGCGATCAGGTCGGTGTAGTCCTGCTCGGCGTAGGTTGAGATCAGGATCATCCGGGTGCGCGCCAGGCTGGCTTCTCGGGACAGTCGCCGGGCCAGATCGAAGCCGCTCTCCCCACCGAGGTTGATGTCGAGCAGGGCGATGTCCGGCCGCAGCTGGGTGGCTTGCTGGAGGGCCTCAGCACTGGTCGACGCCACGCCGACGACCCTGATCCCCTGGCGTTCCAGCAGGCCACGTGCGGCATCCAGGAAGTGAGGGCTGTCATCAACGATGAGACAGCGCAGCGTCATCACACCAGGATCGCACCGCGGCTGCCGGGGCGCCTTGCGGGCAGCATGGCCGCGTGTCATGTCAAGACGGTCGTCGCCGGGCCGTGGTAGAGCTTGGTCACGGTGGCGATGTCGGCGTCATCCAGACCTGACGCCGCCGCTTTTTCATAGAGCTGCTGCACCACCTGGGCTGCCGGCAGCTCAACATTGGCCCCTCGAGCGATGTCGAGTGCCAAGCCGGCATCCTTGGCGCCCAGCACGGTGGTCCACCATCCCTCCTGCGAGCCGGTCAGCACGTCCTCGAACCGGTTCTTCAACCCAGGAGCCACCACGGGGCTGGTGCCTAGCAGGTCCCGCAGTTGGTCATCCGAGAGACCTCCCGAGCGGCCAACGGCAAACGATTCAGCCAAGGCAATCACCTGCGACAGCAGCAACAGGTTGGTTGCCAGCTTCGCGGTGATGGCCAGCGGCGCGGTGTCATATCGCCGGATGGCGTCCGACAGCGACGATAGGACGGGTTGCAGGCGGTCTACGACGCCAGCGTTGCCACCAGCGAGGAACACCGCCTGGCCCGCCCGCACCGCGACGGGGCTGCCGACGACGGGCATCGCGAGGAATCGCGCGGGGAAGGTCTCGGCTAGCTCTCCGCTGAGCTTCGGCGACACCGTCGAGCAGTCAACATAGATGCTCTTCGCCCTGATCGACGACCAAAGCTCACCCAACGCCACTGCCCGGACCGCGTCGTCGTTGGCCAGCATGGTGACCGCGACATCGACACCGTCCACGGCATCGGCGACACTTTGCGCTTCCCGGGCGCCCGCGGACACAACCTCGCCGGCCTTGCCCTTCGAGCGGTTCCACACCGCCACCCGGTGGCCACCCTCAAGCAGCCTTGCGGCGAGCGCACGCCCCATCCGTCCCATGCCCAACACTGCGACGTCCATCCCAGCCTCCTCGATCACTGCCGTGCCGTTCCGAGTCCGACCGCCCGGTGGACACGGACGGCGTCGTCGAGCATCGTCTTCACTCAACAAGACCCATGCCTTTGAGATTGCCCCTTGCGCGATCGTCTGTCTGCGACGCCAGCATCCAGTTGGGCTTCCTGTTGGTTGCAGTCCCGAGGTGCCTGGTAGCCGCACCGACGTGATCCCGCTCTTCGCCGACCCGCGCCACCGTGGACGATCATTCCCGGCATTATCGGAGTTTGAGATCATCGGCCCGCTCGCGGAGACATCCACCCAGAAGGGCCCGTGGGTTCGGACGGCAGATCACCGAGGCGGTCCCGCGCGCCGCCTAGTCCTTCATGATCGTCTCGGCCAACCTGTCGGCTCCTCCACGTCGAGCCCTTCGCCCGGTAGATCAGCGCCAGTTGTCAGGTCTGCCGCAGGCGGGCCGAGTTCGTGCGCGCCAGGCGACGACCGTGGCCACCGCAGCTGCCAGACCGCCGGCCAGCATGGCGGCGCGGTCACCGACGGCGCCGGCCACTTCGCCGCCGTTGACCACCTCGGCCACGGCGGGAAGCAGCGCCGCACCAATCGCCGCCCCAATCTGCCGGCTGGTGTTGATCACTCCGCCGACCAGGCCCTGGTCGTCGTTTGGCTGGGCAGCCGCAGCAGGTTCGCGCGGATCAGCGGATCGGGGTGACGGCTCTCCACGAAAGCGAAGCCAACCGTCGCCGACACGGCTAGCAACAGCGTGGCCACGACGGCCGGGGATAACCAACCCAGGACATCGCCCTGCGCCACGGCGAACACCACCGCGGCCACCGCGATCGTGACGAGCAGCGCGCCACCGGCATCCAGGCGCGGCCGGCCGGGCCCGCGCGCATGGCGCGACTCGGGCAACAGCTTCGGCGCCGCCAGCACGGCGGCCACACCGACCGGTACGTTCACCAGGAACACGCTGCGCCAGCTGAAGAACTCCACCAGCACTCCGCCCAGGACCAGACCGGACACAAACCCGATCGAGGCCGTCGCGCCGTACATGCCCAAAGCGCGCGTCCGCGCCGAACCTTCGGCGAAGCCTGTGGTGATTAGGGACAGCGCGGCGGGAGCGACGAGCGCGGCCCCGATACCCTGCCCAGCCCGCGAGGTCACCAGCAACAGGGGATCCTGTGCCAGGCCGCCAGCAAGCAACGCGGCCGTAAAGACCACCATCCCGGTAATGAACACGCGGCGGCGACCGAACAAGTCGGCGGCGCGCCCGCCCAAGATCAGGAGCCCGCCGAAGGTGATCGCGTACCCGGTAACCACCCATTGCACCGAAGATGACGGAAATCCGAACTCCTGCTGGATGGATGGCAGCGCCACATTCACGATGCTGAAGTCCAGCACGACCATGAAGGCTGCCACCAGGATGAGCACCAGGCCTAGCCCGTGATGCCCGCGGTGTGCCGCCGTGGTCTACGGTGCGGATTCGGGCCCGGTGCGCGAGGTGGCTGGCGACGCAGCGGTGTCCGGTGAGGGGGAAGTCTCTGGCAGTGCGTGGGTCCACCCCAGGCGGTGCCAGGAGATGGTCGTGGATGGTATCAGGTAAACCAATCGGTGGGATAGCTCGATCGGCGCGGTTTCAAGAGTGGGTTCGCAGTTGCCGGTCAGTGCGGTGGCACGCCCCTACGCTTGCCGTCGGTTGCGTCCCGAAGTTCCTGCTAGCCGCAATTATCGTCGGCCGCCACGCGGCACGCTCCGGCGTATCGAGTCGGACCTGGCGTGTAGGCCCTCGCTGTGGTAGCGGCACGGAGGCATGTTGCAGCTGGCGGGTATGCAAAGACTCCAGCCGGCCGGGAGTGCAGATGGGCGTTGGCCCTGACGACATGTGCCTGCTGCGAGGCGAATCTGGACGTCATGGACGTCATCAGGCACACAGATGCTCCTCCAGAAGGCTCCCCGGTAGCCGCGGCGGTGGTCCCTGCCGCCGCTGTCGCTGGCCGGAAGTACGCCGTCGAGCTCATCGGGACGTTCTTCCTCGTCTTCACGATC
>DASYIL010000047.1:0-3717 GCA_035997545.1 Pseudonocardiaceae bacterium
GGCTCACCCGGCCTGCGACGATCATGAGGTCGGCCTGTCGCGGCGACGCGCGGAACACCTCCATGCCGAACCGTGCGGAGTCGAAGCGCGGGGCACCGAACGTCATCATCTCGATCGCGCAGCACGCCAACCCGAAGGTGGCCGGCCACAGCGACGACTTGCGCGTCCAGTTGACCAGTTTCTCCACGCTGGTCAACAAGATCCCGCTGGGCAGCTTCTCTTCGAGACCCATGATCAGTTCCAGTCCAGCCCGCCGCGCCGCCACACGTAGGCGTAGGCGAAGCCGAGCGTCACGATGAACAGGGCGACCTCCACCAGACCGAAGACCCCCAGCGAGTCCGCGGCCACCGCGAACGGGTAGAAGAAGACCATCTCGATGTCGAACAGGATGAACAGCATCGCGGTGAGGTAGTACGCCACCGGCATCCGCCCGGCCCCCACGACCGGCTGCGGCGACGGCTCTATACCACACTCGTAGGCGTCGAGCTTGGCCCTGTTGTACCGCCGCGGCCCGATATAGGGCGCCGCCACTACAGAGAACACCGCGAAAGCCCCCGCGAGCAGGAGCATCAGCACCAGGGGAACATAGGGCTGCAGCACCGCCTCCCCTTCCCATCTCATGAACGTCTCGCCCTACCCTACGTGCGAGCCGGTCACGCGCTGCCCTGAGGCTAACCTAAAATCCTGCCTCGATCAGGCGTTTCTGTCCTGGGCGATCACACGCTGGGCGCCAGCCGGGTCATCGCCGTGATCACCCGGTCCATCGCGTCACCGTCCCGCCTGTCGTAAAGGTTGGCCAGCAGCTTGAGCAGGAAACGCATCAGCGTCGCCCGCGGCAAGCCGTGGCGGGTTGCCGCGCGCATCACGGACGGGTGGCCGATCAACCGGCTGAACGCGGTCCCCAATCGGAAATAGCCCCCCAGCTCGTCGCGCAGCGCCGTGGGGTAACGCTGCAGCGCACGCTCCCGGGCCGGTCCCTCCGGCCGGGCCATGGCCTGGACCGTGCACTCCGCGGCCAGCCCGGCGGACTGCATCGCATACGCGATGCCCTCACCGTTGAACGGATTCACCATGCCGCCGGCGTCCCCGACCAGCAGCAGCCCCGCCCGGTAGTGCGGGGTGCGGTTGAAACCCATCGGCAGTGCCGCCCCGGCGACCTTGCCGGTGGCGTTGCCCTCGCGAAAGCCCCATTCCTGCGGTGTGCCGTCCAGCCACGACCGCAGCAGCGCCCGGTAGTCGGTCTTCCCGTAGGCCTTGGACGTCGACAGGATGCCCAGGCCGACGTTGGACGTCCCGTCGCCCATGCCGAAGATCCAGCCGTAGCCGGGCAGCAGCCTGGGTTGCTGCGGATCGGCGTGGTCCCAGAGCTCCAGATGGCTTTCCAGGAAGTCGTCGTTGGTGCGGGGGCTGGTGTAGTAGCGACGCACCGCGACACCCATCGGCCGGTCCTCGCGCTTGTCCATTCCCAGGCTGAGCGCAAGCCGGGCGCTGACCCCATCGCAGGCCAGCGTGAGCGGGGCGCGGTAGGCCACCGGTTGCTTGTCCGGACCCTGCCTGGCCCTTACCCCGGCGACCCGCCCGGTGCGCTCGTCGGTGATCGCTTCGGTGACCGTGCTGCGCTCATGCAGCCGGGCGCCGGCCTTCTCCGCGTGCCGCACCAGCATCTCGTCGAAATCCTGGCGCTGGCGGACCGCGCCGTAAGGCGGGAAGCTGGCCAGGTCGGGCCACAGCAGTTCAATCGTCACTGCGCCGCCCACCACCCGCAGGCCCCGGTTGTGCAACCAGCCGGCCCCGGTGCTGGTGTCGATGCCCAGGTCGATCAGCTGCTTGACGCCGCGCGGCGTCAGACCGTCCCCGCATACCTTGTCCCGAGGAAACACGGCCTTCTCCAGCAGCAGCACGTCCAGCCCGGCGCGGGCCAGGTACGCCGCAGCCGTCGAGCCCGCGGGTCCCGCTCCCACGACGATCACGTCCGCATCGTTGTCGCTGGCGCCCGCCCGCCTGGCCATCGGCGCTCCCTCGCTGCGTTCGGCGAATTCAGTGCGGCTGAGTCTACGGGTGAGCAGCCCCGATCATCGCCTGTCACCGACGCTTGACAGCCCGGTGCAGGGCGACGATACCGCCGGTGAGATCGCGCCACTCAACGTCTGCCCAGCCTGCGGCGACCACCCGCTGGGCAAGCGCCCGCTGGTCGGGCCAGGCCGCAATGGTCTCGGCGAGGTAGACGTACGCCTCCGGATTACTGCTCACCCGTCGGGCGACTGCCGGCAGCGCGCCCATCAGGTACTCCAGGTACACCGTGCGGAACACCCGCCACGTGGGGGTGGAGAACTCACAGACGACCAACCGGCCACCGGGCCGAGTGACCCGAGCCATCTCGGTCAGCGCGGCGTCGGGATCAGCCACATTGCGCAGCCCGAAGGAGATCGTGACCGCGTCGAACACTCCGTCGGCGAAAGGCAGGGCCAGCGCGTCTGCTGCGACCATGGGGACCGCGCGATGCCTGCCCGCCCATCGACCAGCACGGAGCATCCCCAGAGAGAAATCCGCGGCCACACACCACGCGCCGGCGCCGGCCAGCTCGACGGTGGAGACTGCGGTACCCGCGGCGAGGTCAAGCACCCGCTCGCCCGGTCCTCCAGCGACGGCGACCCGGGTACACCGCCGCCACCGCCGGTCCTGGCCGAACGACAGCACCGTGTTGGTCAGGTCATAACGGCGGGCCACCCCGTCGAACATCGCAGCGACGTCGCGAGGGTCCTTGTCCAGCCCGGCTCTCGGCACAGCGCCACCCTACGGTTGGTGGCTACCAACCCGGAGGGCCTGCAGCATCCCGGTCACTGCGGCGGGCCAGGTGAACTCCTCGGCGCGGGCCCGGGCCGCCGCCCGGCGGGATTGCTCGGGCGCATCGAGGAGCCGGCTGACCGCGTCCGCGAAAGCCGAAGCATGATCAGCGACAGCAGCCCCGCAGCTCGGGCGGACGATCTCGGACAGCGCCGACGAACGCGACACCACGACGGGAGTGCCCGAGGCCAGCGCCTCCAGAGCCGCCAGCCCGAACGTCTCGTGCGGCCCCGGCGCGAGCGACACGTCCGAGGTGGCCAGCAGCTTGGCCACATCTGCCCGCCCGGGCACGAACCCAAGGAAGGTGACCGGCAACCCGGCGGCGCGCCGCTGCAAGGCCGCCCGGCGCGGACCATCGCCGGCGATGACCAGCCGCACCCGCTCCCCCGACTCATGCAGCTCGGCGATGGTGTCGACGGAGCGCTCCACGTGCTTCTCCGGCGACAGCCGCCCGCAGTGCACCAGCATCGCGTCAGCTCCCCGGGCCAGCTCGGCGCGCAGCGCGGTGTCCCGGGCCGACGGCGCGAACGTGGCCAGGTCGACGCCCAACGGCACCTGCACGACGTTGCACGAACCGATCCGGTCGAACTCCTCGCGGGCGAAGCCCGTGGTGCACACCACGGTGTCGTAGGAGGCCGCCATCCGGCGGTTGGCCCAGTCGGCCATCCGGCGAGCCGCCGGGTTGGGCAGCAGGAACTGGTGCAGCAACCGGTCCAGCCGTTCATGTGAGATCACCACGCTGGGCACCCCGTGCTCAGCGGCCCACCGGCCCATTCCGCGCAGGGTGAGCCGGTCAGATACCTCGATACGGTCCGGACGCAACCCCGCCAGCAGCACCCGCGCCCGCCACGGATCGACCGCGCGATATCCACC
>DASYIL010000048.1:0-7894 GCA_035997545.1 Pseudonocardiaceae bacterium
CCCGGGCGCTGCGCAGCGGCCTGATCCTCGAGCTTGGGGGGCGCGGCGACTGCGTCGTGCGGCTGCTACCACCGCTCAACGTCACCGCACAGGTCGTCGACACCGCCTGCTCGATCCTGCTCCGCGCCATCGAGGCAAGCCTCGCGCACACCGCACACGCAGCATGAGGGTGACCCGGCCGAGAGGGCGTTACCGCGGTCAACCACGGTAACGCGCTCCTCGGTCCCACCGCCCAAGCCGAGCAGACCCTCGCTACCCGTCCGATCCGCTGGGACCTCATCGCCCACCAGTACGATCCGATGATCAAATACGCTACCACGATCCGGCAGGGCACCGCCTCCACCGAGGCGATCCTGCGGCGCTTCACCAAGGATGTCACCCACATCATTGGAAGTCAGGCGAGCGGGCACGCTTCAGGATGAAGAAACATTGCTTCCCGCACGCACCGGCTCATAGAGGGTGGTGCGCTGGGTCAACGGCCGGCCGAGTGGCTCGACGATCGCGCGGAACCCCGCCTCGTCGAGGCACTGCCCGTGGCTGGCACCGGCCGCGCGGCTGATGTTCTCGTCCATCAGCGTGCCGCCCAGGTCGTCGACTCCGGCCTGGAGCAGCTGGCGGGCGCCGGAGGCGCCGAGTTTGACCCAGGACGCCTGCACGTGGTCGATCAGCCCGTGCAACGCGATCCGGGCGACCGCGTGTACCAGCAGCACCTCCCGCCAGGTCGGTCCCCGCCGCGCCGCCCGCTTGAGGTACATCGGGGTTGCCATGTGCACGAAGGGCAGCCCGACGAACTCGGTGAACCCGCCGGTCTGGGCCTGCAGGTCCCGGGCGCGCAGCAGGTGCCGGGCCCAGTGCACGGGCTGCTCGATAGCCCCGAACATCATCGTGACATTGGAGCGCAGCCCCACCGAATGCGCCGTACGGTGCGCTTCCAGCCACTCCGCGGTGTTGATCTTGTCAGGGCACAGCACGGCACGGACCTCGTCATCGAGGATTTCCGCGGCAGTGCCGGGCAGCGAGCGCAGACCCGCCTCGCGCAGCCGGGTCAGGTAGTCAGCGAGCGGTTCGCCGAGCCGCCGGGCACCTTCGGTGACCTCCAGCGCGGTGAAGCCGTGGATGTGGATGCCCGGCGCTGCCTCGTGGATGGCCCGGCACACCGTGAGGTAGTAGTCGCCGTCGAAGCTGGGATGGATGCCGCCCTGCAGGCACACCTCGGTGGCGCCGTACCGCTGAGCCTCCATGACCCGGGCCACGATCTCGGGCAGCTCAAGCAGGTAAGGCGCGCCGCGCAGGTTCAGCGACAGCTTGCCCTTGGAGAACCCGCAGAACCGGCACCGGAAGGTGCACACGTTGGTGTAGTTGATGTTGCGATTGACCACGTAGGTGACGGTGTCGCCGACGGTTGCCGCGCGCAGCTCGTCGGCCAGCCCCGCAACGGCACCGACCTCGGGGCCACGGGCCCGCAGCAACGTCACCACCTCGTCGAGCTGGGGGCGCTGACCACCCCGGATCCCGTCGAGCACCGCACGCACCGCGCCGGTGGCCCGGGGTGACGTGGGGAGCAACATCGGTGGTGCGACGTCGGTACCTGAATACCAGGCGGTGGACCGGCGTGCCGCCAGCGTCACCTCCGCGCCATCCCCGACGTTGATCGCCTGCGGCGCACGTTCCGGGAATACCGCGCCCGGATCGTCCCGGCCGAGCCCCTCGGCGTCGGAACGGTCCAGCACTCCGAAACGCATAGCCTCGGCCAGCCACCGGGTCGGGTCCAGGACGTACTCCGGGTACACCGCCAGGCGTGGTGCCAGGGTGTGGCTCGCTTCCTGAGTCGCCCTGCGCAGCTCGTCCAGGGCAGGCCACGGTCGCTCGGGATTGACGTGATCGACGGTACTGGGGGAGACCCCGCCCCAGTCGTCGATTCCGGCCGCAAGCAGGCTCACTGGATTGTCGGTGAGATTGGGCGGGGCTTGCACATGCACCTCAGGCGGTAACAGCAGTCGCGCCAGGGCGATGGCGCGGAGATGCACCTGCGGCGGGCAAGGTGGCAGATCGCGCATCGCGGTGCCCGCCTTGGGCAGGAAATTCTGCACGATCACTTCCTGCACGTGCCCGTACCGGCGGTGCGCCTGGGCAATCACATCGAGCGCCACAACGCGGTCAGCCTCGGTCTCGCCGATACCCACCAAGATGCCGGTGGTGAACGGGATCGCCAGCTCACCCGCGGCATGCAGGGTGGCAAGCCGACGGTCTGGGCACTTGTCGGGGGCGCCACGGTGTGCGGCCAGGTCCGGCCGCAACGATTCGATCATCATTCCCTGGCTGGCGGTCACCTCACGCAGCGCAGCGAGTTCGCCGTGGTACAAGGCACCAGCGTTGGTGTGCGGGAGCAGCCCGGTCTGCTCGAGCACCGCGTGACACGCCGCCACGAGGTAGTCCACCGTGGAGTCGTACCCGTGGTCGGTCAGCCAGCTCCGCGCCCACGGGTAGCGCAGCTCGGGGCGCTCGCCGAGGGTGAACAGCGCCTCATGGCAGCCAAGCTCCGCACCCCGGCACGCGATCGCCAGTACCTCGTCGAGCTCCAGATAGGGCGACAGCAGCTCCCGGGGAGCATGCGCAAAGGTGCAGTAGCCGCAGCGATCCCGGCACAGCATGGTCAGCGGTAGAAACACCTTGGGGGAGTAGGTTACCCGGCCGCCATGCACTGCGTCACGCACCGCGCGAGCCCGCCTCAGCAACTCCCCAGTCCCCAGCCGAGCGAGCTCCCTCCCGTCAGCCATCTCACCTCCCACCCCGCACGATACGAAGAAATATTGGGGCTAAACCGGACTCTAAAGGCCGACAGGGTCATCGTCAAAGTCACGTCGTGATGATCATCTCCTTCCTTGATCGCTTGGTCAGGCGCTGAGGAGTGTGAGGACGGCGGTCGGGAGCTACGCAATCGGGGTCCGCACCGGACGTGCCAACAAATCGAAACTGAATGCCCAGCGCACCAGACGTCGCACCGAATCGGGTCAGTCAGGACACGCCGAGTAGTGTGCGACCGCTTAGAGTGAGCTTCGCGGGCCCTGGCCTGGAGACGGAAGCGGCGATCAATCCAGCGCCGCTCAATCGCACGCCCGCGAACTGGTCGGAACAGTACCGCCCGTCAATGAGCAGGGACATCCCGACATCCCCGGACACTACGCAGCGACCGGCCGCGACTGCCCGGAGGACCGCGCGATCCCGATGACTCAGCCCGCTTGGCGTCATTGTGGTCATGATTGCTAATCCTTCCGGTCCGCAGCGTCCGGGTTGGTTCTTGACGACCTGGTATCGGTTGTTCTTCGAAACTGTTTGAAGGATGGCCCCGGCGACACTGCTGGACCATCGGGGTGTCCCTACAGCAGTCCGGGATAAACCCGCCGACCCAGGTAGGGCCAGCCCTACGGTCGTTTCACGATCGCGGGTGATCTCGGGTGCTGCAAATGGTTCCATCTGGTGGGTCCAGCGCGGGCCGTAGGGCCAGCCCTACCTCGGATCGGGGGTCCGCTCCGCCAAGTGGAGGGCCCACACCATCGTTCGTACCCGGCATTGGTGACAACGTACCTAATGGCCACAACTAGGGGAACGAGGTGAGCCGAGATGCCTTTAACAATCACACGGAACAACTGCGCCTCCATTGGCGTTACGGGCAGCGTCGCTGACTTGCTGCGGCGCGCGAGGGACGGCGAGCGGGCAGCCTGGGAAGAACTCCGGCACCGCTACGGTCAACTCATCTCGGCGACGGTGCGGTCGTTTCGGTTGCAGGATGCCGACGCGCTCGACGCGATTCAGGCGACCTGGCTGCGGCTGATAGAAAACGCCCACCAGGTGCACAGCCCGGAACGGCTGGCCGGCTGGCTGGCCACCACCGCCCGTCGCGAATGCCTGGGCATTCTGCGCCGCACCAAGCGCGCCCCGGAGCTTGTCGACCCGGCGGCCGACACTGTCGCCGACCCGTCCGCGGGCCCCGAGCAACGTGTCATCGATGCCGACACCGCACGGACGCTGTGGAAGCTCGTCGAGGAGTTGTCGCCTCGCCAGCGGACCCTGCTGCGGCTGCTGTTCACCGACGACCCCCGGCCCTACACCGAGGTCGCCCGTGCCGCCGGCATCCCGCATGGCGGGATCGGGCCTACCCGGGCGCGGGCGCTGCAGCAGCTGCGGCGCAAGCTCGACGAACACAGGTTAGGACCGGGTGTCTCTTGAGGTGGCGCTCCTGATCAGTCCGTGAGCTCCAGAATGGTCACTGTTCCGCTGTTTTTGTTGCTCACATAGGCCTGCCGGCCGTTGGGCAGCACCGCGATGCTGATCGGGCCGGCCCCGACCGGGATGGTCGCGGTGACCTTGTAGGTCGCGGCGTCAATCACGGAGATATTATTGGTGTCCTCGTTGACCACGTAGACGAACCTCCCGTCCGGCGACCAGGCGATGTCCCGCGGGTTCTTCCCGACCGGGATGGTCGCAATAACCTTGAGAGTGAGGGCGTCGATCACCGTGACGTTGTTCGAGTCGAAGTTCACATTAGCGACCAGCGGACGGTTGGGGCTTACCGCGACGCTATGCGGGCTGGTCCCGACCGGCACGGTCGTCACGACCTTGAGGGTGGCGGTATCAATCACCGAGATCACGTTGGACTCGTGGTTGGCCGTATAGGCGCGTCTGCCGTCTCGGGAGAACGCAACCCAATGCGGGTTCGGCGGAACGTTGATCTTCGCGATCTCCTTATTTTCCTTGGTGGAGACTACCGACACGGAAGCGATGTCGTGGTTCGGGACGTAGAGCATCTTCCCGTCCGGGCTGACCGCCGGCAGGAATGGGCGGGCCTGCTGCGGGACCGTCGCGACCACTGTGTTCGATCTGGTGTCTACCACGGCGATCTCATGTATTGTCTTCTGGTCGTTGAAGATCGTGACATACAGCGTGCGGCCGCTCGGCGCGAACGCGAGGAACTGCGGCGGGCCGCCCGCGATGGGGATGGTCGCGGTCACCTGGTCGATCGTCGTGTCCACCACGGTGACTACCTGAGCGTCCCGGTTAGCGACGTAGGCCTGCCGACCGTTCTGGGAAACGGCGATGAAAACGGGGGTCTTCCCCACCGGAATGGTGGGACCGACGGCAGGTATCGGGATCGCCGGTACGACGGTCGACGAGGTTCGTGGCAACTCGTTGACGGGATTGATGTCGGACGGTGACGGCCCCTGGATGAGATTCCAACCAAAGAATACGACGAGGGCAAGCATAATTCCCATCACCGCCAGCAGCGCACCGGTGGAGTTCCGCGCCCGCCACCGGCGCTCGAGGCCAGTGTGGGCGTCCGGTGACGGCAAACCGGATCTGCGGGTTCTCCCGGACTGCCAAGGGATGGCAGGAGCGATCCCGTTAGGGCCGGTGGTATCAGGCGCGATTCGCGTACTCGGCTGGGCCGGCCCGCCCTCCGATCGGGCATCATGGTCGTCCGACCGCGGAGCGCTGGCCGGTGGAGGGGGTGGCGGGCGTCGCGGCTGCGGAAGCGGAGCCGACCTCTCGACGGTCGTCGCATCTGGGCCGGGCGCACCGTCCCCGACCGTCGTGGGTGCGGCAGCGGAGGTGGCCATCGCGTCGTACTGTGACCTGCGCGGCGACGGGGCTACTCCAGCCGAGCCGACCGCCGGCACGAACGGCTGCGCGTCTCGTTGCCGGGAACCGGCACCGGAAACCACCGTGGGAGCCGAGGCCACATCTGGAGTTCCGGGCGGGGCCCCAGCACCCTCAGGAGCAGCACCCGGAGTGCCCGGACGCCCAGCGTACCGTCGCCCGTCGAAGGCGACCTGTGCCCCGTTGGATGGGAATGCCTGGGCGGCCAGCGTGGCGGCGCCGAGCGCCACGGCGTATTTGGGGTGGGTGTCGACGACCGTGGGACGTCCCAGTTCGGCCGACACCATCCGCGCGACCAACGGAATCCGCGACGATCCACCCACCAACAACACGGCACTGAGATCTGCGGGGTCAACCTGAGCCGACTGCAGGGTCCGGGACAACGCTCCGATGGTGGACTCAATCGGTGCTCGCACCATGTCCTCGAAATCCGAGCGGGTAAGATGCACGTCGAAGTGCCGGCCGGGAAGAAATACCGGGAGGATCGTCTCGGTGTCCACCGAGAGAGCCTCCTTGGCCAGCACGCAGTCCTGCCGGAGCCGGGCCAGCGCCACCGTGGTCTGCAGATCCCCCATGTCCAGCTCGCGCAGTACCCCCCCGGCGGTGTAATCGACATAGGACAAGATCGCTTCGTCGAAGTCGATACCACCGAGCCGTTCGATGCCCTCCGGCGTGCCAAGAATCTCCACACCGCCAGGCTTTTTTCGCAGCACCGTGGCGTCGAAGGTGCCGCCGCCCAGGTCATAGACCGCCATGATCTCGCCGTCGTCCAGCTGTCGAGACGCCGCGTAGTGCGCTGCAGCGGCTTCGGGCTCGGTCACCAGGGACGGGTTAGTCAGCCCCGCGTGCTGCGGAACCTCCTCGAACAGCGCACGACGGAACGGACCCCAGTTCGCCGGGTGGGTCAGCAAGACATGATCGGGTGGTTCGCCTTCAGTCTCGACAACCTTCCGCACGACATCACGCAGCAGGGTGCCAAGCAACGTGGTGACAGTGTGCGGCTGGCCACCGAGCACCACCGGCGTCGGGTTACCCAACCGGCGCTTGAACTCACGACCGACACGGTCCGGGCTGCTCACCCCGCGCAGGCTGGCCGCCTCGCCGGTGACCAGAACACCGTCCTCGCGGAGATACACGACCGCCGGAGTCACCACCGAGCGATCACCGAGCGTGAACATCTCGACCCGGGTCCCGGTCGCAAGCGCGGCCGCGACAAACGTCGTGCCGAGGTCAATCCCAAGGCTGTAACCCACGCAGCCCACCCCGCCTCCCTGACAAGACCTAGCGTAACAGGTTGCCATATCGAACTATCGATATTTGAGAGCCGCGAGACGGCCCGCGAGATACCTGTCTTGGTGTCTTTTAACCGCGAGTTACCGGTCGAACACTCATCGAAGGGGATTTACCCCGCCGCGACGGGGTGAGTGCCCATCTCCTTCTCTCCACCCACCATCGCCGACCCCCATACAACAAGATCAGAATACCGTTGAAGATCGACAGAACCGGTCCGACAGCGGAGCCTGCCCTACCTGTGAATGATCAAGGTCAGCTGCAGCATCACCACGAACACCAGAACCACATGGCATGTTCGTGTCGCTATGTCGGCCAACCCAGCGTTGTTTGCGGACGTTTATGGGCCCGGCGCTACTGGCTTCGCTTAAATATGTGAGCCGTCGAATTTCAGCTGGCCGGCATCTAGTCGGGGCGCTGGACTGCGTTCTCCGTGGACGTTGCGAACGCCGACTTGGCTGCCGTCGGGGAGCACGATCCAGCCGTGCGGTTAGCGCCGTCCACGCGAAACTTCGTCACAGAGGTAGCCGGAGGCGAGGTCGAGGTACCGGTCGGACACTCATCGAAGGGGGGTTTACCCCACCTCGAGGGGGGAGCACCCCATGTCCTTCTCCCCGCGGATCGTCGAAGATGCTGTGATGATTGTCGGATCGGCGCACCATGCCAGCGATCATCCACGCGAACCTCAGGACGAGGCGGGTCGCCGCCGGGAGCGAGATCAGTGGTTGCGCCGCCGGTTCCTGCAGCGGCAGCTGCATGACGGGGCGGCGCTGCGGATCTCTGCGCTGACGCTTCATCTCGGCCTCCTCCGGCATCGGACCCCGCCCGATGGACAGGCGGTGCAGGACTGCATCGGCGAACTTCAAGACGAGTTACACGCTGCCCTGGACGAGTTGCGTGAGGTAGCTGCCAAGATCTACCCGCCGTTGCTGGACGAGGCCGGCCTGGG
>DASYIL010000049.1:0-2018 GCA_035997545.1 Pseudonocardiaceae bacterium
GGGGTTGGGGCCGCGCCTCCTCACCACCGCGCTGTGGGCGGCATATAGGGCAAACAGGTTACCGGCCAGGCCATGAGGCGTCCCTCCGCGCCAGACCGAGCACCGAGCCGCGAAGATCTGCGAACCAAAGGACTTCACCAAGAATGGTGAGGGTGTCCACTATGGAGCGCTGTGCGATCTAGACGAGAAAGGGGGCTCATGGACTCGCCGACGAATAAGCGCTGGAATCCGTTCGCGGCGGTGTTTGATGTGGTATGCGCATCACGCAGGAGACAGAGCGGGGACTGGCGGCGAAGTTCGCGGTGATCCTTCCGCATCTGGATGAGCGGCAGCGTCGGCTGGTGCTGGCGGCTGAGGCCCGGTCGTTGGGTCATGGCGGGATCGGGGCGGTGGCCCGTGCGTCGGGGGCCGCGGAGACCACGGTGTCTCGGGGTATATCCGAGTTGGACGCTGGCGGGGTGCCGCCTGGTAGGGTCCGCCGGCCGGGTGGGGGCCGTAAACGGATCGTGGATACCGATCCGGGGATACTGGCGGCGTTGCTGGCGTTGGTCGAGCCCGACCAGCGGGGTGATCCGATGTCACCGCTGCGGTGGACGACCGCCTCGACCCGTACCCTCGCCGACGCGTTGCGCGCGCAGGGCTGGCGCATCAGCGCGGACACGGTGGCCGATCTGCTGCGTCAGGAAGGGTTCAGCCTGCAAGGTAACGCGAAGGTACTGGAAGGCGCTCAGCATCCGGACCGTGATGAGCAGTTTCGCTACATCAACGAGCAGGTCAAAGCCCATCAAGACACGGCCGATCCGGTGGTCAGCGTGGACACGAAGAAAAAGGAGCAAGTCGGCGAGTTCCATAATCCTGGCCGGCAGTGGCGCCCTGCCGGGCAGCCGATCCCGGTACGCAGCCACGACTTTCCCGACACCGCGTTGGGCATGGCGGTCCCGTACGGCATCTATGACATGACGGCCAACACCGGCTGGGTGAACGTGGGTACCGACCACAACACCGCCGCGTTCGCCGTGACGTCGCTGCGCCGCTGGTGGGACACCCACGGCCGCGTCACCTACCCACACGCCCGCCGGCTGCTGATCACCGCCGACGCGGGTGGCGCCAACGGCTACCGTACCCACGCCTGGAAAACCGAGCTGGCAGCGTTCGCCGCCGACACCGGGCTGGCCGTGACCGTGTGCCATTTCCCGCCCGGTACCTCTAAATGGAACCACATCGAGCACCGCCTGTTCGCCCACATCTCCATGAACTGGCGAGGCCGACCACTGACCAGCCACGAAGTCATCGTCAACACCATCGCGGCCACCACCACCCGCACCGGGCTACGCGTGCACGCCGAACTGGACACCAACCCGTATGCCACCGGACAGAAACCCAGCAAAGCCCAACTGGCCGCCCTGCCCCTGCAACGCCACGACTGGCACGGCGACTGGAACTACACCCTGCACCCACACCCCACACCGCCCCCGCCGCCACCCGAACCCCCAGCCACCCAACCCGCACACCCTGACCTGACCCACCTCCACCACCCCGAACTGACCGGCATCCCCACCACCGAATGGCAGCGTCTGCTCGACCGGCTGACCGTGCCCCAGCAAGCCCAACGCGAAGCCCACCTGCACAACAAACGCGGCCGCACCCGCAAACGCACCGGCGCCGGACAACACTCCCCGATCACACTCGCCGACCGTCTCCTGATCACCGTGCTACGCCAACGTTTCGACATGCCCGCCGAGGTCATCGCCGACCTACACGGCCTGCACTACACCAGCATCTACAACTACATCCGCGAAATGCGCCATCTACTCACCCAGATCCGCTACACCATCCCACTCACCGACATCCGGCTACGAACCTTGACCGACCTCGCCGACCACGCCACCAGCCTCGACCTCGACACCACCACCAAGATCGAACCCGCGTGTCAATAATCTGCGAGCCCCAGGCCCCCGCAACTCGTCTAACTTGATCTTGAGACTGCGCTCAACATCAATGGCCCCTTCGGGGCAGCT
>DASYIL010000050.1:0-8020 GCA_035997545.1 Pseudonocardiaceae bacterium
GCTCATCACCTCGCCGACGGTAGTAGGCGGCGGGTCAGCCTGGCTACCCCGCTATGCCCCGCGGCGCGGGTCGGGCGGGATCCGCCTGCGTACCACATCGGCCTCGGTGAGCTCCCCGACCAGCCGACAGATGCCACTGCACGTTCAGCTCATCGACCCAACCGGCGCAGTCCTCGACGACCTGTACCGGTGAACGCCTCGCCTATCGGCCACCCCCGGCCTTCGAGCCCGGTACCTATTTGTGACTCCCGAGGTCCTTCGGAGGAAGCGGCGGGCGTCTGAACGGCGCCGCGCCGCCTTCGACACGTCGTTTCACCTTGGGCTGCCGAATACGTGGCGCGTTACGCCTTACCCAAACCGTGGGTCGGCGATCCCCAGCTGCGCCTGGTTTCCGCTGGCTGCGGCACAGCCGCTGGAATGACGACGACGGGGCACGTCGCGTGGCGTACGCACACCGCGCTCACCGAGCCCAACAGCGCCTGCCGGAGCAACCCGCCCCGATGACGACCAACGACCAGCATCGCCGCGCCACGCGCCAACTCCGGCAGGACGCGGGTCGGATCGCCCTCAACGCTGTTCTGGGTGATCGGCGGAATGTCCGTCATGCCGCTCGTCGCCTGCTCGACCTCACGACGCAACAGCGCCACAGACTCCTGGTGCAGCAACTGACTAGAAGTCTCCGTGAAATAATCTGCCGCGGGGTCGAAGACCCAGGCGTGCACGACCTGAACCGCGCAGTGGCGGGCCTGTGCCTCGCGCAGCGCCCAGTCCAGTGCGCGCCGCCCCGTTTCGAAGCCGTCGATCCCGACCACGATCGGGAGCTGCTCTTGCTCAGTCATTGCCAAGCCTCCTCACCTGGAGGTCTGAGATTGGATTGACGCGGTCGCTATCTCGATAGTTTGCCGGACGGTGTCGATCATCAGTGGTCCTGCCGGCGCCGTTCAGACCCTGGACGTCGTGGCAGCCCGTGGGGGACTCTGGGGATACCAGCTGAGCGAGAGAAGGCGAGTGGAGATGCGTATCGGCGTGCTGACGGGGGGTGGTGACTGTCCAGGGCTCAATGCAGCGATCCGGGCGGTGGTCCGCAAGGGCATTGAGGTGTACGGGCACGAGATCATCGGATTTCGGGATGGCTGGCGGGGTCCGATGCAAGGGTTAGTCCAGCCGCTCGGTCTTGCTGACGTGGAGGATATTCTCCCGCTCGGTGGCACCATCCTGCGCACCTCGCGCACCAACCCATACCGCGACGGCGGCGCCGAGCAGGTCAAACAGACCCTCGCCGAGCACGACGTCGATGCCCTGATCGCGATCGGCGGCGAAGACACCCTCGGGG
Organism: Pseudonocardiaceae bacterium; assembly: GCA_035997545.1. GTDB lineage: Bacteria > Actinomycetota > Actinomycetes > Mycobacteriales > Pseudonocardiaceae. The sequence goes on from DASYIL010000050.1 coordinate 1,334, forward strand.
TGGCTGGCCGGCTGAGCACGGAAGGGATTGCCGTGGTGGGCGTGCCGAAGACCATCGACAACGACCTCAGCGCCACCGACTACACGTTCGGGTTCGACACCGCGGTGCACATCGCGACCGAGGCAATCGACCGGCTGCGGACCACCGCCGAATCCCACCACCGGGCGGCGGTCGTCGAGGTGATGGGCCGCAACGCGGGCTGGATCGCGCTGCACTCCGGGATGGCCGGCGGGGCGAACGTCATCCTGATGCCAGAATGGCCGTTCTCGGTGGACCGTGTGTGCCAGTGGGTCGTCCAATGCCTCGAACGGGATGATGCCGCGATCGTGGTGGTCGCTGAGGGTGCAGTACCGGAGGGCGGCGCGGAGCTGCTGGCCACCGCGGAGGTCGACGCCTTCGGTCACAAGCGCCTCGGCGGCGTCGGCATCTGGTTGGCCGACGAGATCGCCCAACGCACCGGTGCGGAGTCGCGCGCCGTGGTGCTGGGGCACATTCAGCGCGGCGGCACGCCCACTGCCTACGACCGGGTGCTGGCGACCCGGTTCGGCGTGCACGCAGTCGATGCGGTCCACGAGGGCGACCGCGGCGTGATGGTCGCGCTGCGCGGCACTGACATCATCCGGGTGAAGCTGGCCGAGGCCACCGCGGCAGTCAAGACGGTGCCGCGGGAACGCCATGCCGAGGCCGAGGTCTTCTTCGGCTGACGGCCCCGCGGGGCCGGGCCGGGGCATGCATACGCTCGGTGGTGGTGTTTCCCGATCCTTCGGAGGCTCGGCGGAGCACACACTGCCAGCGCGGTGAGCCATGCACATCTGATGGGCGTTGTAGGAGGCCGCCGATCGGCATCAGCGTGGGGTGCTGCGAGAACCCTATGCCCGCAAGGTCCGGTGACGAGAAAGTTCGCGATCTGCACCCAGCCAAACTTCCCGAGTGCGAGCCGAGGTAGGGGCGCCGTTCGACATCGTGATGCTCAACGACCTCGACCGCTTCCACCTCGTCATGGACGTCATCGACCGTGTCCCGTCACTGGGCAGCCACGCCGCGACGCTGCGCCAGCAGATGTCCGACGCCCGCCTCGCGGCCCGCGCCTACACCCGCGAACACGGCGAGGACGCCCCGACAATCGCCGGCTGGACCTGGCCAACCCGGGACTGACCAGGTGCAGCCGCCTACTTAAGCACCGCTACCCGCCAGCCGGGACTGTCGTCCACCACACGATAACGTTCAGCCCAGTGGACGGGTCCAGCGGTGCTGACGGTTCTGTCGTCGAGTGGAGGTCATCGGGTTCGCTTTCGCTGGTGTCGGGGCGCCAGGAGCGTAGGCATCGCAGTAGTGCGTTCTTCTTGCAGTGATGCTCGGACATTCGCCGCAGCACGTTGTCGAGCGCTGAGATGGCGTCCTCGATGTAGGGGCCTTTGTTGAGCATGACGCATTCAGCGCGTTCACTCATGGCCGCGGCGCTGATCTCGGCGCGGGATCCCATAGCCACAGGATCTCCTCTTGGAGTTCGGCCAGTCGCTCGTAGCCGCATTCCAAGCCCAGATCCCCACGCACAATCATGATCCCGACCCTCGGGCGGCGCATCGCGGTCAGGAGCAGCAGCGGTGTCGTAGACGGCGGCGACATGGTGGCTTCGGCTGCGGCGCGGGACGCTGCACAGCAGATGCTCGTGACGGTGCGCGCTCAGGACCTGTATCGCGGTGTGAGCGGCTGCCTGCGGGAGGTCCTGCACGCGCAAGCTTGGGGACCGGGGGCCCCCGCGTCAGGTCCTTCGACCCTGACTGGCGCTGGCTCACCGAGACGATGATCGGGGCATGCACGCACGTAGCGGCATCTTGCGACCGTGGACGAGGTGTGGCCGTGGCTGGCGCAGCTCGGCCAAGGTCGCGGCGGGCTGTACTCCGGTCAGGGGCTAGCAACCTCATCGATGTCGAGGCGGTTGGATGTGCCGGGCAGCGCCTCGCTAGTCAGCACCTGATCAGGGAGGGGACGGATGGAGCAGGACGCGATGGCTCTCCGAATCGTGCCGGGAACGGCCAATCACGCGCTCGCCGAGGGCGTCGCGACCACGTTGGGGACACAGCTTTCGCCCTGCCAGGTGGAACGCTTTCCCGACGGGGAGCTGCGGCCCGTCGTCGAGTGTGTGCGCGGCGCCGACGTGTACGTGGTTGCGCCCACCGGGCCTCCGGTCAACGACAATGTGGTGGAACTTCTGTTGCTGCTCGACGCGTGCCGCCGATCGGGCGCCACGCGAGTGACTGCGGTCGTGCCGTATTTCGGATACGCACGGCAGGATCGCCGAAGCCGGGCGGGCGAGGCCGTGGGCGCCCGCGTGATCGCCGATGCCTTGGCGACCGCGGGTGCGCGGCGGCTGGTCGTCGTGGACCCCCACACGGTGACGCTGGAAGCCATGTGCGCCATGCCGGTGGAGGTGCTGACGGCGGTACCCGGCCTGGCCGCAGCGCTCGCACCCTCGGTCTCCAGCGAAACCGTCGTGGTGGCGCCCGACCTCGGCGCGGTCAAGCTCGCCGAGCACTACGCTGCGTTGCTGCGGGTACCGGTGGCCGTGGTGCGCAAAACCCGGGAAAGCGGGGCGCGGGTCCGCGCCGAGGAACTCATGGGCGATGTCGAGGGCCGACCTACGGTCATCGTCGATGACATGATCAGCACCGGAGGCACGATCGAGGCGGCTGTGCGCGTCCTGCTCACACACCGGGCCGCACCCGAGATCGCCGTCGCCACCACCCACGGTCTGCTGGTCGGAGCCGTCACCGACCGCCTCGCTGCTCTCCCGCTGACGTGTCTACTCGTTACCGACACCGTGGCACAGGACACCACAGTGCCGCTGCCTCTGGAGGTGCACTCGATCGCGCCGTTGCTCGCCGACGCCATCGGCCGCCTGCACCGGGACGAGGCGCTAGACGACCTGCTGATCCGCAGCTGACACGCAGCGAGGAGCGACGATTCGCTGCGCGACCTAGCCCACGTCAGGATTGTGGCCCGCAGCTGGGGCGGGACTGCGGGTTGCGGGTGCCGCTGCTTGGCTACCTCGGCGACGTGGCGTGCCAGGGCGCTCATCCGTTCCAGGTCCGCACTGATGCGTAAGGCCGCTACCACCGTGCCGTGACGACGGCTGCTGGAGGGCCAACAGGCGCAACGCGCGGTTGTCCAGGTCGTGATACAGCCCCTAGACCGAATCCTCGAGAGATATGACGTTCTCGGCTAGCGGAAGTGGCGAGCCGGTCACGCCTTCCAGCTTCAGCCCACCCCGTGGATTATCGTCGGCCCCGGCCGGGAGTGGGTGGTGAGGCAAAAGTCCCGAGGGCAACGCTCATGGGCGCCGACACCGTCCAGTTCGAGCCTCAACGGGACTTGATCGGTCCCCGGGACCTATTTTCAGGGTGGACCGGCGCCGGCTGGTCCAGGCAGCCAGTTGGGCGGCGGCAAACTGGCTGCTCGACGCCGCATCCCTCTGGATCTTCGTGGCAGCCTTCGGTCATCGTCATCTTTGGTGTTCATCGGCTGGAGATTGGTGAATTTCTGGTTCCCGATCCCGGTTGCAGCCGCGACCTACCGGCTGCGATAACGTCGGGATGCACCGGCGATCACGTCAGGCGGAGGGTGAGCATGCCATCGGACTTCCGGTCGATCCCTGTTCCGTAGTGGCGGCTGACGTGTTCAAGCGTCGAGCGCAGCCATTCGGCGTCCGCGCTGGAGGCGTGCCGAAGTCGGAGGTTCCGTGCCTGCATGGGCACCATGTGCAGGAAGGCCAATTCGCCGCTGTCCGAGTCCACGGAGGCGAAGTACAGCAGGCGCAGATCGGGGCGGTGCGCCTCGTAGCCTCTGATGCCCTCGTAGTCGTTGATGGTGTCCCCGCAGCCATACAGGATCAGTTTGTTGCGGTACACCTCGACCGGGCGGGGGTGGTGTGATGAGTGGCCGTGCACGATGTCCACATCGGCATCGATCAGCCGGTGGGCAAAGCGAACCTGCCCACTGGTGATGCGGTATCCCCAGTTGGAACCCCAATGCACGGACACGACCGCGATATCACCGGGCCGCTTCAGCGCCTGCACCCGCGTGGCGATTTCGGCGGCGCTGCGATTGGACAGATCCGGGATGAAGGACACACCTGGCCTGCTCGCGGTCGCGGCCCAGTGCTGGGGAATGCCACTGGATTCCATCCCGCCGGCGAAGAACACGACACGCCGCCCGCCCTCGACGGTGACCACGGCCGGACATTCCGCTTCGTTGGCATCGCATCCCGCACCCACCCCGCGCAGCCCGGCCTTGGCCAGCGCATCAAGGGTGTCCTTGAGCCCTTGGTAACCGAAGTCGAGGACATGGTTGTTCGCCAGTGCGCACACGTCCGGCCGCGCCACGGTGAGGCAGGCGAGATTGCCGGGGCTCATCCGGTAGTGAACAGCCTTGCCCGGTGCGAATTCCCTATCCGAGGTGATGCTGGTCTCCAGATTGATCAACCGGACATCGGGCGCCAGCTCATCCAGTGTCGGCAGTGCTTCTCCCCATGGCCAGGAGCAGTCGACGGGGTGAGGAATCGGGCCATTCGCCTTCTCCGCCAACGTGACGTATATGCGCGCGTCCTCAACGGAGTCCTCCCGCAGCCTGGGGTCGAGCGGGTGCGGGAGAATCTGGTCGATCCCACGGCCGGGCATGACGTCACCGCAGAGGAAGACTGTCAGCAGATTCATCTCCCGTCCTCCCTGGTCCTAGCAGGGTCAGAACTCGCAAAAACATGGGCCGCGCGACCTCCTCCGCGAAGCCGGTGTTGCTTGCAGCACGGCCGGCCCGGCGCGGGTGTCGGTCAGGTCCGCTGCGAGCGGAGTGCACGACCTGGGCGTGTACCACCCCGGGGACGGCTTGGGCCAGCACGAGGGCGACGTGGTGGTCGGCCGGATCGGCGTATTGGTCGGTGATGGTCACTGAGGCCTGCGCGACGTGCGCGGTCCACCGGTCTGGGATGCCGTAGCAGGACAGCCGCTTGCGGACGTCCGCGGCGATCAGCGCATCGCGGGCGATGGTGCGCACCAAGTCCTGGTGGGTGATGATGCCCACTAGCCGATCTTCGTCGACCACCGGCACGCTCCGCAGCTCACGGCTGATCATCGTGCCGAGTGTTCTCCAGCACATTGTCGCGGATTTCTGCCACGGTGCAGCTCACCGGTAACCCGTAGGTAATCGACCACACGCTACACCGACTCCGTCTGGTGTTTCCTGTTGGAAGCTGCCCGACAAGCGCACGCGGCTCGTGGTCAGCGGTTACGCGGCCGCCCGCCCGAGGTTGCTACAGGCCATCCTGAGTTTCGTTTTTTGGAACCCGCGCACTGGATCATGCAGACGTGCCAGTTCGCCAACCTTAAGCGGCGCGTCGAGCGCGACTCAGCTCGGTGTGTGGGCACGGCCGAGGATGTGCGTATGTTTCGGTAAGAATCGCAGCGGGGCGTAGCAGAAACGGTCGAGCTGCTGGATGTGGAAACCCGCCACGCGGATCGCCGCGGCGGTGTCCCGGTTGGGGTGGCAGCCGCCGCCAGCTCGTGACCACAGCGGAGTGATGGCGTCCTGAAGCAGGCCCAACCACGGCGTCCCCGAGCGCACGTGCTCCAAAAAACGCAGCTCACCACCGGGTCGAAGGACACGGCGGAGCTCGGCCAGCGCACTGCGAACATCGGGCACCGAGCACAACACGAGCGAGGCCACTGCGGCGTCGAAGGTCCCGTCCTCGGCGGGCAGCGCATCGGCGTGCCCGGCCACTACCCGCACCGGCACTGGGGCTAGCGGGGCGGCCTGTTCGGCGAGGGCACGCAGTCGGTCTTCCGGCTCTACCGCAAGGACTTCGGTGACGGTGTCCGGATAGTGAACGAAGTTCAGACCGTTGCCCGCGCCGACCTCGATCACCCGGCCGGACAGCCCGGCCAGCGCTCGATCCCGATACTCCACGGTGCCACGGCGTTCGGCCTGTGCGCTAATTCGCTCGTACATCCGGGCAAAGCGTGGATGTTGAAACGCCGAAAGATCGGTCATCGCTGTCACCCTTTCAGTTCCCTATGACACCGGTCTACCCTCTGCCCCGCCATCTAAGAATCTCAGCAGTAAATCGAGTAGCATCGTTCACTCCCAAATACTTTGGTCTGGCGGTGGTGGCCTGGGCGGTGCTCGGGTGGTCATCGGTGACCATCAAGATCTGCACCCCGGCCTGCTGCAGTGTCGCGACGGCCTGCGCCGCGGTCGGGCGATCGTGTCGGTCAGCCGGAGCAGACCGACCTGCTGATCTGCGACCTGTCGCCAAGCCCTGAAATCATCTGGCGTCCTCGGCCATGCGCAGGTCCCCGTCACGGTGGTGAGCACGCGATCTGAACAGATGCCCGCGGTGGACCTCCCGGACCTGCTGCGGCTGTCCCGGGAGTCCTCGCACTGGCGGCCCGCTGGTCGACTTGCGGCGACTGCTGTACTGCGGCGAGTGGATCTCCAGCCATGTCCTGCACATCTACCTGCTGCACGCGCCCGACTTCCTCGCTATCACGACGCGATCAGCCTGACCACCAACCGGCTGCTGCTCGCCGGCCTGGCATTCGAAATCGCGTTCACTGCGGCGGTAGTCTACCTACCACCATTGCAAGGGGTGTTCGGCACCGCGGCACCGCCCGGCTGGGTGCTAGCCATGATGTT
>DASYIL010000051.1:0-4870 GCA_035997545.1 Pseudonocardiaceae bacterium
GTGGCGATGCGAGTTACGACTCGCATCGCCACTCACGGGTCAGACGTCGAACTCGCCGAGGCGGACGCCGGCGGTGAATGCTTCCCATTCGGTGCGGTCGGTGCGGGTGTAGACGATTCGGGTTTGCTGGGTCATATGGCCCGCCCAAAGCGCCACGGGTGCATGTTCCGCTCCCCGCGTCCGCCCGGGTCATGTCCGGTGGTGCGTCGTGCCATCGGGTGTAGCGGTGACCAGCGTGTGCTGTTCGGGGTTGACGACGCCGTTACGGAAGCCTGTTAAGCAGCCAACCGTGCATGCGAGACTCGCTGCCCGTGATGGAGCAGACGATGGTGCGCGTGCGCGGCAGGATGCTGTCGTGGGTGGACTTCGGTGGTGTGGGGCCGACGGTGCTGGTGTTGCATGGCAGCTTCGGCCGCGGTGCTGTCTTCGCCCCGGTCGCGGACCGACTGCAGGGTGCTGCTCGGGTGGTGGCGCTGGACCAGCGCGGCCATGGCCTTTCCGATCACGGCGGGCCCTATACCCGGGCCGAGTTCGTGGCTGACGCCGCTGCGGTGATCCACCGGTTGGGTAGCGACCCCGTGGTGGTGCTCGGACACTCTCTTGGCGGCATCACGGCCTACCAACTCGCCGCCCGGCATCCCGAGCTGGTCCGAGCCCTGATCGTCGAAGATGTAGGCGCCGTCATGCGCCAACCCGGGGTTCCCCACCCCGTGCTCGACGTCTGTGGCTGGCCCCACTCCGCGCCCACGCGGGAAGCGCTGGCTGAGGCGATCCGCGCCCAAGGAGTTCCTGACGTCGATTACTTCTTACGCAGCGCTGTCGCCGGTGAGCGGGGTTGGCGGCTGCTCTTCGACTACGACGGGATGATGGCCATCCAACACCACGGCCTCGGCGACTGGTGGAGCGACTGGCTCGGATCGACATGCCCGGCACTGCTGCTGCACGGTCGGCACAGCACCCCATCCAGTAGTGCAAGACGCCCCGCGTCGGCGTATTCGCTGCGCTTGGCCACGTGGTCGGTCCGACAAGAGCCCGGAGCGACAATCTCGACGACGCGTGTCACGCTGCTGTAGTCGCGGTGCAGGACCGCATTGACGATCGCTTCCCGCACCGCCTCCACCGGATAGTCGAGCTGTTCCCTGCGCCCGGCGCCGTTCACGTAGCTACGCACGCTCATGTGTCGCCGTAACACCGAAATGGTCTCTGTGACAAGATCCGGAATCGCGCCCCGGATACCGGATTGTCCTCGAACCGCGGTGCGTCCGTCCCGACGTTGGCTACATTCGGAAAGACGACCACGGAGATCGTGAGCTGCGGGATGAACTGCTGGGGGAACACCCCGAAGGTGAGAATGCCTGCCACCGAGGGCACCGTTTGGCCGTCCTCCTTCGGCACCAGTACCCGGATCTGTCGCAGCTCCTGTGGTGCGCTCGGCGGCGAGCACCGGACTTCATCAGGCCACCGGCCGCTGCTGATGTCGATCGATCGGTCGGTCGGTCGGGAGCGGTCTCGGGGTAGGGTTCGTGTCGTGTCCAAGCCTGGTATCCGTGTCCGGTTCGCCCCGTCGCCGACGGGCATGTTCCACGTCGGCAACGCGCGGTCGCTGCTGTTGAACTGGGTCATGGCTCGGCACTCGGGCGGGACGCTGGTGTTGCGGATCGAGGACACCGATACCGCGCGCAGCCGGCCGGAGTGGACCGAGGGCATCCTGCGGATGATGGAGTGGCTGGGTGTCGGTCCCGGTGAGTACGAGGGGCCGCTGTTTCAGTCCGCGTACGTGGGGCAGCACCGGGCCACGGTGGAGAGGTTTCTGGCGGCCGGGAAGGCCTATTATTGCGACTGCACCCGCGAGGCAGTGATCGCCCGGACCGGAGACTCGCATCGGGGGTATGACGGGTTCTGCCGCAACCGCGGTCTGGCGGCGGGTGACGGCCGGGCGGTGCGGTTCCGGACCCCGGACGAGGGCGTCACCACAGTGGTGGACCTGATCCGCGGCAAGCCGGCGTTCGAGAACGCGCTGCTGGAGGATTTCGTGATTGCCCGCGGTGACGGGTCGGCGCTGTTCCTGCTGGCCAACGTCGTGGACGACATCACCATGGGCATCACGCACGTGATTCGGGGTGAGGAGCACCTATCGAACACACCCAAGCAGCAGCTGTTGTGGGAGGCCCTGGGGCAGGAGCCGCCGGTGTGGGCTCATGCCCCCATCCTGGTGAACGAGAAGCGACAGAAGCTGTCCAAGCGACGCGACCGCGTCGCGTTGGAGGACTTCCGCTCGGAGGGCTATCTGGCTTCGGCGATGCGCAATTATCTGATGCTGCTGGGGTGGGCGCCTTCCGGGGACCGGGAAATAGTGCCGTGGTCGGTGATCGAGGCTGAGTTCCGGCTGGAGGACGTCAACCCCAGTCCAGCATTCTTCGATGTCCGGAAGCTGCGCGCGTTCAACGGTGATTATATCCGCGCCCTGACGGTCGATGAGTTCATCGACGCGTGCCAGCCCTGGCTGACCGGCCCAGACACGCCGTGGGCGCCGGAGCAGTATGACCCGGCGGCGTTTGCGGCGGTGGCGGAGTTGGCACAAACTCGGGTCGCGGTGCTGAGTGAGATCGTGTCGATGGTCGACTTCTTGTTCCTCGACGAGCCACCGTCCGACGAGGCGGCGTGGGCGAAGGCGATGAAGGACGACGCGGCCGACCTGGTGGCTGCCGTCATTGCCGAGTGTGAATCCATCTCCTGGAACGCTGAGGCGCTCAAGGCGGTGGTCGAAACGGTCGGCGCCGCGCGCGGTCTCAAGCTTGGCAAGGCCCAAGCACCGATCCGGGTCGCAGTCACCGGCCGGACCGTGGGACTACCTCTGTTCGAGTCCCTGGCCGTACTGGGCCGAGACCGGACGCTGGCCCGGTTGCGCGTCGCCGCAGCCCGATTGGGCTAATCGGCGTTGCAGCATGGGCGCTGCGACGTGGCAGCGCGCCCCGCACCCGGGAATTTCACCATCCCGTAAGACGCCACCAGGCTGCGGCAAGGTCACGGCGATGGCATGGGCGATGGCCGCCACCGCGATGATGGCGCCGGGCTTTCTCCTCGTGTTCGGCACCTTCGGACTGGTGATCGCCCCGCTGCCACCTCGGCGCAGGAGTACCCGCCCGCGGTGACCGTGGTGATCTGCGTCGCGCTGCTGGCGTTGGGTGTCTGGATGCTCAGCGGGCGCGAGATCACGCTGCTGATGCCCCAAATCAGATCGCGGCGCGCCGACGGCTCGGCTCGGGCTACTACGGGATTTACTCTGGGCGGTAGGCGAGTCGAGGTGAGCCAGCTGGACAGAGACTGTCGGTGCTACCCAGCAGGATGAGTTGCGGATGGAGCTGCTGGACGGGAGTCTGCTGGTGAGCCCCACCGCCGGCTACCGGCACCAGCGGCTGTCCTTCCAGCTGTGTTAGGCGCTGGCGGTGGATCCGGGCGAGCGGCTGCGGCTCGACGAGCCCTTCGACGTCGATGTCGACCTCGCAGCCCTGGCCACCGCCACCCGCCCGCCCCGCTCGACCTGACCGGGCGCTGGGAGAAGATGGCGGCGGCGGTGATGGCGACCACATCGGCGGCACGATCCAGCTGAGCAGCAGCTCGGGCGGTAAACGAAATGGACCGCTTGGCTCTCCGCGCCATGGACCGAATATGTAGTACAGACGGTGCGACAGTGACGCAGGCCTGTGGATAACCCGTGAGTGGCGATGGGGGCCGTAGCTCGCATCGCCACTCACGGGTGCGTAGCACCACAGTGGCGGACGGGGCCGTGCCAGCCGGCGCGGTGCAGCACCGTCGTGACTTCTGTTGCGACTCCGCAGGGATCACCGGTGACCTCGTCCCAGCCGTAGACCAGGCGATGGCGGGCGGCGAGCTCGGCCGCGTTGTCTCGCCTGCGATCCCGGAAGGCCACCTCGGGCGCGTCGTGAAAGGCCCGGCCGTCGAGCCGGACGGTGAGCGGGATGCCGATCAGGTCGTAACAGACGTCCTCCCAGAGAGTCCGGCCGTCGACGACGAAGGGCTGCTGACGCTGCGCAGTCGGGAGCGCGTGCGCCAATTCGACATCGCAGGCGTACCGCTGTTCCAGGGCCGACTGCACCCCGTCAGCCAGCAAGCGCAGTGCGTCGGCGAGAGCTGAGCCGTACCGGCGTGGTCGCCGTTCCTCCAGCCGCCACTGCAGCTCGCGTACCGGCACCCGGCCTCTGGTGGCGAGCGCGACGAACCGCCGCATCCCCGCTCGCGCGTCGGGTTCGCTCGTCGCGAGGTCCACCACGGTATCCGCTCTGCTGGTCCGTGGCGGATCCGTAACTACCATGAGGTAGGGGAAGGCGCGGGAACGGTGCACCACGACGTGCGGGGGCTGCGACACCGCAGAGTAGCCATAGGGCACCGTGACATGCACCGGCGCGAGCGGATCGAGCGCGATCATCCGCCATTCCTCGGCGGCGGTCGTGTGACTGAGCACCGCCGCAGGGCCGCCATAGAGCAGTGCCCCGGTGATCCTCGCCTCCCTGATCAGCGGGCCGGTGAAGGTGGCATAGACCCGCGGCAGCACCCGTCGCCAGCGCTGGGCTTCGAGGTTGGCGGCAACGACGCCGGGCCCGATATCAAGCAGCCGCAGTTGATCGGTGTCGAGCAACCCGTGCTGGTCGCGGATCAGCTGTTGCCAGGTGACTGCTCGAGACGGCTCCAGCGCGCAGGGCGGGCGCGGACGATGGTCCTCGATCATGGCCGCGACGGTCACACACCCAGCTCACCGATCGACACCTTGCCATGATCAACCTGTGGACATCACCTCGCCTGTGGATAACCCGTGAGTGGCGATGCGAGCTACGACTCGCATCGCCACTCA
>DASYIL010000052.1:0-38367 GCA_035997545.1 Pseudonocardiaceae bacterium
TCTGCTGGTAGCCCCGATGGAAGTCGGCGCCGGAGTAGCTGTCGCGGGTGTCCTCGTTCAGGCACACCGTGATCGGCGCCACCACCTGGGCGAGCTGGTAGAACGCCACCATGGTCACCTCCACGAAGTGGTCGATCGGCACGCCCCCCAACAACTGGGCGACCGTGTCGACCTCTTCCCGGCGACCGGCGTCGCGGCTTTGCTGTTCCAAACTGGTCTGGTCGGTCACGCCCGCAGCCACAAGCTTTTTGTGTTCCTGATCGAAGGCGAACCCATAGGCTTGTTTGATCTTCCCCTTCGAGATGCCGTCCGGGCTGCCCGGGAGGCTGACGTAGTCGTCGCGGGGAATGGAGATGGCGGTGGCCCTGCCACCATCACCAGGGAGGTGGACCAGCATCAACACGTTGGCGTTGTACCCGCCGACCTGCTGGTCACCGGCATGCAACGCCTGGTAGATCTCTGCTGGTAGCGGGTTGCCGTTCTCATCCAGGCGGCTGTCCAATCCCATGATTAGAATGTTGGTGTCGCCGCCAGCCGACTGGGGACCGTCGCCGTGGATGGCGTTCGACCTACCAATGCCGGTCAACAGCTCCTGGTATTGACTCCAGCCATACCCGGTGACGGTCAACACCAGCAACGACACCACCGCCACCGCCCACCGCGCGATCCGCGCCCACCGGCGACCACCGGTACGCGCCGGGTAGCGCCCAGACCGCCTACGGCCCCGACCACCACGGTCCCCGCTGGCACGGACCTGCGCCCGCCCCGACGCCGCCGAGCCCGGCAGCGACCGTGTCAGGTCACCACCCGCACCCCGCCGTGCGCCATCCGCCCGATCCGGCGGGGGATCCCGACGACGCGGGGCGTCAGACCGCGGTGTATTCGCCACCGGACCCCGGCCACGCTCGGCCGACGCGCCCCCGGGTTCTCGCCTACCGGGCACACGCTGATCAGGCGCGACACGACCGCCCGGGGGAACCCCCGGCCTAGGGCGCACCGCGCGACGTCGACGGTCACCACCGGGATCCCCGCCAAGATCCGACCGCCGATCTCTACCCGCCACGCACACTCCTAGCGCCGGCGATCACCCACCGCACGTGGGTCGCCCACATAGACGCACCGACCCCGACAGTAGTTGCCCGGCGTAGATCCATGGGATGGTCAGATGGTGTGGGTGCGCCGGCACAGTGAGCAGGGTGTCGCAGGGTGTCATCGCGCACATCGACGCCGGTGGGCCGGTCGAGGTGGCCCGGCACCAGCCGGCCCCGCTTGACGACAGTGTTGTACCTGGGAGAGGGGCCCCCGCGCTCCCAGCGACGCCCCCGTGATCACGGCAGACGGGACGTCCTGCGTGAACTGATGCGGTGACGGTGCTGGCCAGCCGATGCCGGGTTCCGGGCTAGGGTGGCCGCCTGGTTCGATGGAGATATTCACACTGCCGTCGGGGATCGGAACAGAGATGATTTTGACAATTCTGGGATGGATCGTGTTCGGGCTGATCGCGGGTTTCATCGCACGCGCCCTGGTCCCGGGCAGGGACGACATCGGCATCCTGCGCACGATCCTGGTCGGCGTCGTCGGGTCGGTGGTCGGCGGGCTGATCTTCGGACTGTTGACCGGGGGGATCCGCGACTTCCAGCCGGCCGGTTGGATCGGGTCCATCATCGGAGCGGTCATCGTCCTGGTGATCTACAACCAGATCACCGGACGCAAACGCAACCGGATCTGAGCACCCGCCGGGAGCTGATAGGACAGCAGCAGCCAGGCCAGTATCCAGACCAGGCTGCGACCGCGTCCCGAGCTGCAGCTCCACCTTGCGGTTGGGCGTAGAGCAGGACCAGGATCGCGGCGACGCGGGCGCGCAGGGCGGGATGTCGTCGGTGAGGAGCCGGCGCAGCAGGGCGATTCGGCATCCTCAAGCCGCTCATCGGGCGGCTGAGATTTGGACATCTTCAGTTAGCTGCAGGCGAAATCCCAGAGCGATACGGCTCGCCCACCGCTGTGCACGGTGTGCGCCGAACTCGACACCGGAGCTGTTCTTGCCCATCCGACGACCCTGACGTCGAACTCGGGACGCTGAGCGCTGCCCGTCATCGGCTGTGGTGATCGCCATGCTCACCGGGACGCTCGCCCTGCCCGCGGTACCCCCCGGCCGGAGGTTCGGCCCGAAAGTCCCCGGGGTTGCGCGAGTTGTTGTCGGATTCCTGGAACCCCCGCTCGGACTGCTGATCGATCTCGAACGGGCGCATCCGGCTCGTCACGGTGTTGCCAGTCACAACGCAGCCGGTCGAGTCCCCGGTGAGCTGCACAGCGCGGTCACCGGGACCGGAGAAGCTGTTGCCACGCACGATGACGTCGGAATAGTTCCGTAACATGACGGCCTGGGCGCCATTGACCGAGCAGGTGTTGCCTTCGAAGGTGATCGTGGTCTGCCCCGGCGGGGCGCCACGGGCAGGGGGATCTTCAATGGTGGCGATCAGGCACTGGACGTCGACGTTGGTGCAGACGTTGTTGGCGATGATGACGTCGTAGGTGGGTGGGTCGCCTGGGTTGTCGTAGGTCTGGAAGCAGTCGGTGTGCGGACCCTCGTCGCGGTAGCCGGACGCCTTGATATCTTTGATCGTGTTCCCGGTCAGCCGATGACCGTTTCCGAAGAACCGGATGCCGTCGGCGTCGTCTTGGGTGCGCAGTACCGACTCGCTCACCGTGTTGTTCCGGACTGTGACCCGCTCGCCGCTGAACCAGATACCGGTCCCGTCGGCACGCTGCACGGTGTTCGACTCGATGAGCGTGTCAACGCAGCCCCGGCAGGCCAGGCCGTCCTTGGCTGCGTTGTAGATCACATTGTTGCGGGCGACCAGTCCCCGACCGGCCAGCTTCAGGCCATACCCATCTCGCAGCGTCAGGCCCTGGATGACGACGTAGTCGGCCTTGACGGTCATGCTTCGCATGGTCGCGCCGTCAGCGACGATCGTGATCGGCTGCTGCGGTGTACCCGAGGCCGTCACCTCCAGTTCGGTGTCGGTGAGACCGTCGCCACTCAAGCACACGGTGCTCCCGGGCTGGACCTGCGCCACCGCCGCGGTGGCCTGCTCGGGCTCGGTGATCCGGTCGGCGCAGTCCGCCGGTAGCGGGCCAACCTGGTTCGAGGGAGGCGGCGCACCGGGAGGGGGAGATTCAGCGGACTGGACCGCCGTACAACCGCTGACGAGCAACACCAGCCCGATCACCGTGGCGAACAGCCCGCGAACTATGACGCCGTTCATCTGCTCCGCCTGCCCTGCATGCGGATTGTGTCTACTGTGTCCACCGGGATGCCCCCGAAGTCGCTGATGACTCGGGTGTGAGCTGGTCGGTCATGGAACCCACGCTAGGAAAGGATCGGTTATCGCCCCACCCGACATCGGTTAGCGGTGGGCAAAATCCGGCAGTACCGGGCTGATCTCGCTTCAAACCAGCTCCCGGTCAGCCGCGGCCCGATGAGACCTGTCAATCACTCTGACTGCGAAACTCCGCTGTCACGGTGCACAGAGGACACCGCAGACAGCGGCGAGGGCAGGTTGACCAGCGGTAGACGGCCAGCGGTGGATCGCGCAATGGCCTTGTAAGCGGAAGGTTCGGGGGTGGATGGAGGTGATCAGCATCGACTTCAACGACGCGATGCAGGGGGGCCGTGAAGGCGGCGGCACAGCGCCGATCCTGGGCCATACACTCTTAGGCGGTCATGCGCTCTGGCCGCGCCAGCCTGCGATGAGGCGCACCACGGCCCGCCAGCCAAGTAGGAACAGTGCCAGGCTCGCGGAGGCGATCAGCACGAACGTCAGCGGCAATCGGTGGGTGAACGCCGCGCGTACGCCGAGACCGACAATCACGACGCCAGCCCACACCGCCACCCCGACCGGCAGCCGTAGCGGCGCGCGCCACGCCCGGACAACCATCCATCCGAGGAGGAGCCCGAGTAGGAATGGCGCCGCAGTAGTCAGCACGCCGAACGCGTCCACCACCTCGCCATGCGAGCTGCGCCCCACGGCTGGGAACATCAACACCGCGAGCACATCGGCTCCAGCGGCGAGCGTTATGGTCGTTGGTCGGACGGTCTGCGTGGTCACGCTGGCAGCCTATGCTTGCTGCCCCCTGGCCCGGTCGGCATCGCGGCCAGCCGGACTACGACACCGCGGGCACCGTCAGCTCAGTCGCTGTCGGGTGTCGTGTGGAACGTGAACATCCGGTCAGCGTTGATGCGGGCATAGACCGGACCGGAGTCAAGGAACTCTTCCCACTGTGGTCCGTAGCGTGGAATGTAGATCTCGACGATCGGTCGCCCATCGGCGGTGACGGTCGCCAAGGCCAGCAGGCGCATGCCGGTCAGACGGTCGGCGACCTGACCGGCGCTCAGACGCCGCTCCGGAGTGATGATGCTGCGGAGGCGCAGCCCGGCAGTCGCATAGCTGCGGTCGAGAAGGTGTTGCAGCGCGGCCAGGTCAGCCAGCGTCTCGTGCACATCAGCATTGAACCAGCGTCACCCACACCGCGGTGCAGCCCCGGATGAAGGCGCCGCCTCTGCACTTTACTGGAACAGCAGCCTGAACAAGCCGTCATCAGGCGGAAGCGGGTAACGCGCCGAGCGGCTGACGTTGTCGGGGCCGGGCGGCTCAGGGGAGTGACCGAGCGAGATCGAGCACGGCAGCGACCAGTTCGTTCCCCTCTAGTAGCGCGGCGTCGTTATGGTCCGCCCCGACCACTTCGGTCGTCCGCACTGGGCCGCCCGCAGCGGCCGCCACCGCCGCGCTTTGCTCCGGCGGCACGATCGTATCGGCGGAGCCGTAGACGACCGCGGTCGGCACCCGGATCTGGCCGATCAGCTCGGTGACCGGGAATCGGTCCCGGAGTAGCAGCCGGACCGGCAGCAGCGGGTAGTGCTGGGAGCCCACGGCGGCGAGGCTGGGGAACGGCGAGCGCAGCACGAGCCCTCCGGGTGGCTGCTCGGCGGCGAGTCGGGTTGCTACCGCCGCACCGAGGCTCTCCCCGAAGTAGATCAGGCGTTCCGCCGGTACACCGTGGCCGACGAGGTAAGCTCGCGCGGCGCGTGCGTCGGCGATCAGGCCGTCCTCCGAGGGGCTACCAGGATTGCCGCCGTACCCGCGGTAGTCGAGGAGCAGTACCGCGAGACCCTTGGCGGCCAGCCGACGGGCCAGCGGGGCCCGCAGCGCGCGGGAGCCAGCGTTGCCCGGCGTGAGCAGTACGGTGATGCCGCGGTCGGCGCGGGTGGGGGTGACGTGCCAGGCGCCGAGTGCTAGCCCGTCCTCGGTCCGTAGCGTGATCTCCTTTGCCCCGGGCAGCACGCTGCCGGCAGGCGGGACGGCGGTGTCCGGAAAGTAGATCAGGCGGCGCTGCAGCAGCCACACTGCCGTGGGCAGGGCGGTCACGACGGCTAATAGGACCAGTCCGGCGCGCAGCACCCTTTCCATTGTGCTGCAAGTCCAGCCTCGCTACCGCCGTTGAGTGTGGATGTCGTCGGCCATGGTTTACTTCCGCGTCGCTAGCTAGCTTGCAGCCGGTGTGCGGGTCAGTCCACCCGCTGCGACGTTGGTTTGGCCGGCGCCACTGTGCGTGATATCTGGATGACGCACGGTGAACACTACTAAGGAGATCACCATGACCCAGGACCTTCCGTCCGTCACCAAAAAACCTCGCCTCGATGATCTACTCGCGACAATGGGGATCACACGCGAGCAGCTGATGGGGATGACCGCCGATGACCTATTCGCTGCCGCGACACGGTGGCAGGACGCGGTCACTACCGCCGCAGCCGCCGCCGAGGCTAAGGTCGATCGCCTCTTCGACAGCCTGCAAGGGCGATCGGCGGGTCTAAGTAAGCTGAACTGATCGCCGATTGCCGCAACAATGTGGCCCGGCAGTTCCTCGCTCGGCAGCACCGCCAGGACGCGTTCCGCCAGCGACACACCACCGGCGCGCATCGTCGAGAGCCGCAGTGTCGACTTACAGCGTGTAGGCGCCGGATTCCTGAGCGTCACCGAAATGGTCGAGGACGAACCGCCCTTCGCTGTCTACTTTCCGTACGGAGTAGCCACGATGGTCGCGATGGGTACCGGCTTCGCCGGCCTGCAGTGGGCGCGGCGTCGACATGAATCGACCGCGGAAGTATGCGGACCCCGCCGCACCTGCGTGGCGGGGTCCGCATCCGGTCCGCATCAGTAGCACCTCCTCGAACTGAGGCGCTCGCCATCCGTGACGTCCGCTGGGGATCAGCTGATCTGGTCCAGCTTGGCCACCTCGACGAGGTTGTCCGAGTACACACCGGCGTTCCCGAGCGTGCAGTGCCGGTCCAGGGTGATTGAGTTGACTGAGCTGACACCTGGGCTGGAGCTGGCCCAGTGCCCGACGTTGGCCATGACCAGGCCGGGCATCAGAGCGTCATCCAGCTGTGCGGGGCCCTGGAACATGCCGCGGTCGTTGAATGCCTGGACCAGGTCGCCGGTGGCGATGCCGCGCTCGGCTGCGTCGTCGGGGTGCAGGAAGACGCGCTGCTCGCCCTGGACGCGCTGCTTGTCCTCCGCGTTGCCGTACTGGCTGTTGAGGAACGCGTGCGGCTTTGGCGAGACGATGTTGAGTGGGTAACGCTTGGCCAGCTCCGGGTTCGAGTCGGGCGACTCGAAGGGTGGCACGTAGTCCGGCAGTGGGTCGATGGGCTCGCCGGGCTGCATGGCGTCGTACATCGACCGCCATACCGGAATCACGAAGTTGCCGCCTTCGGCGAGGCTGGACTTGAACTCACACTTGCCCGATGGGGTCGGGAAGTTGCCCTCGGCGTGCGGAGCCCGGACATCGGGAGCGCCGACATTGATCCGCATATAGCCGAGCTCCTTGAGCTTGTCCCAGGTGATGCCTTGCATGGCTGGGGAGTCCCAGTCGTGGAAGTCGATCAGCATCTCCTCGTCGGTACGGGCCCAGTAGTCGTCGTCGAAACCCATGGTCTTCGCCAGCTGGCGGAACAGCTCCACGTTGGGCACGCACTCGCCCGGCACCGGAATCGCCGGCTGGTTGAGTGAGATGTAGAGGTGGCCCCAGGTGACCATGATGTCGAGCTGCTCGGCCTGCATGGTCGCGGGCAGGATGATGTCGGCGTAGCGGGCGGTATCGGTGAGGAAGTGCTCGCTGACCACGGTGAACAGGTCCTCGCGCAGCAAGCCGCGGACGAGTTTGGCCTGTGCTGGGCCCTGCGAGACTGGATTGGAGTTGTAGACGAACAGCGACTTCAGCGGCGGGTCAAGGGTCAGCTCGCCGGTCAGTGCCGCACCTAGGTCGAGCTCGTTGATGACTCGGGTGCCCTCGGGGATCCACTCGGGCTTGCAGATCCGGTCGAAGAGGGTGGGGAATTCCCAGATGGGCATCTCCACCGTGCCGCCGCCGACGTGCCGCCAGGCGCCCACCAGCGCGGGCAGGCAGGTGATGGCGCGGATCGCCTGGCCGCCGCCCTTGCTGCGCTCCAGCGCGACGCCCTGCCGGATCGCGGCCGGCTGGGTGGTGGCGTATTCCCGTGCCAGCGTGCGGATGTCCTCGGCCGGGATTCCGGTGATCTCCGCGACGCGCTCCGGTGGGTACTGGGCGGCCCGCTCGGCGAGCTCGTCGTAGCCGACGGTGTAGTTGTCGACGTAGTCGTGGTCCACGAGATCCTGGGCGATGATCTCGTGGATCAGGCCCATGGCAAGCGCGCCGTCGGTGCCGGGACGGATGCGGATGTGCCAGTCGGCCTGGCGTGCGGTGCGGGTGCGCACCGGGTCGATGACGACGACCTTCGCGCCCTTCTTCTGGGCCTCCAGCACGAACGGCCATGCGTGCAAGTTTGTGCTCGTCATGTTCATGGCCCACACGATGATGTACTTCGAGTAGGCCATGCTCTCGACGTCGAGCCCGCCGGTGGGGCCGACCGTCATGATCCAGGCGGTGGATGAGCCGGACTCGCAGTAGGTCTTCTCCGCCACGCTGGATCCGAGACGGTTGAAGAACGCGTCACCGGCGGTCAGGCCGTTGAGCACGCCCTGGTGGCCGAGGTAGGCGTGCGGCATGATCGCCTGCGAACCATACTCGTCGATGATCTGATTCCAGCGGGCCTTGATCTCGGCGAGCGCGTCGTCCCATGAGATGCGCTCGAACTGGCCTGACCCCTTCGGCCCGGTGCGGCGCATCGGGTACAGCAGGCGGTCGGCCTGATAGTGGTGCTCGGGAAAGTTCTTGAGCTTGACGCACAGGGCGCCGCGCGTCATCGGGTGGTCCGGGTCTCCCTTGACGTCAACGAGCTTGCCGTCGAATACGTGGTAGAGCATCGCGCAGGTGTCCGGGCAGTCGTGCGGGCACGCGCCGCGGACGATCTTCAGTTCCTTCGAACCGACTTCTGGTGCGAGCGTCATCGGGAGGCTCCTCCACGAGCGGGACGATGAATTCGATCGGCCGCGTGGCCGAAACGACGTTCTCAGTTAGGCAAGCGCGAGTTACGGATGTGTGACGCGCATGTGAAGGCCTGCAGCTGTCCATAAATTCCAAGTTGCCGAGTTTCGGGCTATCCCGGCAATGTAGGCACTGGTCGGAAAACCCTCCGTTTCGAACATGTTTCATCGAAGTTAATCCGCAGTTCAGCGGCTGGGTGTTGAGGGTCGAGGGGGCGCGCACCCCCAAACGTAGGTGTTCCGGTAGGTGTTCCGGTAGCCCGTCGGCGC
The DNA here is from genome assembly GCA_035997545.1 of Pseudonocardiaceae bacterium. Lineage (GTDB taxonomy): Bacteria > Actinomycetota > Actinomycetes > Mycobacteriales > Pseudonocardiaceae. The sequence goes on from DASYIL010000052.1 coordinate 8,736, forward strand.
ATATGCTTCTGGTGTCGGTTGAGGGATTTGCCGTGTCCCATTGCCGGCGTCCGGCAGTCATTGAGAACCCGATCGAGAAAGAGCGAACATGACGACCAAGACCGCCGAATACGCTCTTTCCGTGACGGCCGCTGACGACTACGAGCCGTTCGTGGTGGGTGGGCAGGAGCTGTTTGTCATCAGCGGCTGACCGTGGTGGGGCCGGTCGGAGCGCCAGCCTCCCGCCGGCGTCGTGGCACGCGGAGGTACCCCGAGTGACAGTGACGTGGCCGCGGGTCAACACGCCGACGGGCGAGGTCTGGCCGCCTCCGGACGACGCAGTCGGTGCGGACCCGGTGGCCGAGGCGTTCCGGACGTGGATGCGGACGTGCGCGGCATCCGGGTGGGTCGCTGCGATCGATGCCGAGGTCGTCGGTGTCGCTGCGGCCGGCGGGCGGGCCACCGCCGAGCCGATGCGGGCGCTGTGGTCGGTGCCCGCCTACCGGGCCGCGGCCATGGACGGAATCGCGGTGCATGCCGCCAGCACAAGCGCCGCGACACCGCAGCGGCCCGCCCGGCTACTGCCCGTGGAGTTCGACCGCATCGACACCGGCGGCCTGATGCCGGACGGGCGCGACGCTGTGATCATGCGTGAGCACATCCGGCTCGCCGACGACGGCAGCGCCGAGATTGATGCCTCCGTCGCGCCCGGCCGTCACGTGCGACCCGTCGGCGAAGACATCCAGGCAGGAGAGATCATGCTACCCGCTGGCCACCGAATCCGGCCGGTCGACGCGGCCGCGCTGGCCGCCGCGGGCCACCACACCGTCCGCGTCCAGCGCCAGCCGATCGTGGCAGTCCTGCCGACCGGGGACGAGGTGAGGCCGGTCGGCACGGTCCTCGCGCCCGGCGAGGTGCTCGACACGAACTCGCTGATGCTGGCCGGGATGGTCGAAGAGGCGGGTGCTGAGGTCCTGCGGCTGCCGATCGCCCCCGACCGGCCGGACCAGATCGCCGCCGCCGTGGCCCAGGCAGCGGAACGCGCCGATGTCGTGCTGGTGATCGCCGGCTCGAGTGTCGGCCGCGGCGACCACACCGCCGCAGTCGTGCGGCGGTGTGGCCAGATCGCCGTGCACGGCGTCGCGATGCGGCCCGGTCATCCGGTCCTGCTCGGGGTGCTGTCTGGCGACCGCCCGGTTCCGGTGGTCGGGGTGCCGGGTTACCCGGCCTCGGCCGAGCGTGCGTTCGCGTGCTTCGTCCGGCCCCTCCTGCGGAGGGTGCTGGAGACTGCCGGGCCGTCCGGGGAGGGCCGGGTCCCGGCCCGGCTGGGCTGTGCCGTGAGCTCGGCTGTGCACCTGGACGAGTACGTGCGCCTGCGCCTCGCCCGGATCGTCGACCCACGCAGCGGCCGGGAGACGCTGGTAGCCACCCCGCTGCAACGCGGAGCGGGCGCGCTGAACGTGATCGTCCAGACCGAAGCCGTGCTGCGCATCCCCGTCGGGGTGACCGGTTTCGCCGCGGGCGCCGAGGTGCAACCCGTCTCAGTCGCGGGCGCCGCGTTCGGCGCGGCGACCACAATCATCAGCGGTTTGCGCTCGCCGGCCACGGACGCCCTCCTCCAACTGCGCCGCCACGAGATGCCCCGCGGATCGGTCCAGTGGACCGAGTCCGGCGTTCGGGACGCGAGCCAGGCACTGGCGACCGGCCTGTGCCACGCGGCGGCGCTGGCGCTGGATCGGGGTGCCGACGGCGGTGCGGCAGACCCCATCGCTGCGCTCGTCGCGCGCATCGGTGAGGTCACCGTCGTTGAAGTCGCCCGAATGGACTCGACCAGAGAGGTGCTCGTTCTGCCGGCCCCCGCGTTCGACAGCCCGCCGATCGTGGCCCTGCGGACGGTCCTGCGCTCGACAGCCTTCCGGCGCCGGCTCCTCGGGTGCGATGGCTACTCGGGCCGCAACGCCGGTCGGGAGACCTGGCACGGACCCGACGCACGGCCAACGGAATGACGATGTGCTACGCGATCGCGATCTACGACGGCCCGACAGTCCGCGTGGAGGACAGCCTAAGACAAGCGTTTCGGCAGCGTGACCTGCAGCGACCGTTAGGGGACTGCCGACCTGGGCTCGGTCGGGAGGACGTTGACCTGCCCGTGTTCGGCCACCACGTCCCACCGACGCCCAAAGGCCCATACCCCCCGCAGCGTGACGTCAAGGTCATCGGGGACGCGATGTGGCGCGGTGAGGGTCCGGGTGGCCCGGTCGGGGGTGAGCCCGAGGACCGCGGTGAGTGCACCGAGAGGCGCGGCTGCGGCCCAGGCCTGCGGCGAGCAGCTGGTCGGGTAGAGCACCGGGAACCGGGTGTCCTCGCGCGGGTAGCCGGTCAGCACCTCGGGCAGTCGCCAGTCGAAGTGGGCGGCGGCGTCGAGCAGCGCCCGCAGCAGGACCGCGGCGTCCCGCAGGCGTCCCCGCCGCGCCAGTCCCATGCAGGCGATGGCGGTGTCGTGCGGCCAGACCGTGCCGTCGTGGTACTCGGCGGGGTTGTAGCCGAGGTCGCCGGTACTCATCGTCCGCACTCCCCAGCCGGAGAAGAGGTCCGGGCCCAGCAACGCCTCGGCGATCCGGTCTGTACGGGAGTCCGCCGCGATGCCGGTCACGAGCAGGTGGCCGATGTCCGAGGTGAGCGAGTCGACCCGGCGGCCGTTGGGGTCAAGGGCGAGAGCGTAGTGGCCGCCCGCCGGCGTCTCGACCCAGAAGTCGCGGTCAAACCGCTCCCGGAGCGCCTGCGCGTCCCGCTCCAGCCGGTCGGCGTACGCCTCGTCGCCCCAGACAGTCCGGGCGATGTCGGCCAGCCCGAGCCGGGCGGCGTACGCGTAGCCCTGCACCTCGCAGACCGCCAGCGGAGGCGAGGCCGGCGACCCGTCGGCGAACAGCATCGAGTTGCGCGAGTCCTTCCAGGACTGCACGTCGATGCCACGATCGGACCGGCGACGGAACTCGACGTACCCGCGTCCGGTGAGGTCCGCCGGCCCTTCGATCCAGCCCGCCGCGGCGCGCAGGTTCAGCTCAAGCTCGCGCATCAGCGCATCGTCGCCCGTCCACCGCCAGGTCTCGGCCGCCAGCATCAGATAGAGCGGGGTCGAGTCGGCCGAGCCGTAGTACGGCAAGGAGCTGCCCAGTGCGGCCACCTTGCCAACCCTGAGCTCGTGCAGGATCTTGCCCGGCTCGGCGTCCCGTGCTGCGTCGTCACCGGTCGCCTGCAGGTGGCCCAGCGCCCGCAGCGCGGTGCGGGCCAGGTCCTGGCCGAGGGCCATCGTCAGCAGGCAGGTGATGATGGTGTCCCGACCGAAGACCGCCATGAACCAGGGCAGCCCCGCCGCGGGAAGCAGAGCCTCTTCGTGGTCATGCCGGATCCCGTGCATGCGCAAGGCGGCCAGGTCGGCGACCGACCGCCGGTAGGTCTCGGCCAGCGGCGCGGACGGCGTCTCCAGCACGGGGACGGCGCGCTGCCACCGCTCGACACGGTGCAGCGCCTCCTGCTCGGCGCGGCCGAGTTCATCGTCCGGGTCGCTGTGCTCGGCGTCCAGGTCGTCGCCGAGCAGCACGACGTAGGCCTGGATGCGCCAGGTGCTCCGCGGTGGGACCTCCACGTCGAAGAACGCCTCGCCCTCCCCCGGCACGCCCAGTTCGGAGAAGGACACCTGGACGCCGGTCCGCCAGGTGCGGTCGCGCGGGCGCCCGTCCATCCGACGCTCCTCCGCGGAGAACCGGTACGCACCGAGCTTCGGCAGCCACTCCCGGGTGGTCGATACCGGCGGTATGCTGCGGGCGAAGAGCAGGTCCGGCTTGCCCAGCTCGCGGCGCTTGACCTCGAACAGGTCGGCGAAGTCGGCGTCGAACTCGTACCGGACGACGACCCGCTCGACCTGGTGGCCGTGGTTGGTGACGGACAGCGTCTCGCGCAGGCCGGCCTGGCTCACCCGCAGCTGCCGGCGGGTACTCATGCGCGGGGCGGCGCTGGCGTCGCGATCGAGGATCTGCCCGTAGACCGACCAGCAGAAGTGGGCGCCGTCCTCGCCGCCGCCGAGCAGGGCCGGCCGCTCCCCGTTCACCTGCATCCGCCACCGGCGTAGCACCCGCACGTCGTCCGCGTACAGCCCCTCGCTGCCGGAGCTGGCGTCGCCGTGCGGGTCGGCGACGTAGAAGCGGTTGCCGTCCAGGACGACGACGTCCTTCACCGGATCGCCACCGCCCGCCCGTCCCGGCTGCTCAGCAAGGCGCACTCAATCACCCGGATGGTGTCCCGGGCCTCCTCGGCGGGCACCGGCACCGGCCCCTCCCCACGGATCGCGGCCGCCATCTCCCGGTAGAACGACTCGTACGCCCCGGGGACACCGGCGAGCCGGCCGGTCAGCGGGAGTCCGCCCGCGTCGGTGGTGAGCGTGCCGTACCGGTCCTCGTCCTCCATGCCCCAGCCTGGGTCGCCCGGCCGCTTGCCGGCCAGCAGCGCCGCGATCTGACCGTCGAGACCGTGCTTGACGAACGAGCCCGCGTCGCCATGCACCTCGAAGCGGGGACCCGGAGCGCGTACCAGCGAGCCGGCGTGCAGGATCACGCGCAGCTGCGCGTAGCCGAGCACGAGGTGGAAGTAGTCGTCGATGACGGCGCCCGGGCGCTGCGCGCCGACGTCGGCCAGGACGGTGTCGGGGAGGCCGAAGAGGTGCAGCGCCTGGTCGATCAGGTGCGAACCCAGGTCATAGAGGACGCCGGCGCCGGGTCGGTCCTGGTCCCGGATTCCCAGGTCCGGGCGGAAGCGGTCGTAGCGGGCGATGTAGGTGCTGACGCGGCCGAGCACGCTGCCGCGGAGGCACCGCTCGACGGTCAGGAAGTCGTTGTCCCAACGCCGCTGGTGGAAGACGCTTAAGCGCCTGCCCTGCTCCCTGGCGAGTCCGATCAGCTCGTCGGCCTCGGCCGAAGTGACCACAAACGGCTTGTCGACGACCACATGCCGGCCGGCCAGCAACGCGGCCCGGGCGAGCCCGTAGTGGACGGCGTTCGGCGCCGCGACGACGACCAGCTCGACGGCCGGGTCGTCCAGCAGCTGGGCGGCCGCCGGCACGACCGGCACTGACGGGAGGTCACGGTGCACCCGGTCGGGATGCCGGGAGACGACGGCCCGCAGCCGCAGCCGTCGTTCGGCTCCGATCAGCGGGGCGTGCAGGGACGAGCCGGACGTGCCATAGCCGACAAGGCCGACCCCCGTCGCCTGATCGTTCATTGGGGCCGGTCCCCGTACACGAGAGCGACTTTCACCGCCCCCTGCGGGTGCTCGTCCAACCACTGGTAGGCGGCGGGGGCCTCGTCGAACCGGAAGCTCCGCTCGAGCATCCCGGCAACCGAGACGCGGTCCGTATAGAGCAGCCGGGTGGCGACGTCCATGACCCGGCGCCGGTCCCAGAGCGGGGCATGCCGGTGCGGCGCACCCCACGCCCCGACCGACGCGATCAACGATAGCCGGTTGTGGTGGAACTCCTCGCCGAGCCGCAGGTTCGCCGCACCGCCCTGGTAGAACCCGGCCGCCACGACCGTGCCACCCAACCCCGCAGCCGCCAGCGCACCCTGCAACCCCTGGTCCGACCCGGACACCTCGATCGCCACGTCTACGCCGCGGCCGTCGTTCAGCTCGCGGACCCGCACGCCGACCGGCTGCGCGTTCGCGGGGTCGAGCACGTGGGTGGCGCCGAAGCCGGCAGCGAGCTTGCGCCGGTGCGGGTCCGGGTCGATGCCGATGACGTTCTGGATGCCGTCCAGCCTGCACATCTGGATCGCCAGCAGTCCGATCACGCCCAGCCCGTGCACGCTGACCGTGTCACCGAGCTTGATCTCCGCATCGTGGGCTGCCTGTAACGCGACGGCGGCCAGGCTCACGAACAGCGCTCGTTCCAGCCTCTCAACCGTGGGCAGCACCACCAGCGGGTAAGTGGCTTGCAGCGACGCGGCCACGTCGAGCACCGTCTCCTCCTGGTGCGGCGTGCCGGTGTGCACCAGGTCACCCACCTTTACCTCGTGGACCTCCGAGCCGACCTCGACGACCTCGCTGACCATCTCATAGCCGAGCGTCACCGGATACGCGGACGCGCTGCCGGCCGGCGGGGCAACGAAGGCGCGCATGCCTCGGTCAAACACCTTGTCGGCGAACGCGGAGGTCCCGCGGTACAGGCTCAGCTCGGTGCCGTGGCTGATCCCGCTCAGCCGGGCGCGCAGCCGCACCTCGCCCGGCTGCAGCGGGCGGGATGGCTGTTCGGACAGCCGCAGCTGACGTGGACCTTCCAGGACTAGCGTTCGCACCGAGCCCCTCCTTCGCAGCTACTACGCTCACCCCAACGTCCGCCGGTATTCGGCGACGGGACGCACATCGTCCCACCTGGGAGAGGGGTCCGATGGGAATGAAGCTCTCGTGTCAGGAGCAGTTGCTGCCAGGCGACAGCATCCAGGCCAAGTTCGACTTCGCGCGCCAGGCCGGTTTCGAGGGCATCGAGCTGCGCGCCCGCGGGGACGGCCACTTCGCCGGCCGCCTGCCGGAGCTGCGCGCGGCGGCTCGCGCCGGCGTGGTGATGCGGACGGTGTGCCCGGAGACGGATCATTTCATCGGCCACTTCGATGCGGAGCTGCGCCGTGATGCCATCGCCCAGTTGCGCATGCAGCTCAGCGTCATCGCTGAGCTGGGCGGTGAGGGGGTGCTCACCCCGGCCAGTTGGGGCATGTTCAGCCTGCGGCTGCCGCCGTTCACCCCGCCCCGGAGCCAGGCGGACGACCGCAAGATCCTCCTGGAGGCGCTGGCGGACGTCGGTGAGCACGCCGCGCGGGAGGGGGTCTGGCTCGCCCTCGAACCGATCAACCGGTACGAGGACTACATGATCAACCGGCTGGAGCAGGCGGCCAACCTGGCCGAGGAGGTGCGCCGCGAGCTCGGCTACGACTCCATCCGGGTATGCGCGGACCTCTTCCACATGAACATCGAAGAAGACGACCTGGCCAAGGCCATCACCGGTGCCGGGTCGTGGATCGCGCACGTGCACGTCGACGACTCCAACCGGCTCCAGCCCGGCACCGGTCACCTCGACTTCCCCGCCGCCTTCGGTGCGCTGCACGACATCGGGTACGACGGCTGGCTCGCGCTCGAGTGCCGGCTGCGGGGCGACCCGCAGACCGCGCTACCGAATGCCACCCGTTACCTCGCGCGCTTTCTGTAGCACGAGATGCGCAACCAGGTTCAGCTGATCGCGTATGCCGACCGGCTCGGCGGGTCGCTGCCCGGCCTCACCCGGTTGCTGGAAGGTCCGCTCGCCGGGCTCTTCGGCGGGGTGCACGTGCTGCCGTTCTTCCTCCCGTACGACGGCGCGGACGCCGGCTTCGACCCCGTCGACCACCTCGCCGTCGACCCGCGGCTGGGTAGCTGGGAGGATCTGCGGCGGCTCGGCGAATCGCTAGATACTGTCGCCGATCTCATCGTCAACCACGTCTCGGACCAGTCCGCACAGTTCCGGGGCGTCGTCGAGCATGGTGACCAGTCGCCGTGCGCCGGCATGTTCCTCACCTACGACCGGGTCTTTCCCGCCGGCGCGACCGAGGCCGACCTGGTCCGCATCGTCCGGCCGCGACCGGGCCTGCCCTTCACACCGGTCGTACTCGGGGGGCGGCAGCGGCTGGCGTGGACCACGTTCACCAGCCACCAGATCGATCTGGACGTGCACCATCCGCTCGGCCGCCAGTACCTCTCGGGGGTACTGCGACGGCTCGCGGCCAGTGGGGTCTCCATGGTCCGCCTGGACGCCGTCGGCTACGCCGTGAAGACCGCGGGCAGCTCGTGCTTCATGACGCCGGAGACGGCCGAGTTCATCGTCGACATCGCGGCCGAGGCCCGACGACTCGGCCTTGAGGTCCTCGCCGAGGTGCACGCGCACCATCGGTACGCGGTCGAAACCGCCGCGCGCGTCGACCGGGTCTACGACTTCGTGCTCGCACCGCTGATCCTGCACGCGGTCTTTACCGGAGACGGCCGCCCCCTGAGTGACTGGCTGGCCCGCCGGCCCGGCAACTCGGTGACCGTGCTCGACACGCACGACGGCGTGGGAATGGTGGACGCGGGCCCCGGTCGAGACACCGCGGACACCGGCCTGCTGTCCGCCGCTCAGATCGACGCCCTGGTGGCCACGATCTCCCGCAATAGTGGTGGCGCTGCCCGGGCAAGTACCGTCGGGGGTGCGGGCGTCTACCAGGTGAGCTGCACGGCGTACGATGCCGTCGGCCGGGATGACCAGCGTTACCTGCTGGCCCGGCTGTTGCAGCTGTTCACACCGGGAATCCCGCAGGTCTACTACGTCGGCTTGCTCGCCGGTCGCAACGAGCCCGAGCTGGCCGCCCGTACCGGGGACGCGCGGGAGATCAACCGCCGTAGCTATACCGAGTCCCAGGTAGGCGAGGCTCTCCGGCAACCGGTGGTCCGGGCACTGACCCGGCTGATCCGCCTCCGTACCACGCACCCGGCTTTCGGCGGCGAGTTCACCCTGCTCGACCGTCCGGGCGGGGAACTGGCCATGGTGTGGCGTGCCGGCGACGCCCGAGCCGAGCTGCGGACCTGCCTGGCCGACGCCTCATGCCAGCTGACTTTCACCGCCGACGGCACGACGCAGACGGTCACTGACCTGCGACTCTCGCTAGCGGGAAAGGCCGGTGAGGTTCTCTGACAGCTCGCGCAGTCGTGTCCTGGCGGCGGGGTCGTAGGCCTGCGGGTGGGCGCGGGCTTCTGCCTGCTGGTTGTAGTAGCGGCCGGTGACGCCGTCCAGGGTCGGGTCGGCTACCAGCCGGAGGGTGGCCTCGATACCTTCCTGGAGGGTGCTGACCGTGGCGGTAGGCCTGCACCCCGCTGTAGTGGAGGGTCGACATGATGTCGTCAAAGTCGATCGGGGCCTGCCCTACTGAGGCGACGTGCACGATCCGCGCGGGCGCGAACCGTCTCAAGGTGGGGAGCAGCAGGCGGGTGAGCAGGAAGCCGGCGAGGTAGTTCACCGCGAACCGCAGCTCGTGGCCGGAACGCCTGCATCCGAGACCGGCCAGAGCTGTGTTCCGCTCACCTCGGGAGTGGGGCGCTGGCCGATCCCGGTGATGCGTGCCGGACGGGTCACCTGACAATGATCAGGTAGAGGCCGTAGCCGGCTACCAGGGCGCAGGTGAGGAAGCAGAGCACAGCGAGGGCCCGGGACGCCGCGGGTCGCGGGGTCACGCTCTGGGCGGTCTCGCCTGGTGCCGAGGCCGGGTCGGCCGTGGGCGCGGCGAGCGCGCTCACGCCGAGGGCGAACAGGACGATCACCCCGACCGAGGTTCCGAATGAGACGAGGAACACCTCGCCGAGGGCACTCCAGTCGATCGTCACGGCGGGCTCTCCTCAGGCCGTGGGCGCGGCGACCCGTGGCTGGTCCGCTGGCAGCTCGTTGACGTTGTGCGCGTCCACCGGCTGGCGCCGGGACACGGCGTAGATACCGCCGCCGATGGCCAGCCCGGCCACCGCGACGACCACCGTCCCTGCGGTTCCTGTCTCGGCCACTCGGCCCGCTAGGGCGCCGACGAGGGCGGCCGCCGGTAGGGTCAACAACCAGGCGACCACCATCTGGCCTGCCAGGCCCCACCGCACCTCGGACAGCCGGCGGCCGGCGCCCGCGCCGAAGATCGCTCCCGAGACCACCTGGGTGGTCGACAGCGGGAACCCGAGATGCGAGGAGACCAGGATCACGGCGGTGCTGCTGGTCTCAGCGACGAACCCCTGCGGCGGCTCGATCTCGGTGATCCGTTTGCCGAGCGTCCTGATGATCCGCCAGCCGCCCAGGTAAGTGCCCAGTGCGATGGCCAAGCCAGCGGTCAGGATCACCCAGAACGGCGGCGCCGAACCGGATGGCAGCGTCCCGGCAACGACCAGCGTCAGGGTGATGACGCCCATTGTCTTCTGCGCGTCGTTGGTGCCGTGCGCCAGGGAGACCATCGAGGCCGAGACCACTTGGCCGACCTTGAAGCCGCTGGTCACCTTGTCCCGTTCAGCTCGCGAGGTGATCCGGTAGGCGAGGTAGGTGCCGACGAACGCGATGACGCCGGCGATGATCGGCGCCAGCACCGCAGGGACTAAGACCTTGGACACCACCGTGCCGAAGTGCACAGCGCCGGCGCCGGCCACTACCCAGGTGGCGCCGATCAGGCCGCCGAACAGCGCGTGCGACGAGCTGGATGGCAGCCCCAGCAACCAGGTCAGCAGGTTCCACACGATGGCCCCGATCAGTCCACCGAAGATCACCGCTGGGGTGATCTTCATTTCGTCGACCAGACCGCTGGAGATCGTCTCGGCGACCGCCACCGAGAGGAACGCACCGACGAGGTTGAGCACACCCGAGATGGCGACCGCAACCTTCGGCTTCAGCGCCCCAGTGGCGATCGATGTAGCCATGGCGTTGGCGGTGTCGTGGAAGCCATTGGTGAAATCGAAGACCAACGCCGTGATGATCACGACCAGGACGATCACGTCCACGTCGAACCTTTCGCCGCAAGGGGCCAAAGCGCGTAAAGCGTCGCAGAAGAACTGGAACAGTGGGTGAACGCAGCCTGTCCACTCGGAGCAGTCGGTCGCTTGGCCGGTCAGTTCCCCCGCCGGACGGGGCGGCTGCAGCTGGCGATGTCAGCCGGTGGAAGCAATCGAGCAGCCAGCAACCGCGCACACAGTGGTCAGACCTCGGCGGGCACAGGCGGTGGGGGCGTCGGGATGCGCGGGGTGCGCGAGATTCAGCGCCATTCGGCCGACCGTGACCGAGCTGGCCGCAGCGTCGGGCACAGCCCAGGCCATCCAGGGCCCAAGGTGGTCCAGGTTGTCAGCTACCGCTCGTGCGACGTGCTCTGCATCTGCCATGGTTTCCCGTTGCAGGATGAGCCCGCGAAGCTCGATCCGTTCGGCAGGGCGTGACGCCCAGCAAGCCTGTTGCCCACCCCTCGCTCAGGGAGTAACTACAGGCCGCGGCTGGCGGGATCCACCTTTGCCCACCGGAGCAGGTCGGCCATCGTGAACGTGCCGGGGGTCCGGCTCGGCAGGGACGACCGGAACCTGGTGTTGAGGTAGGAGGACTTGTCGAGCTGAAGCAGCCCGATGATCGTCTCGGCAACGATTCGGCCACCAACCGGGCCAAGTCGCACGCCGTTGTTCACAACGCTGGCCTCGCGCAGGGTGTAGTACCACAGCGGGGTGCTGGCATCGAGGCCGATTCCGTACTGGCGCAGCTCGGGGAAGTGGCGTGACCCGAGGACCGGTGACCCGGTGGACGCGGCGATCCGCTGGCCGGATGGCATCGACCAGGTCAGGTGCCGCAGCAGGTTTCGCTGCGGCAACGACGTCGGCGCATCCCGGCTGGGATGGCAGCGAGTGGCAACCGGAACAGCGGTGTGGAGATGCTCGTGTCGATCAGCTTGTTCGGTCGCACGTGCTGGGTCTGGTCGCCGCCGAAGTCGAAGAAGGTCTGCCAGCCGATGAACCGCCGCTGCGCCCGCGCCCCACCGCGTAGGTCGACCGGGTCGGCCTGGCCCTCGCCGGCCGGGTCGAAGATGAACCCGAAGAAGGCCGGCGCGCCCGTCGCGGGATTGCCGCCGGGGTCTCCTTGCAGGTTCGCCCGGTACGACGGGCGGATCAGGCTGTGCCCGAACCGGTAGGTGCCGGTCTGGAACTCGACCGGCATGGTCGGCTTGCTGAACTGGTACCAGCGCCGGCCGTTGCGGAGGATGTCGTCCACCAGCGGCCGCCCGACGATCTGCGGCAGGAACTCGTTCACCACGATCCACTGCCAGTAATGCATGATCGTGCGCCAGGAGGAGGACCAGGGGTCGCCTGGTAGGCGGTTCCCCCGCCAGAAGTCCACGGTCCGGTTGTGTGCCAACAGGAACGCCGCGTGCAGGCCGTCGATCATGAGGTTCTCGTCGTTGCGCGGTTCCGCGATGATCGCGGTCAGGTCGCGGTTGCGGGGCAGGTCCTCGAACAACCCGCCGCTGTCGATCCGGAACTTGGCTCGGTCGGTGGAGTTGTAGAGCTGCGGGCTGACCGATGGCCCGCCGCCGTACACCGAGTCGAGGTCGAGCCTCGGATCGCGGGTGTTCGGCGTCCGGGCGGGCTCGGTGACCACGCCGAGCCGCGAGGTGTTGTCGAAGGTGATGTCGTGGTCGAGGAACTGCCACGACAAAACTCACAAAGGACCGCTAAGTGGTAAGGGCGTACCGCGGGATGCTTGGTGCTGGACGAGGCGGTAGGAGTAGGCGTCGTTTGCTCCTCAGGTACGCAGGTACTCCTCAGGCGAGTATGTTGAGCGGCGGGGCGGGGCGGTACGGCGCTGACCAGGAGGCGGTGATGGGCGAGTTCAGCCCGTGGCATTTGTTGATCGTGGCGGCGGTGTTCATGCTGCTGTTTGGGGCCAACAAGCTGCCGCAGATGGCCCGTTCGGTGGGTCAGTCGATGCGGATCTTCAAGGCTGAAATCCGCGCGGTGTCCGGCGAGAATGAACCCGAACAGCTACCTCCGACGGCCAGCTCGTCGCCGCCGGGCACGGAGTCCTCCCAGGCGCACCTGCAAGAGAAACCGCCTGCCAGCTAGCTCGTTCGAGCCTGGTGAACCGGCCTTGTCACGCCAAGCGTCACCACAATTGATCACTCTCTACGTGTCTGTAGGCAGGTACAGTTCTGCTACCGGCACCGACCGAGGAAGTGATCGGGGATGGCGGACACCCCGCGACACTCTGTCAGCGTCGCCGGCGTAGTCGTCAACAGTGTCGGTCAGGTGCTCGTGATCCAACGTCGCGACAACGGGCACTGGGAGCCACCCGGGGGAGTCCTCGAGCTCGACGAACAGTTCGAGGAAGGTGTACGGCGTGAAGTCAAGGAAGAAACCGGCATGAACGTTCACGTTGAGCGTCTGACCGGCGTGTACAAGAACCTCACCATTGGCGTAGTGGCGCTGGTATTCCGCTGCACCCCGCTTGACCTCCCTGACCTCAACAGCGTTGAGGCTCTCGCCGTACGCTGGGCCGACCTCGACGAGATCCCCGACTTGATGGCCCCGGCGTACGCCGTCCGCATAACCGACGCGTTCGGCGACTTCCCCGCAACGCGTGCCCACAATGGGATACAACTGGTCACCGGTTAACTGCTTGTCCGGTCTCAGTAATCCTTGACAAACCCGCTGCCGCGTCACTCCGACACGGAATTACCTATTCGTCTGATTGTTGGATCGGTAGTCCAGTCGGCGGTGGTGGCGTGGTGGTCATGGGTGCTGGTTTGCTTCGTGACGGGCTTGGGCGCGGACTCGGTGCAGTAGTGAGCAGACGACCGCCGCGCCGGGCGTTCCTAGCTCGGCGAGACAGCACAAGACGCGGACGTCGTAGGAGCCGAGTTCGAGATCCCCCAGCGCGGTGAGCAGGGCAAGGTAGCGCTGCTGGTGGTCCTCGTGGTGGCCGGCTGCGGTCGTGTAGGGCGGGCGCACTGACAGCGGTTCGCTGTCCAGCGGTGCCAGCCCCGGTCCCGACGGCCATGGAGTGGTCACCAGGCGGCCCCCCGTCCACTCGGCTATAAGCACGGTTGAGTTGTCAGTCTGTCTGCCGGACACTTAAGGGGTTACGTGTACGAGTACAATTGATCGCCGTCGCAACGCTCTCCGGCAGATAGCTATCAGCAAGCTGAGTCGGCTTCCCCGCAACGATCATCCGGCGTCGCTTCACGACTACCCGTGCCTCACCAAGCACCTCACGCACTGCGGGTGGTGCGTCGACGATCGTAAGTTCAAGCACCTCCCTGATCCCAATCCAGGCCCAGGCGCTCCGCTTCAGCAGCCAGAGCACCCTTACCGGCCGCGCGGTCGGCTGTACTAACCTGCTATTTCCCATCCGCAGCACCGGCTGCGCTTCACGGACGTAGACTCCGACGCCGCGCTTCGACTCGGTACGGCCTTCAACCATCAGCACGGCCAGTGCTCGCCGCACCGTCAACCGGCTCACGTCGTACTCCTCGATCAGCTCCGTCTCACTCGGGAGCTTTGAGCCGGGTGGATATCGACCCCCGACGCCGCCGAGGAGGCGCTTCGTCCCCGGGCGGCGGCGGCCCGGGTCGCCGCGGTGAACGAGGGGCACGACGCCGCGGTCCGCACCGGTATCCTTGACCACCTGCCGCTCTGCATCGACTGAGGTACACCAGTGGTGAAGCCTGCCAACCCCGCTGTCCGCGGTACGGCTGGGCTGGAGCAGGTCGAGGACGAGTGCGCAAGGTGCGCGGTAGGGTGCGCCACGAAGATGGCTGTCTCGCAACATGCCGAGCGCAGTCTGTACAGGCTGGAAGGGAACATCATGGCGACAGGGACAGTGAAGTGGTTCAACGCGGAAAAGGGGTTCGGTTTCATCGCGCAGGACGGCGGAGGCCCGGATGTCTTCGTCCACTACTCGGCTATTAACGCCGCAGGATTCAGGTCGCTGGAAGAGAACCAGCAGGTCAACTTCGACGTCACTCAGGGTCCGAAGGGTCCGCAGGCAGAGAACGTCACCCCAGTCTGACCCGTCCGTAGTCGCTTATGCTGGACTGAGCTGGCCGCGGCGTGCACCGAGCTGCGGTCCTGGGCCGGCGGCTCCCCCGGGCCGCCGGCCAGCTTATGATCATGCCGATGGCATCGCCCCCACGATGGAGAAGGCGGCCCCGTGCGGGTCGTTGATCTCCGCCGTCCGTCCATACGGGGGAGCCATCACACCGTTGCATGCTTGGCGGTTACTGCGCGCCATGCAAGGTTAGGTAGCCGTGACCGGTTGGCGGCCTCGATCGATGTGACCGCGGCGGTCGTCGCGGTCACCTGGTGGCTAGACGCCGCGCCGCGTAGCGGATGTGTTTGCCGTCGGACCGCTTGGTCAACGCCGTCGCTGGGACGAGCTGGTCCTCGACACGCAGCCACGAGTCGCGCCCGTCGGCGTAGCCGAGTTCGTAGGTGACCTGGCCCAGCCAGACACCCTCGGCGGTGCGCCACCACCGATACAGCTCACCGCGGACCCGCCCAGTCCAGTCCAACCCGTCCCCGATGGTGCGTCGCTGGCCATCCTCGGGGCGCGGGTACAGCTGCTCCAGATGAACCCAGACCGGCGTGGTGCGCACCGATGGTCCTCGGCGCGGTAGGTCGGACTTCATCGGACCAAGGCCCACGGCAACTCCCGCACAGGGTCGACAAGATTGATCCTCGACGCGGGGGAGCGCGTACCAAGCGCGAGGATATACAGATCGCCTCACCGTCGACAGGTACGAGTCACGGACGAGTCAAGGCGTAAGCCGAAGGCGCTACTCTCCGGTCAAGGCCCCAGTGCCGGTGTTCCTGCACCGACCGGGGTCGCCTGCCTTGGGTCAGCCGTCCGGCTCAACCTCCCGCTCCTTAGCCCTGCTGGGGCGCCACGGCAGGTCGGTTGACCGACGCCAGGAGGCACATTAAGGTGACCTGTGACCAGATTCGCAATCTGGTCACAGGTCAAGGAGGTGGCGATGTCCGACACCAGGCATGAGCAGCGGGCCCAGCGGATCCTGGACGCGGCCGCCGGGTTGGTGCTGCGTTGGGGCTACAAAAGAGTCACCATCGAGGAGGTCGCCAAGCACGCCGGCATCGGCAAGGGCACGGTGTACCTGCATTTCCAAACACGTGCTTGGTTGTTCATGTGCGTGTTGATGCGTGAGTCGCTGGAGCTGGTCGATGAGCTGGTCGCGGCGATTCGGCGGGATCCGGCGGCGCTGCTGCCCTCCGAGCAGGCCCGGCTGACCTACCTTGGGGTGGTACGTCGTCCGTTGTTGCAGGCGATGTTCGGCCGTGACGTCGACCTGCTGGGCGATCTGGCGCACGAGGCGGCCGTTGAACCGCTGCGCGCTCTGAAGATCGACCTCGCCGGTGAGCTGTTCGCACTGTTACGTGAGCACGGTCTGATGCGCACCGACCTGGACATTGACATCCAGCGCTATGTCCTTAGCGCGGTCCAGACCGGGTTCTACCTGTCCGAGCCGGTCACAGCGGTGACGGCCCCGCCGGAGTCCGCCGCGGCCGCGCTGAGCCACACCATCTGTCACGCGGTGCAGCCGCCGGGATCACCCGATCCTGACGCACTCGCCGCGTTGGCGCCCAAGGTGATCGCGATGTACGAGCAGTTCCGGGGCAGGCTGGCGGCGGCGTCGAGGGGCAAGGCGCCCGAGGGGAGCGAGCCCGCTCTGGGTCCTCACGACCTACCCGCTCCATCTCAACGCCGCGCGGCCACACCGAGCGCTGCCGCAACTCGTACCGGCCCAGGCCAAGACCCAACCTCCACCCGTGATCAAACTGGCCGGTCACCAGCTTCGCCGCACCTGCCCGCAGTGCACTACGGGCACCTTCGCAAGAAAGATTAACGACAAGCTACTTGACACAACGCTCACGGGATGTTTGGCAATGCCGTGCGGGAAGCAGTACAGGCGCATCTGCCTCGGGTGGCGTTGGCGGCAGATCAGCCAAGGGGCGTCCGTCGGCGGCCCAACGCGGTGGCCGGGCTGTCTGTGTCGAACAGTTCGGCCGTCACGCCGACGCCGAGTTCCAGGGCACGGTCGTGGAGATAACGGGCGGACAGGATGTCCTGAGCCGCGAGTCCGAAGGACTCGAACACGGTCACCTCGTCCTCACCAGTACGGCCGGGGTGCTGCGCCAGCAGTGCGGGGCCTGACGGGCGCTCAGGTGGTGACCGGCTCGCGCTGTGGATCGGTGGCGAAGCTGGTGACGCCCTCGGTGAAGCCCACCCGCGCCCGGTAACCGAGCAGCTCGGCGGCCCGGGCCGGGTCAGCGGTCACATGCCGCACATCGACCGGCCGGGCGCCACCGACGATCTGCGGCGATGGCCCGTTCATCGCACGGGCCAGCTCGGCGGCCAGCTCGCCAACTGTGTGCGGGCGCCCGGAGCACACGTTGACCGGCTCGCATCGGCCTGCGGGCGACTCGGCGGCCAGGGCGAGCGCGTTGGCCTGGGCGACGTCGGACACGTGCACGAAGTCCCGGCGCTGCCGCCCGTCCTCCGTCACCTGCGGCGCGCCACCCCGCTCCAGCGCCAATCGGAAGATCGACGCCACCCCGGCATACGGGATGTCCCTGGGCATCCGGGAGCCGTAGATGTTGTGGTAGCGCAGCGCCCACACCCCTCCGCCGGTCTGCCGGGCCCACGCCGCGGCGAGATGCTCCTGGGCCAGTTTGGTGGCGGCGTAGGTACTGCGCGGGTCCAGCGGGGCGTCCTCACCGACCAGCAGCGGCTCGAGATCGGCACCGCAGCGTGGGCAGGGCACCTCGTAGCGCCTGGCGGCGAGATCCTCGGCCCGTCGTGGGGCGGCCGGCACGACGCCGTGGTCGGGGCAGGCGTAGCGCCCCTCCCCGTAGACCACCATCGAGCTGGCCAGCACCAGCCGATGCACCCCCGCGGCGTGCATCGCCGCCAGCAGCACGGCCGTTCCGAGGTCATTGTTGGCTGCGCAGTCCGGGGCGTCGGAGGGATCCGATCCGTGCCCGACCATCGCCGCCTGATGGCAGACAGCGTCCACAGTGGACAGCAGACCGCGCAACAGCGAGCCGTCCCGGACGTCACCGCGCACCAGCTCGTGCCCCCGCATCCACTCCGGTGGCGCGCCCGAACCGTGGGCCTGTGGCAGGAACGCGTCCAGCAGCACCACCGAGTGCCCTTGGGTGGCGAGCAGGTCGGCGACGTGCGAGCCGATGAATCCCGCGCCGCCGGTGATCAGTATCCGCACGCCGCGCAACGTTACGGTGTCGGTCGCCGCTGCCTGGGGCCAGCGCCTGCGACCTGATCATCGCAGCCGACTTGATGGGATCGTGGTGACGAAGAACTTCCTGGGCCTGGAGCAGGCCTTCGATCTTGGGTGGGTGATCAGCTTCCGGTCCCGGGAACGGCCCAGCGTGCAGGCGCAGCTGGTGTCCGGCGACGCGACCGCGCTTCTTCGTCCGCGACACCAACGGCATCGTGGTCAACATCGTTGAGCACCCTGACTAGACCAGGTCGCGGTACTCGCCCGCGAGCCTGGCAAGCACCTCACGGGCTGGGTCGCCGGCGGCGGTGAGCTGGGAGTAGAGGGTGTGCCGCTGGTCGTAGTCGGCAATGTCGGCCGGGTCGGTGATGATGGCGGTCGCGGTCTCGGTGCCGAAGATCACCGCTCGGTCATCGAAGATGGTGAAGCAATGCAGCGCGGGTGAGTGCACCGGCGTGGTCCAGGGGATTATGCCGAGGCGCAGGTTGGGGCGATGGCTGGCGTCGATGAGGTGCTCCAGCTGGTGGCCATGATCTGCGGGGAGCCGACGTGCCAGCGCAGCGCGCCCTCGGTGATGATCGACTGGAACTGGCGGTCGGTGTCCAGGATCTGCTGCCGGGCCGCGCGGGAGGCGACGAAGGACTCCAGCCCCTCACCGGCCAGCCTGTGGGAGCCCATGGCGCGCACGTAGTCCGCGGCCTGCAGCAGCCCATCCACGATCGTGGGCATGAAGCTGCGGACCAGCTCGGAGGCCTGCTCGATCCTGCCAACGCGCTGCTGCATGTACCGGGCCCCGTGGGAGAGCACCGCCGGTGCGCTGCCCACCACGAGGTGAACTCTTCGGCTCTGGTCCAGGTGGCCTCGCGGGCTGCCCGGTAGGACGGGACGGTGTCGGGGGGCATCAGCTCGCCGCCCACGAAGGTCGCATCGGCGCCGTAGTGCATGCGCACCACTCGCTCGCCCTCGATCAACCAGAAGTCGTGATCGATCTGGCTCCGTGGACAGCGCGTTGTCGTGGTAACGCCGCACCCGCTTGACGCCCAGCAGCGCCGCGGGGATGCGTCATCAGGGGTGCCTCGTGCTCGAAGAGGTAACTCCCGTCGGGTGCCCGGCAGTCCGCCAGGTAGTCGGCCCGCGGTCCGTCGGACTCCATCCGGGCCAGCGACACCGTGTCGTCGAACGCGCAGCACTGCAGTTGCCGGGGAACACGGACGAAGGGGACAGTTGCCGTGAACGCAGCGAAGAGGGACAGTTGCCGTGAACACAGCGAAGGAGACAGCCGGACCGGTGTGTCTTCACCTACCAGGGGATGACCTCGAGCTCCGGATGGACCCGAAATGTGCGCAACCGTCGCGAAGCGCGGCCTGTCGTTCTGGGACGGGCCTTGGTAACCGGGCCCCGTGATGCACTCCGTCACCGCGGTCACGTGACGGGATGTCGTGAACTCCGGTGACACAGTCATCCCACGCGCCAGCCACCGGGCCGATGCCGGCTGGATCCCCTCCTGATCACATCGAACGGGACCAGCTGGGCGCCCTGGGCGCCGTTCTCGGCGCCGGCGGACAGGCCGTGGTGTATGAGCTGCCGGCACTCCGGCTCCCCGACGTCGGCGGTCCGCTCGTGTACAAGGAGTACAAGTCCGGACACGCTCCCCACGGCGGGCTGGCCAGCGTCGTCGCGGTGCGCAACGGTCTAAGCCCGGAGAAGCGGCGCAAGCTGGAGGAGATCACGGCCTGGCCGAGCCGGATCGTCTCCGATCACGGTGCGGTCTGCGGAGTGGTGCTGCCGCGCATCCCAGACACTTTCTTCCACCAGATCACGTTGCTGGGCACCGGGCTGCACAAGCGGATTCCCTGCGAGGTGCAGCACCTCTTCATTGCGCCCGACCGTGCCCGGCGGCTGCACATGCCGATACCGACACCCGAGCAACGGCTAGCCGTCTGCCGGGATTTCGCAGCCGGGATGGCGTTCCTGCACGCCCTGGGCATCGTGTTCGGCGATGTGAACGCCAAGAATGAACTGTTCCGCCTCGGGTCCGAGCCGATGGTCATGTTCGTGGACTGCGACGCAGTGCGAAAGGCCGGGAGCGTCCCTGTGATGGCGCAGCTCAACGCACCTGACTGGGAGCCGCCGGAGGGCGTGCTGCTCAGCAGCTCGACGGACCTCTACAAGCTCGGACTGTTCATCCTGCGGTGCCTCACCCCCGGTGCCGGTTCCTCTCTGAACCGTGATCCGGCGACGGCGGCGGGCGTGCTGGACAGCGCTGGCCTGCAGATGCTCACTTGGGCATTGCGCGGCAGGTCCGACGGCCGTCCGACGGCGTCGCAGTGGTGGCAGTACCTGTGCCGCACCCTCGGCCAACCGGACGGGCCGCCCCGATTGCACACCGTGGACGTGGACCGCACCCTCGTCGTGGCAGGCCGGCCGGTCTCGGTGCAGTGGGTCGCCGACGACGCGGTGGAGGTGGAGATCTCGGGCCCTGGCTGCGCGCCAGTACACGCCGACGCTCGAGGCGGGAGCGCGCTGGTGCACCCGGACCGCTCAGGTGTCTTGTACGTCACAGTGCGCAACGACTTCGGCGAAGCTCACCTCAGCACCTGCTCGGTCGGGGTGATCGAGCTGCCGACTCCTCAGTTGATGCCGGTGCCCATCCCGGACATCCAACTCCCCGATCTCGGCGCGATGTCGCTGCCCGGAATCGCGACCGTGCCGACGCCGGGGGCGATCAGCGCGGAACTGGAGCATCCGCTGCTGGCGGTGCAATGGCCGCAGGACGGCTCACCGACCCCGTTTCCGCCCGCACCCGACCTGGCCTTCGACCCGCCGGACCTCCGTGCGGTCGACGGCGGCTGCCCGGTCGATGTCGTATCCATCGTGATGTCAACACCGTCACCCGACGACCTGCTGTTCCCCCGCAAGGGGGTGACTCCGTGAGAATGCGTCGCTGGTTGGCTCGGCTGGCAGGTGCTCAGGAGGACATTCTCTGCGACGCCAAGGGTGATCTGGTGAAGCACACGGCCATGGGCGGCGTGCTGATCAGCACCGCTGCAGTGGCCGGCGTCTCGGCCGCGTTCGCGCTCAGCGTCACTGTCGGGTTACCGGCACTGGCCAGTGTCGTGGTCGGCGCGATCTGGGCCCTGATCATCGTCAACCTGGATCGAATGCTCGTGGTGAGCATGGGCCGCCAGGCCGGTGTCTGGCGCAACGTCCTCACCGCGCTTCCGCGGATAGCGCTGGCCGTGGTTATCGGGGCGGTGATCTCGACGCCCCTGGTGTTGCGGATCTTCCAACCCGAGATCGACAACGAACTGCAGGTGATGCACAGCGAGAACCTGATCGAGAACCAGAAGAAGCTGGACGCGCGGTTCGCCGATCTGCCGGCGCTGGCAGCCCGGGTGGACGAGCTGGTGGGTGTGGCGTCCGGGAGAACCCAACCTGGGGTGAACGATGCCCCGGACGTCACGGCGGCCCGGGCCGATGTCGCGGCCAAGGAACAGGTGTACCGCACCGACGCCGACAATGCGCAGTGCGAGCTGGTTGGCAGCTGCGGCACGCACGTTCCGGGTGCTAACGGGCAAGCGTACAGGGAGGCTAAAGCACGCGCCGACGAGTCCCAGCGCCAGCTCGACGCGGCCCGGTCCCGGCTGCGGGAGGCGGAGCAAGCGGCACGATCGCGCATCAGCGGAGCGGTAATCGCCAGCCGGTCAGCGGCTCAGCAAGACCTTGACAGGCTCCAGCCCACCCTGCGGGAGCGTCAGGCGGCTCGAAGCCAGGCTCAGCGAGAGCTGGACGCGGGCGAGGCCAATAACACCGGGTTGCTCGCCAGGCTCGAGGCGCTGGACAGGCTGTCCGCCGATCGACCATTGCTGCGCACCGCGCACCGCGCGCTGTTCTTGCTGTTTCTGCTCATTGAGGTGCTCCCGGTGCTGGTCAAGTTCTTGAGCGGGTTCGGGCCGCTATCGCTGTACGAGCAGCTCGTGCAACGCCGTGAGAAGGAGATCAACCAGGGTGATGCCGCCCGGGCCGGCCCCCGGACCGCCATCGCGGACCTGCACTGGGACGTCGTCCAGCAGCTCGAGCAGGACCGGGCTGCGAAGCGCATCAAGTTGGGCAAGGCCGCGAACGCGGCACTGTTCGCCAAGCAGACGGAGATCACGCTGAAGGCGATCGATGTCTGGGGGCAGGTGGCCTCGGCGCGTAACGACGAGCAACTGGCCCGCTGGTTCCACCAGCACCAGGCTGATCAAAGTCTGTCCACGCTGGGCGCCCCCTCAGCAACCGGACCGGTGGCGACCTCGCCGTCCCCGAACGGGCATCGCACCGCTGCGACCCCCGCCGCCCCCCATCAGCAGGTCGGTAACCCGACCCCACCACCCAACTCTGCGACCCCGTCCAACCCGTGACCGATCGGCTGCCTCGAGCTGTCGGCCCAGAAAGGAACAGAAGATGAATCAGGGACGCGGTGTTCTCTTGCCGTTCTACCTTGTGATCGACGTGTCTGCCTCGATGTCGGGCGACAAGCTGGAGTCCGCGAACAAGATCATGCCGAAGGTGGTGGACGCGCTGGCGCTGAACCCGATCCTGTCGGATAAGGTCCGTTTCGGGCTCATCGACTTCGGTTCGGACGCCAGGGTGCAGCTGCCGTTGTGCGACGTGCTCGACGAGAACTTGACTCTGCCCCAGCTAAGTGTCCGCGGATCGACCTCGTACGCGAAGGCGTTCGAGCTGCTGCGCTCCGAGATCGCCGCCAACGTCCAGTTGCTCAAGGCCGACGGCTACGCGGTGCACCGCCCTGCGGTGTTCTTCCTTAGCGACGGCGAACCCAACGCTGAGGACTGGCAGTCAGCGTTCCGTGAACTGACCGTTTATGACCGGGCCACGAAGAGCGGCTTCGCCATGTATCCGAACTTTGTGCCGTGCGGGGTGGACGGCGCGAATGGCACGATCCTGAAGACGCTGATCCACCCGGCGACGGGTTCGAAGCAGATGCAGATGTACCTGATGGACAAGGGTGAGGACGCTGCCAAGGCGATTACCGCTATCGCCGAGATCCTCATCTCCAGCATGCTGGCGTCCGGTCAGAGTGCGGTGCACGGTGACTCCGGGATTATCCTCCCGCCCAAGGGGGACGTGCCGTCTGGTATTTCCGCCTACCACGCCGACGATTGGGTCTGATGGCATGCACAGAAATGTTGTCGAGACCGGTGCCGGGCCGGTAGATGATCCGGTGCCGGTCGATCCCGTGATCGGCGCCTCCGTTGTGCGCGAGCAGGTCCCTCTCGCTGAGCTCGATGCGGCGGTCGCGTCCGGGTCGACGGGGGCCGCCGAGGAACCGCGGTGGCGTGGCGGGTTCACCCGCTTCTCGGTCGGTGACCCGGGGCGGGCCGGGCAGGCTGTGCAGCCCGCTCCCGCCCTGGGATGGTGGGATCAACGCGACACGGTCCTGGACGGTGTCCTTTTCACTGACGGTTCGGGTCAGCGTGCGCTGGAGCTGCGGGCAGCCAGCGTGCGCGGCTTATCGCATCGGTACTACGGCAAGGTCCGGCAGGACGAGTACGCATACCGCTGCACCGCAGACAACGGGTTCCTCGTCGCCGCGGTGGCCGATGGCGTGTCGGCCGGCCGCTTCTCACACCATGCGGCCCGGGTGGTCACTCGGCAGGGGTGCGCACTGATCGCGAACTGGTTGCGGGAGGTCGAGCCGGACGATCTGCCCTGGGTTGGTGTGCTCGAGGAGCTCTCCGCGGCCGTGGTGGACGGGGGCCGCCGACTGTTGCGACAGCGCGAGGGCAGCCAGTTGGACGCGGACGGTCTCGACCTCCACGCCATCGCCGGGGAGCTGGCCGCGACCGCGCTCTTCGCGGTGGTCGATCTGCGTGCTGACACCTCCGAACGAACGGCTCATCTGCTCGCGCTGGGGGACACCTCGGCGTGGGTGCTGAGATCTGGCACGACGTGGGAAGCTTTGCAGCCGATCAAGAACGACGGGGCGGTGATCGCGACGTCGGCGACGAGCGCTCTTCCGGTGGTTCCTGCCGAGGTTGGTCCGCCACGGCGAGTTACGGTCGGGCCGGGTGACGCTCTGGTGCTGGTCTCCGATGGGATCGGAGATCCGCTGGGTGACGGCACTGGTGACGTGGGAGCCTTCCTTGCCTCGGTGTGGAGACGTCCGCCCGCAGCACTGGAGTTCGCTGCCCAGGTCGACTTCGCGCGGAAGTCCTACGACGACGATCGCACTGCGGTCGTGCTGTGGCCGCTGGCCAGTCGGTGACCGAGGATCTGCTGCTCCGGCCAGCCCAACTGGGCGATCTCGGCTCGCTCGTGGGCGAGGGCGGGCAGGCCAAGGTGTACGAGGTGAAGCGGCTCAGTCTGGTGGATGCGCCCGGGCCACTAGTCGTCAAGCTGTATCGGAGTGGACACGCTCCGCCTCGCGGGCTGCGCGCACTGGTGGCAAAGCGAAACCGTCTGGATCCGGAGGCAATGGCCAGACTCGACAGCTTCGCCGCCTGGCCGCTGCGCGTGGTCGAAGACCGCGGGGCAGTGTGCGGCGTGGTGCTGCCGTTGATACCGAGCTCTTTCTTCCAGGCTCGTGTTCTGCCCGGCACAGGCCAGCGGGTGCGAGGGCCACGGGAGGTCCAGAACCTTTTCGTCGACCCAGCCCGGGCCCGATTCGTCGGAATGCCCGAGCCGACGTTTGCGCAGCGGCTGCTGGTGTGCCGGGATTTCGCGAGCGCACTGCATTTGCTTCATAAGCACGAGATGGTGGTCGGAGATATCAATGCCAAGAATGCTTTGTTCCGGCTGCGGGATCGTCCGAGCGTCATGCTCGTGGACTGCGACGCGATCCGGATCAAGGGATCGATGCCGGTGGTTCGTCAGCTGAACGCTCCGGACTGGGAACCGCCGGAGGGCTCGGTGCTGAGCCAGGCCACCGACCTGTACAAGTTCGGTCTCTTCGTGCTCCGGTGCCTCGGCCCAGGGCAGGACGTTTCGACGGCGCGGGATCCACGGCGTGCCGACGCCGCCCTCGGCGTCGAGGGTCGCAACCTGCTGCGCGCCGCGCTGAGCGTGCGCCCGGCGGACCGACCGGCCGCGCGGGACTGGGGCCGTTATCTGGACCGGCGGGTGGCTGCGGCGTTGCGGCCGAAGTCGTCTGTTCTGCGCGCACCGCCCGAGGGCACGGCCCCGGGATGGCGGCGGGATCCGGCCAGTGGCGCGTGGCGAGCGGTGCGTTGAAGCGATGAGCAGCAACGGCCGACTTCCCGTGCTGTGCACGCTATGCGGCCGTCAGCCGGTCGGTGCCGTCGAGGTGTCGCTGCATGGTGAGCTCACCTGCGCGCACCACGGGGTGTCCGGACGTTGCGTGCTCTGCGGCCGAGCGGGGGATGCTGATCCGGCGCCGGGCTGGCGGCCGATCCTGGGTTCGAGGCTGCGCTGCCCGACGTGCGCTGCGGGTGCGGTGGAGACTCAAGCCGACGCGCGTCGGTACCTACCGTCGGTGCGCCGCGAGATGACATCGATCGGCATCCGGCTCGACACGCCGGTCAGGGTGGAAGTTGTTGACGGCAGGGAGTTCCACCCCGCGGCGGTGGCCGGCGAGGGGATACTGCTGGGCGTTACCGAGCAGCGGCGCACACCAGGGCAGCGCTGGGTCGAGGTGGCCAGGATCCAGATCATCAGGGGGTTGACGCCCACCCATTTCGGGCGGACCGTCGCGCACGAATTGGGGCACGCGTGGCTCGCGCAGCGGGGTGTGACCGCTGCCGCCCCGATGGTCGAGGAGGGCGTGTGCGAACTCTTCGCCCACGCATGGCTCAAACGACAGGGCTCCGCGCTGGCCGCCGCGATGCGGGCACACCTGCGGGATAACCCCGATCCGGTTTACGGCGGAGGTTTCCGCGCGGTGCACGGCTCGGTCGTTCGCCATGGTATCGACGCTGTCCTTCACGACGTGGCACGGACGGGACGGATTCCTTGATCCATGTGAGCTCGCCATCCGGGCGTGAGTGGGCAGGCCCGGGGTGGTGCCGCACCCGATTGACGCCACCAACGCGCGCCGGTCAGAAGCCGGGGAAGACTCGTCGTAGGTCGTCGAGGGTGATGGTGTCGCTGGTGAGCTGCATGGTGGGCGGTGTGTGTTGGGGTGCGAGGCGGCCGGCGATCAGGCGGAGCCAGGCCTCGGCGGGGGCGTCGAGGACACCGCTGGGCTCTTGCGGGGTGCCGACCAGGGTGACCGCGTCGCGCAGGTCGAGGCCAAAGGAGCGGTCGGGCTGGGCAGTCTGCACGGCCAGGGCAGTCTGCACGGCCAGGGTCACCCGCTTGCCGTCGAGGGCGTCGGAGTGTCCGAGGAAGCCGATGAGCATGCCCGCGGGATCGAGCAGCAACTCGACCGCTGCGGGGGCCAGCACCGCTGCCGGGTCGGACATGACCTGGATGTCCCCGGTGTGGTAGGTGAACTCGCTGAGCCGTAGCGCCGCTGCAGTGGCCACGTCGACCGGCTCGGGCAGGAAACCAAGGTCGATGCGCAGCTGCGCCCTGGTGGTGTTGTCGAGGTTTTCGTAGCGCGTGACCAGCGCTTCGTCGGCGCGCAGGAAGCCTTCGGCGTGCTCGCTGGGTGTCATCGCGTTCCAGCGAGCCCACACACTCCGTTGAGCTCGGGGCCGGGGTTGCCGGTGCCCTTGAGTGCCGCCTCCAGCGTGGCCAGCCCGATTTCGGCGCCGCTGCCAAGATGGCTGAGAACCTGCGAGATGTCCCATTCGGCGGCCGCGGAAGGTCGGTGAGGTCATCGGGATAACCTAGGGCGGTCGATCACCCTATCGTGACACATAGCACGGTGAACTCCCGTCCTGAGGATGGTCGATCGGGCACGATCGAGGGCGGGTCCGACACCTGAACGCCCGCTGTCCGGCCATACCGGGGAACGCTAGAGATGGGGACGCTGACATGACCGTTGAGCTCAACCACACCATCGTCGCGGCCCGCGACAAGATGGCCGCTGCGACCTTCCTGACCGATCTGTTGGGGCTGCCCGCACCGACCCCATTCGGGCCGTTCCTGGTGGTTACCCTAGGTAACGGCGTGAGCCTGGATTTCATCGAGACCTCGGAGGACATTCATCCTCAGCACTACGCGTTCCTGGTCAGCGAGTCCGACTTCGACGTGATCTTCGACCGGATCCGGGCGCTGGACCTCACGTACTGGGCCGATCCCGCCCATCAGCAGCCAGGCGAGATCAACAAGCGGGACGGTGGCCGCGGCGTGTACTTCGACGACCCCAACGGCCACTACCTGGAGCTGCTCACCCGTCCCTACGGCAGTGGCACCGAGGGCTGATCGCGGGACAACCTCGGGCCCGGATCCGGAGAGGTGGCTGATGGACAGGGTGCTTATTGCGAGGACCTGTGGAGCCGGCAAGACCACTCTTGGGCGGGAGCTGTCCGCCCGCCGCGGACTACCGCACCATGAGCTGGACGCGCTACACCACGGGCCGGGCTGGGTTAAGCGGCCGGACCGACGAGCTCCATGATGCCGCCGGCACACCGATCCGGGTCGCGGCCGCGCTGCACGAGGTCGGTGCGGCGCCGAGGCCAGGATGCAGGTGATCCGGCCACCGGAGCAGGTGCTGTGGCGCCGCGGCACGCCACCTGCCTAGATCTCGCGGTGGTGCTGGCCTGGGCGTGCCTCACCGCCGAGCTGCGTCCGATCATCGTTGTGGTCGAACCGTCTGGGGCGGTGTCGCGCACTCGTTGGTGCTGGTTCGGCTCGACCACGACCTGCAGCCACGCAGGACCGGCGCGAAGTCAATCACGTCGAGCCCCTCAGCTCGGCGGCGATGCGCTGGATCAGGACTACGGCATCCGGGCCAGTGGCCGAGGCGGCGCGGAGCAGCTCAAACGCCTTCACGTACACGGCGACCTCGTCCGGCTCGTAGAGCTGCTGCTCGCCTGTCAGGGTCTCGATGTACACCACATCGTCATGCAGAGTGAAGCTTGACAGCGGCATGACGGGCATCATCGGGAACGGAACGATCCCGAGCTCGACGGTCGGGAGGTCCGCGAGAGAGACCAACCGATCCAACTGCCCCAGGAGAGTCTCGATTGTCCCGGGTGTGCTGCGCAGCGCGGCCTCACCGAGGATGATGTCGATACGGCGCCCTGGTTGGTAAAGGATGTCCTGTCGCCTGATCCGCTCGGTTGCTATCGCCTGTGGATCGCGTTTGGCGGCGTCGACCATCGTCGGCCTGTCGGGCCGATTTAGTAGCTCCCGTGCGTATGCGGCGGTCTGCACTAAGCCCGGCATCATGGCAGGCTGCCACTCGGCGATGTGAGTGACCTGCGACTCCAGTGCCGCTAGCTGCTGCTGGACTTGAGCGAGGTCACCTTCCCCACGGGATTCGTCATCACCGGCGCCACCGAATGCCCCCTTCGCTCAGGAGGCGCCGAGTTGCTCCCCGGGCAGTCTCGCGACGAGTTGAGGGCGCGAATCGATGTAGCTTCGCCACGACACGGCGCGTTTCAGGCAGCCTTGCGCCAGAGGCGCGCCTGCTTGATGGCGGCTGGGTCGGTGACTTCTTCTGTTGCCAGCCACGCTCCGTCCTGGTCGTAGCGCAACGCGTAGAGCACGCTGAGGTCGAAGAGCCAGAAGTCGGTCAGCTCGGGGAGTTCTGGCGGCCACTGCTGTCCAACTGCTACCGGATAACGCGGATGTCCTCCCCTGCTTCCACGTTCGGCTGTTAGCCCCAGGTGAGCTCGAACCGCAGATAGTCCGTGATCGGCTCGGTGACGACGGACCCGACGGACCTGACGACGGCGAGGTTGCTGTGGGTGGGGGCTGCCCGGCAGGCTCAGGGATGGAACTGCGGGTGCGGCTATCGACCTTGCTCGGGCGCGACGAGTACCCTGGCGAGCTGGCCGGTTGGGGACCCGTGCACGCCGACCCTGGCCCGTGACCTCGCCACCACGCTGGCTTGCGGACAGTGGCGCTTCGCCATCACCGATGAGCAGGGACAGTTGCTGCACTGCGGTATCACCCGAGCCCGCCCCACCGAGACGCCTACCCGCTCGGCCCACGCCCGGCAGATCGTGGAACTGCAGATCCCCGCCACCACCCTGTGCGAACTTGCCAGCGCCCCCGCGCGCTAGGAGCCCGGGCACCCGTGGTCACTGACCTCGTCCACCAGCACACCAGCGCGCGGCGAGCCCCGGCCGGGGACCCCACCCGACGCATCACCAGCGCCTCGTTGGGCCGACACGTCGAGATCCGCGACCGGTACTGCATCATGATCGGCTGCCGCGCTCCCGCCCACAGCACCGACACTGACCACACTCTCGACCACGCCCGCGGCGGGGCCACCGCCGAGCACAACCTCGGCAACCCGTGTCGTGAACTGTGCCACATGTGAGAGCAGTGGTTTACACCCGGCAGTCCCTCGACCGTTCCGGTGACGGCCTGACTGTAGCCCGCCAGCGCGAGGACTGCCTCAAGCTGTGCCGTGACCGCGGCTGGACCGTGGTTCAGGCCGTCACCGACAACGACATCTCGGCGTTCAGTGGCAAGCCGCGCCCCGGGTTCGCCCAGGTGCTCGGGATGGTCGATGACCGCGCCATCGACGTCGTGGTCGTTTGGGCCGTCGACCGGTTGGTGCGCAAGCTCGCCGACCTCGAAGACGTGATCGAGCGCTGCGAACGGGCCGGGGTGCGCCTGGCCACGGTGTCCGGGGTGACGGTGCAGGGGGTGCTGGAGTGGGTGAAGGGGTGACTTCCGACGGTGCATACCCGCAAAGCGCACGTCGCCCCTAC
>DASYIL010000053.1:0-5285 GCA_035997545.1 Pseudonocardiaceae bacterium
CCCAGCGCCTCACCGAGCCAGACCCGCGCCCGCTCGTGCTGTTCCACGATCGCGCCTCGAGCTGCTCACGTCTTCACCGCCAGCGCCAAACTTCAGTACCGGTCAGCAGGAGCTCAAGGACTGCCGCCAGCACCAGAGCACGACGGACGCTGGCGGTGATGTTGCGCCATGGAATCAACGCCACGCTGTCTTTGCGACGAAACGATCGACCGGAAGTAAGTGAAAAGGGGGCCGGCCATGCAGACATCCGACCGCCGGGTGTCATGATGGCTCGACGTGCTCTCACACGGCGCCGGGCCGCCGAGGAGTCCGCTGCCCTGGTCACGCTGGCGACGCCGCCATCAACACCATGCCGCGCCAGCCACTACCGCTACCCACACTCTCAACTCACATGATAACGATCTACGGCTGGAGTACTGTACCAGGCGTGTACCAGGCGTCACAAAACCAGGCAAATCGCAGTCGGGCACTTTAGCGTCAACGCGCGAGACGCCGCTAAGTGTCGAATAAGGCCCTGTGAACGGAGGAGCAGGCTATGAAGCACATCTCACTGAGGGGACTGGACGTGTCCCGGCTCGGCCTGGGCGCTATGGGTATGTCCGCCTACTATACCGGGGCAGGACTCGACGACGCCGAGTCGATTCGCACGATCCGTCGCGCCCTGGACCTTGGTATCACCTTGATCGACACAGCAGAGATCTACGGGCCCTACACAAACGAACAGCTCGTCGGACGCGCAATCGCGGGTCACCGCGACGAAGTCGTCCTAGCCACCAAGTTCGGTATGATCTCCCACTGCCACGGTGGCAGCAGGGAATTAGACAGCTCCCTAGACAACGTCCATACAGCGGTCGAGGGATCGCTCAAGCGTCTGGGCACCGATCACATCGACCTCTATTACCAGCATCGCGTCGACCCTAAGACGCCGATCGAAGACACCGTCGGCGCGCTCAGCGAACTCGTCGAGCAGGGAAAGGTGCGTCATATCGGCCTGTCCGAAGCCGGGCCCACGACCCTCCGCAGGGCGCACGCTGTGCACCCGATCACCGCGCTGCAGACCGAATACTCCCTCTGGACACGCGACCCCGAGGCCGAGATCCTGCCGGTGGCGCGTGAGCTTGACATCGGATTCGTGGCCTACTCACCGCTCGGTCGAGGGTTCCTGACTGGCCAACTACGTTCAACCGAGCAGCTCGACCCCAGCGACTTCCGCCGGGCGAATCCCCGCTTTGCCCAGGGCAATCTCGAACAGAATCTCCGGATCGTCGCGACGGTCGAGACCGTCGCCACCGAGGCCGGTGCCACGCCAGCCCAGGTGGCGCTCGCATGGCTGTTGGCCCAAGGCGACGACATCGTGCCAATCCCGGGCACCAAGCGAGTTTCACGTCTCGAGGAAAACGCCGCCGCCGACACGCTTGAGCTGACCGCCGAGCAGGTGGCCCGACTCGCCGCGATCGCACCACCTGTGGGTGACCGCTACCCGGACATGACCCCGATCAACCGCTAAATGATTGGTTCCGTGGAGATCATGTGAGATCACCGGCTCGATCCGGCGAATCACAGCCACTAGCGAGCTCAACCCCACCGGGCAGTCGACACCCAGTCGACACCCCAGGCTGCGCGATCGACCCGGAGCAGACCGCCAGTCCGGACGAGGAACAGCAACGCCGTTTCATGCCCAAACTCACGTACAACGAGACCGTCGAATTACAGGAATTCAACCCTCCACGAGCGACCGACCGTACAGTGTCAGCTGATCGTTTCGGCGCAATTCTGAGGTCGGCGGCGTACAACAGTTGGCAGCGCCGCTATATCCGGTGGAGTGGTTCGACTCCCGCCCAGAGCGCGCCGCTGCCACATTATCGACAGCGATGATGAAGTGAAATGCTGGGTTCGTCTCCACGCCGGTGAGTTTCTATTCGCTTGAATTGGCAAGGTCAGGATTATAAGCTCTACGCCACTGAGCGTGGTAACCGGCCTCTGATCGGGGTGGCACGGATAGTGTTCCCAGTCTACGCCGCAGTGCAGTAGGAGGCGGAGGCCGTTGGACACGGCAGCAGTGTCGAAGTAGGCCAGCAGTTCGGTGTGCCAGGAGTCGATGGGGCTCTGTTGCGTTGCCGGCAAGGGATAGGACGCGAGCAATTCCTCGACATCGCGGTAGGAGAGCCCATAGCGCAGGTACCATCGCACCGCCACCGTGATCACCTCTGGTGGGAAGCGAAACGCGGCGAAGCCAGACGCACCTTCATGGCCTCTGGGGTGCGACTTGGGTG
This sequence comes from Pseudonocardiaceae bacterium, assembly GCA_035997545.1. GTDB lineage: Bacteria > Actinomycetota > Actinomycetes > Mycobacteriales > Pseudonocardiaceae. Next base: position 2,274 of record DASYIL010000053.1, read on the forward strand.
TGACGCAGCTGCAAAGGCCTCGGTCGGGCTACCAGAGCTGGCTCAGCCCCTGCCTCGCTCTGCCCGTAGGGGATCTCTCCCATGACGTACTCGTTGATCAAGCAGGCCTCGGCGCGCTGGTCTGGACCCGCTTCCTCCTCGGTTGTGGCGATCATCCTCAACAGCGACACGGCCTCGTCCGCCGCCGCACGGCGGGTATGTACTGTGACCACCGACGACCTCCGGTGGCGCTGTTCAGGGGAACCGGTCGGTTCGCGCCGGGCTAGAGTGGTTGTGCCGATCGGGCATCCCGTTCCAAGCGAGGTGCCCCGATTCCGAGATCGATGCGGTGGTCGAGGAGGCGACGGCCGCCGTCGCGTCCGGCGCGCTGGAGACTCTGTGAGCTCATGAACCCGGCCGATCAGCAACGACAACACACCCCGGCCGGCGACGAGCAGGAGCCGGACTACCGCTTCACGCTCGCCAACGAGCGGACCTTCCTGGCCTGGATCCGCACCGCGCTCGCCCTGATAGCCGGCGGCATCGCGGTCGTCCAGCTCGTTCCGGCGTTCAGAATTCCCGGAGCGCGGGACGCCCTCGGAGTGTTACTCACCGCTGGTGGTGGTGTTCTGGCGGCGCTGGCAGTCCGGCGCTGGCAACGAGTACAAGCCGCGATGCGCCGAGATGCCGACCTACCACCAACCCGGCTTCCGGTACTGCTCGGGATCACCCTCCTAGCCGTGACGATCCTGGTGCTCGTCGTGCTCCTCGTCCCGCAGCCATAGCGACCCTGACGTGCCTCGTAAACCCCAGGACAAGCCCGGACTGCAAGCTGAACGAACCCACCTGTCGTGGGAACGCAGCGCGATCGGGCTCCTTGCCAGCAGCGCGATCCTGCTGTTCCGGCAGACTGGACCACTCGCAGTCGGACGAACCCTCCTGGCCGCCGCGGCGGTGCTGCTGGCCTTACTCGTCCTGGGGCTCGGTCGCAGGCGGGGACGGCGGGTCAGAGCAATCCGGGTCATCGCGGGAAAGAACATCGTGTCCGACGCCCGGACCGAGGTCCTCCTGATCGGCTGGGCCGTGGCCGGCTTCGCGACGGCCACCGTCGTCCTACTACTCATGCTGTAGCAGCGCTGGGCCATGCTGTCGATCTAGGCTGCGGCCGATGCTCAGCGAGAGCGCCGTCTCGGCGGGCGTCAAGGTCCTTCGACACTGGGTTTTGACGCCAGACGTTTTCCCTCAACGCCGCGAGTCTGCTACCGGGGCCCCCGGCGGCTACCCAGACCGAACTCACACGGCAAGCGACGACGAGCTAACGACAACAGATCAACCACCTACACGGTCAACCTCCTGCCTGCTGAAACGTTCATGGGTGCTAGCTCGGCAGGGTTGACCGCCGAGCCCCAAGCCAGCGCCAGCAGCAGCGCAGCTCGGGTGGCCGGTTCGTCCAGCGCGGAGCCGGATACTGCACGCAACTGTCCCAGCCGGCAGCGCACCGTCTGAGGATGCACGTGCAGCTCCTCGGCCACCGCCTTGCGGTTGCCCATGTTCATGAGCCAAGACCGGAGGGTCTCTACAAGCCGGGCGTGAGTAGAGGCAGGCAGCGATGCCAGTGGCGCCAGGTACTGGCATCGCAACGTGATCAGCAGCCGCTCATCGCGCGATCAACATCGGGACGCGGGGCGAGCGTTTCCCGGCCGACGCAGAACAGCGCATGGCCGGCTTCACCGAGCTCGTCGGCACAGCGATCGCAACGCCGACAGCCGCGCCCAGCTCACCGCGTCCCGGGCCCGGATCGTCGCCGCCGCCGACGACGCCCGGCGCCGGATCGAGCGCGACCTGCACGACGGCACCCAGTCGCGCTCAGCCTCGAGCTGCGCCTGGCCCAGTCCACCGTGCCCGCGGAGCTGCCCAAGCTGCAGAGGCAGATCGGCCGGGTCGCCGACGAGCTGAACGGGGCGATCGAGGAGCTGCGCGAGCTCGCGCGCGGCATCCACCCGGCGATCCTGTCCGAGGGCGGGCTGGGCCCGCCCTGCGCACCCTTGCCCGCCGTGCCGCGATCCCGGTGGAGCTGGAGTTTCGGGCGCAAACCCGGTCTCGGGAGCGGATCCTGCACCTGTCGATTCGCGACGACGACGGCATCGGCGGCGCCGATCCCACCCGCGGTACGGGTTTGATCGGTGAGGGCGCGGATCAGCGTCACCAACCACTCCACGCGCTGGAATACCGCACCGCGCTGCTCTGTAACGGGAAACCATCGACAGCACCGCCCAATTTGCAGCTAGGAGGTATTGGGAATACCAGCCAGCTGCGAGCCAGAAGGGGGGCTGGCCGCGAAGAGTTGAGCGCCTGCGGCGCGAAGCTGGCGCGAGGAGCGTCGGTCGCACCGGTGAACCGGGTGCCGCCGGGCAACGAGAACCGCAAGTGCCCGCACGGCGTGATCCTCAAGGTCGTTGCCAGCAACATCTGTGGCAGCGACCAGCACATGGTCCGCGGGCGCACCACCGCACCGGTGGGGTTGATCTTAGGTCACGAGATCACCGGTGAAGTGGTGGAGAAGGGCCCCGACGTGGAGAACCTGGCGGTCGGGGACCTGGTGTCGATGCCGTTCAACGTCTCCTGCGGGCGGTGCCGCAATTGCCGGGAGAGCAACACCGGGATGTGTCTCGATGTCAACCCCGAGTGCCCCGGGGGAGCCTACGGCTACGTCGACATGGGCGGATGGCCCGGCGGTCAGGCCGAGTATGTGATGGTGCCCTATGCGGACTGGACCGCGCTGCGCTTCCCGGACCGCGATCAGGCGCTGGACAAGATCCGGGATCTGACCATGCTCACCGACATCTTCCCCACCGGTTATCACGGCTGCGTCACCGCGGGGGTGGGCACTGGATTGACGGTCTACATCGCCGGCGCAGGCCCGGTCGGTCTGGCCGCCGCGACGGCGGCGTTCTTGCTCGGTGCCGCGGTGGTGATCGTCGGGGACCTCAATGCCGAGCGGCTGGTGCATGCCCGCAGCTTCGGCTGCGAGAC
>DASYIL010000054.1:0-3351 GCA_035997545.1 Pseudonocardiaceae bacterium
CAGGCCTGGGTGGTCGACACCTACGACGGCCAGCCGCTAGAACCCGAGCACGGCGGACCGGCACGGCTGCTCGTCCCGCACCTGTACTTCTGGAAGTCCGCGAAGTGGATCCGGGGGCTCGAGCTGACCCTCGCGGACGAGCCCGGGTTCTGGGAGACATTCGGCTACCACAACTACGGGGACCCGTGGCGAGAACAGCGGTACGCCGGAGACTGAGCTGGCAGCGCGCCGAAGTCGTCGCTCTGCACCGCGAGACCCGGCGCGCGTGTCGGCTCAACCTCCGTCCCCCGGACTGGTCCGGGCATCTACCCGGCCAGCACGTCGACGTGCGCCTGACCGCCGCCGATGGCTACACCGCGCAGCGCAGCTACTCCATCGCCTCTCCACCGCAGCGACCCGGGATCGAGCTGGTCGTGGAGCGCTTGGAGGAGGGGGAGGTCTCGCCGTACCTCACCGACGTGCTGCGCGCGGGTGACCTTCTTGAGCTGCGCGGTCCGGTGGGCGGCTACTTCGTGTGGCCCACCGGCACTGACGGCCCGGTGCAGTTGATTGCCGGCGGCTCCGGAGTGGTGCCCTTTCTTGCCATGCTGGGCCATCACCGCGCCACCGGCAGCTCGCGGCCAGTGCGGCTGCTGTACTCCGCACGAACCGTCGACGACGTCATCGGCCGAGCCGAGTTGGAACGCCAACCGGCCACCGTCGAGGTGACCGTGACACTCACCCGCGGGGCGCCCACGGGTTGGACCGGGCTGACCAGCCGAGTCGACGCGGGGCTGCTGACCGAGCACACCGTCTCACCGGCGCAGGCACCGCATCTGCTGGTGTGCGGCCCGACCGGCTTCGTCGAGACCGTCGCTGCCGCGTTGATCGACCTCGGCCACGACCCGGTCCGGGTCAAGACCGAACGTTTCGGAGCGAGCGGAGGCCCACGATGACTGATTCCGACAAGGCGGCGGACCGGCGACTGGATGCCAACGCGGCCGCCGGTCCGCTCGCCGAGCTGTTCACCGTGGACTTGACGGCGGCCGTGGCCACCTGCGCCGGATGCGGGAACAGCGCGCCGCTGGCTGCGCACCCGCTCTACGCCGACGCCCCCGCGCTGGTGGTCCGCTGCCCCCACTGCACCGGTGTGGTGCTGCGTTACGCCAACAGCGGCAGCCGCCTGCGGCTCGACCTGACCGGGGCGAGGCTTCTCACCGTCACGCTTGCGGCACCCGGATGAATCGAAGGAATCGAGCGATTACTTGCGGGACGCGAGCAGGGCGCGGTTCACCTGATCGGTATGGGTCCAGGCGATGGCATGCTCAAGTGAGTGTGGTCCCGGCGTCGATTGTCGCTCAGCCGTGTTATGTCAACCCTGCGGGGCTACCGCGGGTCGTGGTGGTAGCCGGCCAGGGGACCGCGGGCGCGGCGGCGCAGCCAGTCGCGGCCCTTCTTCAGCGCCCGGCTGGTCGTGGTGGGCCCATTGCGGGCTTCGAGCCGGTCACCGATGGCGCCGAGCAGCCAGCTCAGGGCGGGAGCGCCGACGGCGAGTAGCAGCCAGAGTCGCAGCCGGGCGGACAGGAATGCCCACATGTGGTGGTCTCCTCACGGATGGGATGGGGTCGCCGGCTCCCGCACGGCGCCCAGCGGGTTCAGCATGGTCTAAGTATCCCATTCATCATCGTTGAGAAGGTAGGGGGGAACCCGGCGACGCTTTTCACGTTGCACGCGAAAGGCGTCCGGATCATCCGAGCCGCGAGACAGCACCCATGGAGCCGTCAAACAATAAGAACCCCGCTCCCAGTGGAGCCACCACGATAGAGAGCACAATTGACGATAATCCCGGCCACGGTTGGCGGCGGAGTCAGGATTCCCTCGTTCACCAACTCCGCTGCGGCGGCGTCCGGCCGTCGTCAGGGCGGGACGGTCAGTGACGCCGGCCAAGGAGCGCTCTTCTTCGCTATCTCCTGGCGCGGTGGCCAGCGGAGGGTTTGACCGGCGGGCCGGGAGGGCACACGGACAATGTGGCGGTGGGTGCCTCCTTGCCTGATGCGGTATCGCCGATGCTGGCTACCGCCGGTGAGGCGCCCAGCGGTGTTGGTTGGGCGTTTGAGTGGAAGTGGGACGGTGTTCGGGCGATCGTCGCGGCGGTTCCCGGCTCGGTACGGGCGACCTCACGCAACGTCCGCGACATCACCGCCTCCTATCCCGAACTCGACGCCCTGGGCGAGCTGGTGGACCGCCCAGTGCTGCTGGATGGCGAACTGGTCAGTCTGGATCAGCACGGCCGCCCGGACTTCGGCCGGCTGCAGTCCCGCATGCACGTGCGGCAACCATCCAAGACCCTGTTGCGCTGGGCGCCGGTGCTGTTCTACGTCTTCGATCTGCTGCACCTGGAGGGGCCGCTGTTGTCCAAGCCCTACGTGCAGCGGCGGGAGCTGTTGGAGCAACTGCAGCTCACCGAAGGGCCGGTGGGCACCCCGCCCAACCACACCGACATCGCCGCCCCGGTATTGCTGGATCTCGCCCGCCAGCACGGCCTGGAAGGCGTCGTCGCCAAACGGCTCGATTCCCGCTACGAACCGGGCCGCAGGGTCGGTACCTGGATCAAAACCCCACTGCGACATACCCAAGAAGTGATCATCGGCGGGTGGAGCCCCGGCGCAGGTCGCCGCGCTGGCACCATCGGCGCGCTGCTACTGGGGGTGTATGACGAAACCGGTCTACTGCGCTATGTCGGGCACGTCGGCAGCGGCTTCACCGAACACATGCTGCGAGATCTGCAGACCGTGCTGAACACCCGCGAGCGAACCAACAGCCCCTTCGACGAAGCGGCGCCCCGCGAGCACGCACGCCGCGCCCACTGGATCGAACCCGACCTAGTCGGCGAGGTCCAACACCGCCAATGGACAACCGACGGCCGCCTACGGCACCCGTCATGGCGCGGCCTGCGGCCAGACCGCAGTCCGCGAGAGATCGTTGTGCCTCGCGCGGAGACCGCTCGGTAAGGCTCCCAGATGCGTCGCCAGCAGTCCCTCGCGTACGTCCTGCGCGATTTCGGTAAAGGCCACGCTCACCGTCTTCGGCACCTCCAGTTCACTCGTGTCGATTTATCCTGTCTGGTAGTTCTTCAGTATGGGGCGAGCGAGTCGAATGGACGTTCGATGGGCTACGAGGAGCAGTTGCGGCAGTCCGCGGGGACCGGTGAAGTGCCGCGGCAGCGTTCGGCGGGTCGGATCGAACGTCCCACCGACGACCGCGGTGGCGGCCAGTTGACGGCGCGCTTGGTCTTGCTGGCGTTGATGATCATCTTGCTTGGCAGTGCCGGGGGGCTGGCTGGCGCGCTGGTGTTGCCGAAAACCTACGGAG
>DASYIL010000055.1:0-35107 GCA_035997545.1 Pseudonocardiaceae bacterium
GTAATCGAGCACCACGGCCGGGTCGGTCGCAGGGTCGCCAGATCGTTTTGGCCAGCACCAATCGTAAGGGTCTGCTGGGCACCGTCCAAGCGCACTCCGGGGCCTGGTACAGCCGCGAACACATCACGAACACCCCCCGCAAGCTCAAGGATATCTTCGCGATCTTCGCGGCCGTACCCTGCACATGCCCCGCCGGGCGGTCGTGAAGGTCAACAACGGACACTGATGCGTGCCTATACCGCGAACCGCCTAGCCAATGGTCCCCGCTTGAGTATGGCTGCCATCTGCGGGACGTGTTGTTGGTGTCTGAGCAGTCTCTGCGCTCGGTAGCCGTTCACACCCGCCACGAGGTGAGCCACCACCTGCTTGATGCTCGTCGGCAACTTGCATAGGTCCAAGGCCCGCCGAGACGGCCTAGGTACGCCGACAGATCGATGGCCCGCACAGGAATCGCGTTGTAGGACCGCGTGCTGGACTGGTCGGTTGCACACTCATGCGGTGCCGCCCAACCCGAATCCGCCTAAAAGATCTTCATCCACCGGTATTGACTATTGGTCTCATTTGGATGATTCTTTTCTGTTCGCACCCAGCAAACGCTACAGTGCCAGCATGGTTCATCCGCCGGCCGCACCGACCACACCCGCCCGTACCTGATCACCTACACCGGCCCGGGACCAGACCCATCCAAACTATTGAGACACCATCGCCTACACCCACTTGGCCCACCAACCTAAACTGCCGCCCGCTGCGGGTGGTCGCCTCGACGCTGTCGGGGTGCTGAACTCTGAAAACAGATGAGGACACATGGACATCGTTGGCTACATCGCAACAACCCTGGCAGCGATCATAGTCGTTGTCGTGATCACTCTCGTAGCGATTTCGTTCCCAGATCTCCGCCGCTACCTGCGGATCCGCAACATGTGACCGACGACCGGCGCCGAGGTCTGATTTCCTGCAAACCGTCAGCGGAGCCCAGGCGATGGTCGAGACCTCGCCTCACGGAAGGCTCCGATGATCAATATTTACGACTATGACCGTCCCTCACGGGCTCGGGTTAGCCGGGCTGCTGCACTGGAAGGCCCTCGGTGGACCAGGCATGGAAGCCACCGATGACGTCGGTGGCGCGGTGCAGGCCGAGGCTGCGCAGCGAGTCGGCGGCGAGGCTGGAGGTGTATCCCTCCGAGCAGAGCACGATCACCTGGACGTTGTAGCCGGTGGCCTGGGGCAGCCGGGCGTCGCACTCCGGGTCGAAGCGCCACTCCAGGTGGTTGCGCTCAACCAGCAGGGCGCCGGGCACCTCCCCCTCGGCGGCACGTTGCCAACCCGGGCGGATGTCCACCAGCAGGGCGCCAGCAGCGAGGGCGTCATGCGCTTGTGGGGGGGTGAGGCGCTGCAGTCGCGAGCGCGCCTGCGCCAGCATCTGGTCGATGCTGCGCGATCCGGGCGGGCGGCTCACCAGTTCACCCCGGCCTGCTCCACCGCGACGTGGCGCAGCCCGCCAGGCTCCACCCGGTAGCGGTTCATGATGGTCAGACCCGGGATGTAGACGTGCACGCTCACCGCGGGGACCGCGCCGGTGTTGGTCACCTGGTGCACGTAGTGCGGGCCGAATGCACGGCAGCGCCCGGCGGCCAGCTCGCGGGTTACCTCCACCGCGGGCCGACCCGGCTTGGCTGCGACCACTCGCTCGGTCAGCGTGCCTGCCGCGATCGCGAAGGCACCCGATGCCGGGCCGTGGTCATGCAGATCGGTGCCTTGGCCGGCCAGCCAGGACAGCAGCCACACCTCATGCTGTTCGGCGCGTTCGAGCAGCCGGTACCAGCGGGTGTCGGTGCGGTAGTCCACCAGGGGCCGCCACCGCTCAGGGTGCGCGGCCAGCCTCATGGCGAGGCTGATAGGGCCGCCGGAACGGACGATGCCGGGGGCCGGGACGGTGAGGTAGGGGACGGCGTACATAGGGGTTCCTCCGCGGGATCGGTGAACTGACCGCGCGGGGTCACCACCCGAAAAGGGTGGACCATCAAGAAAGCGCGGTCAGCAGGGCAGGGGGTTCACCGCGCGGGACAGAGGGCGCTCGCCACCCGGAGCAGATCCACCGAGGACCGCCGGACGAGGATGAAAGTGCCGCTCACAGTAGATGATCAAACCAGCAGATGGCCCTCCCAGTCAAGTGGCGTCGAGTGCCTGGCGCAGATCGGCGAGCAGCTCCCCCAGCTCCTCCACGCCCACGGATAGCCGCACCTGGCCCGGCGCGATCCCGGCCGCCGCGAGTGCGGTGTCGTCGAGTTGGCGGTGGGTGGTCGACGCTGCGTGGCTGACCTTGGAGTGCACGCTGCCCAGCGAGGAGGCGATCCGCACGGTGCGCAGCGCGTCGCAGAAGGCCATTCCGGCCTCCCGTCCACCATGGACGTCCACAGTGATCAGACTGCCGAACAGCCCGTCGCGGAACAGCCGGCGGGCGGTGCCGTGGTGCGGGTGCGAAGGCAGCCCGGGATAGCGCACTCGCGCTACGGTGGGCTGCCCAGCGAGCTTCTCGGCCAGCACGGCGGCGTTCGTGCACTGCCGCTCCACCCGCAGCTGCAGCGTGGCCAGCCCGCGGTGCAGCAGGAACGCCTCGTCGGGGGCCAGGCACCCGCCGAGGTCGATCCGCGCCTCCCGAACCGGTCCAAGGTGCTCTCGCCGACCGATCGCTACCCCACCGGTGGCGTCGGCGTGCCCACCGAGGAACTTGGTCGCCGAGTGCACCACCAGGTCGGCGCCGTGCTCCAATGGCCGGCAGATGACGGGCGTGGCGAACGTGGAGTCCACCACGAGCCGGGCGTCGGCTTGATGGGCGAGCTGGGCGAGAGTGGGCAAGTCGGGCACCGTCAGCGTGGGGTTGGCGATGGTCTCCACGTAGATCATCCGGGTCCGGGGGGTGACCGCAGCCCGGACAGCCGCGACGTCGGTGATGTCGACCAGAACCGGGTGCACCCCCCACCGCGGCAGCCAGCAGGTGAGCAGTGACCAGGTGCCGCCGTAGCAGCCCGCCGGAGCGATCACCTCGTCGCCCACCGCGAGGTGCCCGAGCAACGTGGAGGAGATGGCAGCCATCCCGGACGCGAACGGCTCCGCGCCGACGTCGTCGGCACCAGGTGCCTCCAGCGCAGCGACCGCTGCGGCAAACGCGGCCGCGGTCGGGTTGTCGATCCGCGAGTAGGAGTAACCGGGGATGCGACCACCGAGCACCTCGGCGTAGTCATGCGCGTTGTCGAAGGCAAAAGCTGAGGACCGCACGACGGGCAACCCGAGAGGACGGGACATACCCTGCAACGCTACCGGCGCTGACCTTTCCAGCGCGATCGCGATCACGAATGGGGCCGCCAGCGGGGTCTTGCCTGTTAGCCGTCAGCTTGGTTGGACTCCTGCTTCTTGTGGTCGGCGAACGGTTCGTACTTGGCGTCCCCGGACGTGATCTGGCGAATGCCGTCGGGCTCGGATGCGGCGGCGACTGCCTCGGCGGCGGCTTCTGCGGCCTGGGCGGCATCTTCCGCGGCCCGCACCGACAACTCATCAGAGGAATCGGCCTCGCCGGTGCCCGCGACCTTGGGCAGGACCTCGCTGAAGGCGCGGGAGATCCCCTGGAGCGCGGAGGTCACTTCGCTGGGGATCACCCAGAGGGTGTTACCCTCGCCCTGAGCGAGTTGCGGCAGCACCTGCAGGTACTGGTAAGCGAGCAGCTTGGGATCCGGGTCGTTGCGGTGCACGGCCTGGAATACCTCATCGATCGCCCGGGACTGGCCCTCGGCCTTCAAGATCGCGGCGGTCCGGTCACCCTCGGCTCGCAGGATCGCGCCCTGCTTGTCACCCTCGGCAGTGAGGATCTGGGACTGGCGCTGACCTTCGGCGCTCAGGATCGCCGCACGCTTGTCCCGCTCGGCCCGCATCTGCTTCTCCATCGCGTCCTTGATGCTCCTCGGCGGGTCGATGGCCTTGATCTCCACCCGGTTCACCCGCAGGCCCCACTTGCCGGTGGCGTCGTCCAGCACGCCGCGGAGCTGGCTGTTGATGCTGTCGCGGGAGGTGAGCGTCTTCTCCAGATCCATGGAGCCGACGACGTTGCGCAACGTGGTGACTGTGAGCTGCTCGACGGCTTGCAGGTAGCTGGCGATCTCGTAGGCGGCCGACCTCGGGTCAGTCACCTGGAAATACAGCACGGTGTCGATCTCGACGACCAGGTTGTCCTCGGTGATGACCGGCTGCGGCTGGAACGACACGACCTGCTCACGCAAGTCAATGGCCGGATAGACCCGGTCCATATACGGGATGACGAAGTTCAGTCCGGGCTGCAGCGTGCGGTGATAACGGCCGAGCCGTTCGACGTTGCGCGCTCGGGCCTGCGGCACGATGCGCACCGACCGCATCACGGTGAAGACGGCGAGCAGCGCGATGAGCAGCACAGCGATCAGCAAAGCTGTCACTTCCATAATCACTCCCGTGGATAGACAACGGCGGTGGCGCCGTCGATCTGCATGACGTCAACAGTCGATCCCGCGGGAATCACCAGGCTCTCGTCGAAGGCGCGGGCCGTCCATTCCTCACCGCCGATGCGCACCATGCCCTCCCGACCTGTCACCTCCTCGACGACGTACGCCGTCCTACCGATGAGCGCGTCCACGCCGAAGCGTTGGAGCCGCGGCTGAACCATGTGCCGCGCAGCGATGGGCCGCAGGACCAGGATGCCGGCCGCGGAGGCGAGGGCGAATACCAGGAGTTGGAGGGGCACGGGCAGTCCGATCGCCGCGAACCCGGATGTGATCAAGGCTGCACCGCCGAGCAGTCCCAGCGCTGCGGCCAGTGTGAAAATCTCGGTGATGCCCAGCACCACGGCGATGATCAACCAGATGATCCATACATCCACCCCGCTGACCTCCTATACCGTCAACGAGTCCGTGAAAGCGGATTGTGCCCCTTCGACGGTCCGGCGGCGACCTGATCATCTGTGCCGGCGTCGAGGCACCCGCCAAGACCGTCGGGACACGGTCCCTTCTCGCGGGAGCCCCACTCATCCGGGCACCGGCCGGTCGGTGTCGACGCAGACCAGGCTCCACGGCTGGTCGAGCATGCGGGTCATGACCAGGGTGGCGCGGCGGGTGCCGCGCAGCTTCAGGCGGCGGTGCAGCTCCGCGACGTCGCCGGCGAGGCCCCGGCGGCGGATGTCGACGACACCGACGTCCAGTGCGCGCAGCCGGGCGGCGAGCTGTTTCTCCTTCCACGGAGCCGACTCGATCACTCGCAGGGTTCGGGCGAACGGGGTATGCACGGGCTGGTCGGCGGCCAGGAAGGCGATCTGGTCGTCGATCTTCCAGCATCCGGTGGCCCGGGCCAGCTCCTCGACCAGTCCGGCCCGGGTCACTGCGGGGTTGGGGTCGAGCAGGAACTCACCGGGCGGGCAGACGGCCACCGGGGCGCCGTCGCCGGGCGTGAGGGTGTGCCCGCCGGGGAGGATCGTCGCCCGCCGGGCCGCAGTGGCCAACGCGGGCGACCAGGCGACCGCCTCTTTCAGGTCGCGCCCGTCGGCGAGAAACTCCAGCTCCCAACCCGGTGGCACGGCATCCCGGGCCAGCCCCGGTGCCAGCTTGATCCCCACCGCGGGCACATCCTGGGCCAGACCGAGGCACCAGCTCAGTGGAGGCTCGGTCTGGCCGGTGCGAAGCCGCCGCCCGCCGCTGCGCCGGGCCGGATCAACGAAAACCCCGTCGATCCCAGCCAGGTCCACCGACCGCACATCGGCGCGCACCGCACGCACACCGGCAGCGACGCCGTACACCTGAGCATTGAGCACCGCCATCCGCAGATGCACCTCGTCGAGGTCCACGGCCAGTGTCTCGCCCTGGCCGGCTATCGAGATGAGGTCACCCCCGATCCCGGTACACAGATCGGCAAGGCGACCAAGGCCCGCGAACCGGGGCGCTCGATAACGAGACACCACTTCGGCGGAGGCCTGCTCCAGGCCGGGACGGGTGAACAGCATCCGGCTGGCTTTACGGAACTTGCCCTCCGCCGCTCGACGCAGCTCATGCTGGGTCAGCGCGGCAGCCACCAGCTCCGGTGAGAACTGCTCACGCAACGAGGAGCCCAGGCGGATCGAGTCCACCACCGCGGGCTCCTCGCGGGACAGCCGGTCCAGCAGCGCACGACCCTCAGCCGACAGCAGCGCCTCAAGACGGTCGACGGTCACGGATGTCTGCGTCCGCCGCGAATCTATGCCGCTCTCCAAGGGACTGGTGGGGACCATGTGACGACGGGACAACTCGCTTGGACTGACATGTACAGCGAGCTCATTCTGGTTTGGGTGCGCGGCCGAGTAGCTCGCTGGCCATTTCCCGGGGCGACTGGCCGTCGTAGCAGACCCGGCGCACCGAATCGGCGATCGGCACCTCGACGCCGCAGCGAGCGGCCAGCCCCTGGATCGACGAGCAGGACTTGATACCCTCGACGACCTGGCCGTGGGTAGCCTGCAGGGCCTTTTCCAGGGTGTCCCCCTGCCCGAGCCGATGGCCGAAGGAGCGGTTGCGAGACAGCGGTGACACGCACGTGGCCACCAGGTCCCCGAGGCCGGCCAGACCCGCGAAAGTGGTCGGGGCAGCGCCCAGCGCCGCGCCCAGCCGTCCCATCTCGGTCAGGCCCCGGGTAATCACGGTCGCCAGGGTGTTATCCCCATATCCCAGTCCGGCAGCCATCCCGCAGGCCAGCGCGATCACGTTCTTGCACGCGCCGCCGAGCTCGCAGCCGATCACGTCGGTGTTGGTGTAGGGCCGGAAGTAACCGGTGGCGCAGGCGTGCTGCACCGCAACGGCACGGTCGTGGTCGATGCAGGCGATCACACTCGCGGTGGGTTGCTCGGCGGCGATCTCACGGGCCAGGTTGGGGCCGGACACCACCACTACCTGGTCGGGCGTGACGGCCGTGACGTCGATCACGACCTCGCTCATCCGCTTGAGGCTGCCCAGCTCGACGCCCTTGGCCAGACTCACCAAGGTGGCCTTCGGGGGGATTAACTTGTGCCAATGGATCAGGTTGTCGCGCAGTGTCTGGCTGGGTACCGCGAACACCGCCGCGTCCGCCCCGTCCAGTGCCTCACCGGCGTGTTCAGTGGCCTGCAAGGAAGCCGGCAACGTCACCCCGGGCAAGTAATCCGGGTTGACCTGCCGGTGCCGGACCGCGTCGGCCACCTCAACCCGACGGGCCCAGAGCACGACATCCCTGCCGGCGTCGGCGAGCACCTTGGCAAAGGTGGTGCCCCATGTGCCCGCGCCCATCACAGCGATTCGCTGCACCGAGATGGTCATGACGCCTGCTCCCGTACTCGCCCGCGCGCCACGCCCTGAGTCTTCCCTGCCGCCGCAGTGGTGGTCCAGTGGTAGCGGCGCGGGAGGATGGACGCGTGCTGGTGGACTTGCTCGTTCCGGTGAAACCGCTCGCCAGGGCCAAGACCCGGTTGCGGGGTGCGGCCGACGGCGGGGCCGGTGCCCCCGAGGCGCACGCTCGGTTGGTCCTCGCACTGGCCCGGGACACCTTTGCTGCAGCGGCCGACACGGCTGCAGTCCGCCGGGCGGTCGCGATCTGCTCCGACGAGGTGGTGCGCACCGCCCTGGCGGTGGACGGGGTGGAAACAATCTACGATGAGCCGGCCGCCGGTCTGAACCCGGCCCTGCAGTACGGGGAGACCGTACTCCGCGGCCCGGACCCCGACACGCCGGTCGGCGTCCTGCAGGCTGACCTGCCGGCGCTGCGCCCAGAAGAGCTGGACTGCGCGATCCGTATCGGCCTGGCCACCGGCGCCCGAGCGTTCTGCACCGATCGGACGGGCACCGGGACGACCCTGCTGCTGGCCCCATCGGGGCAGCCATTGAAGCCCTGCTTCGGACCTGGCTCAGCGGCAGCGCATCGGGCCACCGGGGCTCAAGAGATCGCCGGTTGCTGGCCAGGGCTGCGGTGCGACGTCGACACCGCCGCTGATCTGGCCGTGGCGCGCGGTTTGGGCCTCGGCCGGTTCACCCGCGCCGCGCTGCACGCGCCTGGGGTCGGAGACTTCACACCCAGGTGACTACACTGGCGGGTGGGTGTCGATTCGGAACAATGGTGGGGTGAGCACGCACCTTACCGCGCTGACCGGCCGTACCTTACCGGTAGCTGAGAGTGGCACGGTGCCGCGACCACCCGCTCCACCAGCGGCGACCCCGCAGCCCTCGGCCAGCGACCTGCCCGACGACCGCTACCTCAACCGGGAGCTGTCCTGGCTCGACTTCAACGCCCGAGTGCTCGCACTCGCCGAGGACGCCAGCCAGCCGCTGCTGGAGCGGGCCAAGTTCCTGGCAATCTTCGCGTCGAACACCGACGAGTTCTACATGGTGCGAGTCGCTGGGCTCAAGCGCCGTGAGGAGGCCGGGCTGTCCGTGCGCAGCGCGGACGGATTGTCTCCCCGGGAGCAGCTGGCCCGGATCGCGATGCGCAGCCGGGAGCTCGCCGAGCTGCATGCTCGGGTATTCCTCGACGCGGTTGCACCGCAGCTCGACAAGCACGACATCAAATTCGTCACCTGGTCCGACCTTGACGATCCGCAACGGCTGCGGCTGTCGAATTACTTCTCCGAGCAGATCTTCCCGGTGCTCACTCCACTAGCGGTGGACGCGGCGCACCCGTTCCCCTATATCTCCGGTCTGTCGCTGAATCTGGCCGTGACGGTGCGTGACCCGGATAGTCGCGGCATGCGATTCGCCCGGGTCAAGGTGCCCAACAACGTGCCACGCCTAGTGCGTGTGGAGCGCGACCAGAACAAGCACGGGTCCCCACGCGTCACGTTCCTGCCGCTGGAGGAGCTGATCGGGGCCCATCTCGGTGAGCTGTTCGCCGGTATGGAGGTGCTGGAATGGCATATCTTCCGGGTCACCCGCAATGCCGATGTCGAGGTCGAGGAGGACCGCGACGAGGGCCTGCTAAAGGCACTGGAGCGGGAGCTGGCTCAACGCCGCTTCGGTCCACCGGTGCGCCTAGAGGTGGCCGACACGATGAGCGAGCACGTGCTGGAGCTGCTGCTGCGTGAACTCCGCGTCGATCCGCATGATGTGGTCGAGGTGCCCGGCCTGCTGGATCTGTCCTGCCTGTGGCAGGCCTACGCGCTGCCCGCCCCGGAGCTGAAGGACGAGCCGTTCGTCCCCGCGACGCACCCGGCCTTCGGTGAGGGCGAGACGCCCAAGGACGTGTTCGACACCCTCCGCGACGGTGACGTTCTGGTGCACCACCCCTACGACTCCTTCTCCACCAGCGTGCAGCGGTTCATCGAGCAGGCTGCGGTGGATTCGCAGGTACTGGCGATCAAGCAGACACTCTACCGGACATCCGGTGACTCCCCCATCGTCGACGCTCTGATCGCCGCGGCGGAGGCGGGCAAGCAGGTCGTCGCGCTGGTGGAGCTCAAGGCGCGGTTCGACGAGCAGGCCAACATCAAGTGGGCCAGAGCGCTGGAAGACGCCGGAGTGCACGTGGTCCATGGGCTGATGGGGCTCAAAACACACTGCAAGACCTCGCTGGTGGTGCGCCAGGAGGGCTCGATGATCCGCAGGTACTGCCATGTCGGCACCGGCAACTACAACCCGAAGACCGCCCGGCTATATGAGGACATCGGATTGTTCACCGCCGAGCCCGCGATCGGCGCCGACCTTACCGACCTGTTCAACTCGCTGACCGGCTACGCGCGGCAGACTTCCTACCGCAGCTTGCTGGTGGCGCCCTACGGAATCCGTCGCGGCATCGTGGAGCGGATCCAGGACGAGATCGCCCATGCCCGGGCGGGTCGCCCGGCGGGGATCCGGATCAAGGTCAACTCTCTGGTCGACGAGCAAGTGATCGATGCGCTGTACCAGGCGTCGCAGGCGGGTGTCGCCGTCGACCTGGTGGTCCGCGGTATCTGCGCACTGATCCCCGGACGCCCGGGACTGTCGGAGAACATCCGGGTGCATTCGATCCTGGGCCGCTTCCTCGAACACTCCCGGGTCTTTCACTTCGTGGGTGCCGACGAGCACTGGATCGGTAGCGCCGACATCATGCACCGCAACCTGGACCGCCGGGTGGAGGTGCTGTTGCGGGTGGCCGACCCGGGCGTGACCGACGAGCTGGATGCGATGCTCGCCTCCGCCCTGGACCCGGCGACGCGATGCTGGGTATTGGAGGCAGACGGCTCGTGGAGCGCCTCCCCGGTAGACGGAGCTACCGTCCGTGACCATCAGGCGCAGGAGATCCTCCGGCACCGCAGGGGGAATGACCAGTGCCGGGATTGATCGCCGCCGGTGCCGTGGTGTGGCAGCGGTCACCGTCCGGCGACGTCGAGGTGGCGCTGGTGCACCGGCCCCGCTATGACGACTGGTCGCTTCCCAAGGGCAAGCCCCACTCCGGGGAGACACTGCCGGTCACCGCGGTCCGCGAGGTAGCTGAGGAAACCGGGCACACCGTCGCGCTCGGCTCCAGGTTGGGCAGCACCCGTTATCTGGTGCGCTGGGGCCAGAAGGTGGCGCACTACTGGGCGGCGCGCCCCACGGGCGGCAGCTTCAGCCCCAGCGAGGAGGTGGACGAGCTGCGCTGGCTGCCCTTGGCGAAGGCGCCTGAACTGCTCACCCACCAGCACGACCGGACGCTGCTGGCCGGCCTCGACGACGAGACAGCCGTCACTAACACCGTACTGCTGGTCCGGCACGGCGAGGCGGGCGAGCGGGAGACGTGGCAGGGCGACGATGACTTGCGCCCACTGACCACGACGGGCCAGCGGCAGGCCGAAGCCCTGCGAACGTTGCTGCCGCTGTTCGGAGCAGCGCGGGTGTATTCCGCACCACCGGTGCGGTGCCGGCAGACCGTCGAGGGTCTCGCTGCGGATCTCGGGGTGCCGATCGTCGAGGAACCGCTGCTGTCCGAGGAGGGTTACCGGGCCGATCCCGCGGCCGGCCTGCGCAGGCTGGTCGAGATCGCCACCGAGGCGAGCGGTCCGGCCGTGGTGTGTAGCCAAGGCGGGGTGATCCCCGACCTGGTCAGCACGCTCACCGACTCCGCTGGGCTCAAGCAACCCGCTGAGCCCAGCCGCAAGGGCAGTTTCTGGGGGCTGTTCTTCGGCCGTGGATCATCCCCACCGCCAGTTCTGCTTACCGCCGACTATTACGACGACGCACTGGGCTAGCACGCCCTCACTTCTTGGTGACGGACTTCCTGATGGCCTTCCTTGCGCCGGTGATAGTGACCCTGTCACCCCCGTTGACCGTCCGGACCACCAGATCGACCAGACCTTCCACCGCGGCTGCGGCGATCTTCTTGTCACCAAGGCGCTCCGCGAGGGCGTCGATTAGCTGAGTCTTATTCACTCCCGCCTCCCACAGCACAATCCCGTTTACGAGCCCCTTACTAACCCTGTCGTGGTCGGCAGCCAGGACGGGCGCTGGGCCTCGAAGGCATCAATCTCGTCGACGTAGTGCAGGCTCAGCGCGATGTCGTCCAAGCCCGACAGCAGGCGCCAGCGGGTGTAGCCGTCGATCGCGAAACCCACCGTGAGATCCTTGGCCTGCACGGTCTGCTCCTGAAGGTCGACAGTAACCTCGGTGCCCGGCTCGGTCTCCAGCAGCTTCCAGAGCAATTCGACGTCTTCCCGTGCGCACTGGGCGGCGAGCAAACCTTGCTTGCCCGCGTTACCCCGGAAGATGTCGCCGAACCGCGGCGATATCACCACCCGGAACCCGTAGTCGAGCAATGCCCACACCGCGTGCTCCCGCGACGACCCGGTGCCGAAGTCCGGCCCGGCGACCAGCACGCTGCCGCTGCGGTATGCCTCGTGGTTGAGCACGAAGTCCTCGTGGCCGCGCCACGCGGCGAACAGCCCGTCCTCGAAACCTGTGCGGCTGACCCGTTTGAGGTAGACCGCAGGGATAATCTGATCGGTGTCCACATCGGAGCGACGCAGCGGGACGCCGACGCCGGTGTGACGGGTAAAAGCATGCATCGCCGGAAACCCCTCAATCCAGGTCGGCGGGCGCCGACAGGGTGCCGCGTACCGCGGTGGCCGCCGCCACCAGCGGCGAGACCAGGTGGGTGCGCCCGCCCTTGCCCTGGCGACCCTCGAAGTTGCGGTTGGACGTCGACGCGCAGCGCTCGCCGACTGCGAGCTGATCGGGGTTCATCCCCAGGCACATCGAGCAGCCCGCCGAGCGCCACTGCGCACCGGCCGCGGTGAACACCTCGTGCAGGCCCTCGGCCTCAGCCTGGGCGCGCACCCGCATCGAGCCGGGCACCACGAGCATTCGCACCCCGTCGCGCACCCGACGGCCAGCGAGCACCCCCGCCGCCGCCCGCAGGTCCTCGATCCGCCCGTTGGTGCAGGATCCGAGGAACACCGTGTCCACCGCGATCTCCCGTAGCGGGGTACCGGGCTTCAGGTCCATGTAGGACAGTGCCTTGCGCACCGCGAGCCGCTCGCCGTCGTCAGTGATCTGTTCGGGATCGGGCACCCGCCCGGACAGCGGCAGACCTTGGCCGGGATTGGTTCCCCAGGTCACGAACGGCGTCAGGGTGTCGGTGTCGATGTGCACCTCGGCGTCGAAGGTGGCGTCGTCATCGGTGCGCAGAGCGCGCCAGTACTGCACCGCCGCGTCCCACCCCGGGCCCACGGGCGCGCGCGGCCGGCCGGTCAGGTAGTCGAACGTGGTGGCATCCGGTGCGATCATCCCGGCCCGCGCACCCGCCTCGATCGACATGTTGCAGACCGTCATCCGGGCTTCCATGGACAGCTGCTCAACCACGTTCCCGCGGTACTCCAGCACATACCCCTGGCCGCCGCCGGTACCGATCTGGGCGATCACCGCCAGGATGATGTCCTTGCTGGTAACACCCGCGGGCAGCGACCCATCGCGGCTGTTCACGATCACCGCCATGGTCTTGAACGGGCGCAGTGGCAGGGTCTGGGTGGCCATGACGTGCTCCACCTCGGACGTCCCGATGCCGAACGCCAGCGCGCCGAAGGCGCCATGCGTGGAAGTGTGGGAGTCACCGCAGACCACCGTCATCCCCGGCTGGGTGAGGCCCAGCTGAGGTCCCACAACGTGCACGATGCCCTGTTCGGCGTCGCCCATCGGGTACAGCGGCACGCCGAACTCCGCGCAGTTGCGGCGCAGCGTCTCCACCTGAATGCGGGACACCTCATCGGCGATCGGCAGCTCGATGTCCGTGGTGGGGACGTTGTGATCCTCAGTAGCGATCGTCAGATCCGGCCGACGGACCGACCGTCGGGCTAGCCGCAGGCCGTCGAAGGCCTGCGGGCTGGTGACCTCATGCACCAGGTGCAGGTCGATGTAGAGCAGGTCGGGCGCCGCGCGGTCGCCCTCACCCCGGCGCACCACATGAGCGTCCCAGACCTTCGCTGCGAGCGTGCGTCCCATCGCTCCATTTCCTCCGCTGGACTTCCCATATCCTGGACTTCTCATATGTCGGGAAGTTAGTATCGGCTTGTGGGACAGCATAGCGGTATTGGTGTGCTGGACAAGGCCGTGACGGTATTGCGCGCGGTAGCCGCGAGCCCCTGCGGTCTCGCCGAGCTGTGTGCCCGCACGGGGTTGCCCCGAGCCACCGCGCACCGGCTGGCCGTGGGGCTGGAAGTGCACCGGCTGTTGCGCCGCGGCAGCGACGGACGGTGGCGTCCCGGACCAGCACTCCACGAACTGGGCAACAGCGCGCTCGACCCGTTGCTCGACGCCGCTGCGCTGGTGCTACCCCGGCTGCGCGACCTCACCGGAGAGAGCGTGCAACTCTACCGGCGAGACGGAATGGTCCGGGTATGCGTGGCCGCCGCCGAGCCCCCGAGTGGCCTACGCGACACCGTCCCGGTGGGAGCCCGGCTGCCGATGACCGCCGGATCGGGCGCGAAAGTCTTGGCCGCGTGGGCCGATCCGGCCACCCAGCGCGCCGTACTCGGCGAAGCCGGGTTCGGCGAGCGGATCCTCATGGAGGTGCGCAGGCGGGGCTGGGCACAGAGCGTTGCCGAGCGCGAGTCCGGGGTGGCCAGTGTGTCCGCTCCGGTGCGCGATGCAGCGGGCAGCGTGGTGGCTGCGGTGTCGGTGTCCGGCCCGGTAGAGCGGATCGGTCGCCGGCCGGGCGCCCGCTGGGCTGCCGACCTGCTGGCCGCCGCCGAGGCCCTGCACAATCGACTGTAGTCATCTGACGTGATTCAGCGCCCGCGCTAACTGCTCGAGGAAATCGTCCCCACCCTGGTCTATCATCTGATAGTGTGGGAGCAATAATCCCATTCCATACCTCAGCCTGGTAGCCTCAAGACGTACACTGACGATGCGCTTGTCGATACTGTCGGCAAACAGTACTTCTCGGCGGACATATTTGGAGTCGATCGCCTCCTGTGAGACGAACAGTAAGAGCGCGCAACAGGACGTAAGCCGCTCCTCCAAGATCGCGGTCCAGTCATCGCCACCTCGGATGCCACGGTCGTACCAGACCTTGTATCCGCGTCTTTGGAGGTACAGCATCACCGGGGAGATACGGTCGAGGTCCGCCCGCTTGTAACTGACAAATATGTAGGGTTCGTTCCCAGTATAGGCCAGCGGCAGGTTCGCGGGCAGCGCAGACGGTTCGTGTGGCTCCGGCGCGTCGACTTGGAAACGACCGGCAAAGCGGTCCGCGAGGTTGTTCGATGGGTGCCAGCCCAGGAGCCTCGTGACCTGGTCGTCCTGGATGGCCGCGGCGCAGAGCTCGTCGACCAGAAGCTCATCCGACGTGGTGAACGAGGCGCATGCCAACTCCTCCTCATATCCCCCTTCGACGAACTCCCACGATCCAGCCTCGAAACGGAGCGCCTCGAACTGCCGCCGAAAATTCCACCGTAGCGCCTCACTCAACCATTGCACGGCGGGACCCGCATCGACCGCGAGATATTCCTCGCACACCGCGGTGGCGTG
The DNA here is from genome assembly GCA_035997545.1 of Pseudonocardiaceae bacterium. GTDB lineage: Bacteria > Actinomycetota > Actinomycetes > Mycobacteriales > Pseudonocardiaceae. The sequence goes on from DASYIL010000055.1 coordinate 14,979, forward strand.
CAGCAACTGATCGGCGAGCCGCTGCTGCATCATCACCAACGGCCACGGAATCCCACGGAGGTCGCGTACCTCAAGGGAATTTTTTCTCGCCGTACGAATCCGCTCGCGATCGATTTCCACGAAACGGACGTTGACGTGGTAGCCGAGTCGGTAGCCATACGCATCCGCCTGAGCAAACAGTGAGTCGAGCAACGGAGAAACACGGAAGTCACAGGCGAGCCGGGCGCCCCTAGCCTGGAAGCTGGGCGTGGCTACCCGACACCGCATGAGGGGAACGTCGTCCGCGACCACGTCGTAGTCCTCGCGCGACAACGGGAGCGTGGCCGAGCCGGTGACGAGTGCCTCAAGGCGTGTGAACGGGGCGAGAAAGCGCCGCAGCTGCATCGACCGCGCCTGCGGCGCGCAGGCGAACAGCGCCCGGTGTAGCGAAACGCCGGGGTCGAACGTCACTCGCAGGCCCGCTGCTGCGCCTCCGACCGCATGTATTCCCTGGATGAGTTCGGCGTGGTTCTTCCACCACTGTAAGCGGACACCCTCTGGGAGACGAGGTAGGCCGGGCAGCCGCACCATTCCCTGAAGGATCACTACCTGTTCAGGAGTGAGGAACGAAGCGAGGTACATCAGCGTCAGCGCCGTCTCGTGGAGAACGTACCGTCATTCCATGCGCACGAGCTTGCGCGTCACTCGCCGTGCCGCCTGCTGGATCCCTTCGCCCGCCTGTTCGGACGTGGTCAGGTTCTGCCGCTCGCCACGCAGGATCTTGAAGTCGATCTCCTGGTCGATCTTACGCTCTTCCATCAGACGCTTCACCAGCTGCACGAGCTTCGCGTGCGTCCACTCGGTCAGGCAGTTGACATCGGTGACGTCATACTCCGTAAGCTGCTGCCAACCTGACTCAACCGTGTTCACGCGTGTGAACTCACCGCTCTCCTTGTGAATTCCGGTGCCCACCGTCTTCTCGACCCACTGCCCACGGTTCAGGTGGGCGTCCCATCCCACGTACAACTCCTGGTCGTACTCGTAGATCTGACAGAAAAGAATAGCACGGCGGAACGTGAGCACGATCTGTTCACGTTCCACCTTGCCGTCGAGCCCCCAGTACCAGATTGCCTCAACCCGCGACTGGAGCCCCGCCATCGGTGGGTCCCGCAACACTGCAAAGAAGCGTTCACGAAGCAATTCAGTGTCAGCACCAAGTCCTGAGATCACCGCCTGCCACGAGTCCACGAGGCCAAGCGTTCGCGGCTCGGCCATGGGCTTTCCCGGACTCAGCACCACCGCGCGGCGCCGACGAAGCAAGTAGAACGCAAGCCCTGCACCCGCCAGGAAAACCAGGCCGAGCAGCGGGAGTGACGGAAGAAAGAGGATACCCAACACGATCAAGGCGGCGGGAGTCAGCGCGAACCAGTCCGTGCCCAGCACGTTCACTTTGTTCGCCGGCTTCCAGATCTCCAGAGATGAGACCCTGAGCTGGACATCGGCGAGTTTCGGCGCAGGACCGCGGAGTAAGAGAAAGCGCACGATCTGGTCAACGTGCGTCGGATCAAAGCGCCCCAAACGAGGGTAGGTCTTCGACCACCCCCGATCATGTAACTTGACCGAGTACTCCAGCTCGTAGCGATGGAACTCCTTCGCCACGATCGTCACGAGCAGCGATCCTCGCTCCGTTACTGCGCGCCCCAGCTCCGGGTCCTTCGGGATCCAGCACTCCAGCTTGACCCATGCAGGCTGCTCAAACGGGGGGGATTTGACTACCAGCGCGTCGAAACCCTCATTCTCACAAGCCTGGCGTAGCGCGTCGCAGATCCCATCGCGAGCTTGTTCCACCCGGGCCCAGATGCTGTCGGGTCTTCGCTCCAGGATCGGCTGGACGTCCCGCAACGCGGGGCTGGGAGCAGAAATCCGAGTTTGCAGCCGGTCGGTGGCGGAATCGTGGGTTGAGTGTTTCATATCGACGTCCGTCTCACAGAGTGCACTAACGGTGACAACAGGTGAAGAGCTAGTCGACTCCTGATAGTCTCCTTCATTTTTGCTCCGATCGTCTCGACGATTCGAGCAAAGTCGAGCTTGCCACCGACTGTTTCCGAATCCCAGGCGATGCACCCGTTTGGCTCAGCAATCAGGGGACTTGCAGTTCATGGCGGCGTGCTCGTGGCTGGTGCGTGCGTCTGCGGGGCATCGTTCCCGGGGAACTTGATCATCTGGTCGATAGCCCACGCCGCTGTGCATCGCCGCGCCCCCTCAGCGGCCGGTGGATCAGGAAGGGACGCGCCGAACCGCCTGCCTGCGATACCGCAGGTCAGGAGGTGTAGCCCCGACGGGATTTGAACCCGCGCTACCGCCTTGAGAGGGCGGCGTCCTAGGCCGCTAGACGACGGGGCCGCGAGAACGCGATAATCGCATTCGCTGGGGTACCAGGACTCGAACCTAGACTAACTGAACCAGAATCAGTCGTGCTGCCGATTACACCATACCCCACCGGTTGTCCGATCCCGGGCCCTCGCCTGGACCCGGAACGGTGCCGGACAGAGAGCGTAGTCGACCGGCCGAGCAGGCTTGCACTGGGCCGTCTTCCACTGGGCTGCCGGCTGCTCACCCGACAAGCCGCGGGAGCAGGGCGGGAAGCTCACCTAGTCGCGCGATCACCGAGATCCCGGCGCACTTCGGAAGCTTGCCGCGGCCGGAGCGGTCCAGCCACACCCCGTGTAGCCCGGCGTCCCGCGCGCCCTCGGCGTCGGTGTCGAGCCGGTCCCCGACATGCACGGCCTGGACGGGGAGCACCCCGAGGGCGAGGCACGCCCGCCGGAAGATCATGTGATGCGGCTTTGCCACGCCGAGCTCTCCAGAGATCAGTACCGCGTCGAAGGTCGATCCCAGCCCCAGCGCGCGGAGCTTCGCGCGCTGATAGTCACCGGCGGCGTTGGTGATCGCGGCCAGCCGCAAGCCAAGGGCCCGCAGCGCCCGCAGGCACGGCAGTACGTCATCGAAGAGCCGCCAGGCCTGCCGCATGGCAGCCACCCTGCGCTCCTCGCGCCGGATCACCTCGCCGTCGCAAAGGGCCTCCCCCCGGTAAGCGAAGAAGTCCCTGGTGCGCTGCTGACGCATGGTGTCGAAGTCGACCTCCCCGCCGAGGTAACGCAGGTAGTGCCAGTCGGTGAGCGTGCACCAGTCGACCCATGCCTCATCAGTGCCGAGGAGTTCGCGCAGCCCGGCGCGGGTGGATGCTTCGTAGTCGACCAGGGTCGCGTCGACGTCGAAGCAGACGGCGGCGACCGGGAGGGGGGCCGACGGGACGGGGCGCAGGGCAAGACACGGGGCAGGGCTCAGCTCAGGCGCGAAAGTCACTCGGTGCACGTTAGATCGTCAGCGGCCTTGGCGACTCTGCTGACCCGGTGAACTTCCCGACCCACAGCACAATCACTCTCCGCCACCACGCGTATGCGGTGCGTAACCGGTGCGGCCGTTCGGGGTCAGTCCAGACCATCCGCCTTGACCATTGGGCCGATCAGGCGCACCATCGAGCTGTATTCAACACTTGTTGAAAGGAGTCGGTCATGGAACGCACGACGTGTTGTGTGGTAGGCGGGGGCCCGGCCGGCATGATGCTTGGCCTGCTACTGGCCAGGGCAGGCGTGGCGGTCACCGTGCTGGAGAAGCATGGCGACTTCCTGCGCGACTTCCGCGGTGACACCGTCCATCCCTCCACGCTGACCCTGCTGGACGAGCTCGGCCTGGGCGCGGAGTTCGCAAAGATCCCGCACCGGCTGGTCGAACGGGTCCAGATCCAGGTCGGCGACCATCTGGTGCAGGTCGCGGACTTCCGACGGATCCCGGGCCCGCACAAACACCTGGCCCTCGTCCCCCAGTGGGATTTCCTCGACCTGCTCGCCGCCGCCGGGCGCGCCGAGCCAACCTTCACCCTCCGGATGCACACTGAGGCGACCGGACTGGTCACCGAGGGCAACAGGGTGATCGGCGTGCGCTACCGGTCAACCGACGGCAGCGGTGGGGAACTGCGGGCGGACCTCACAGTGGCCTGCGACGGGCGGCGTTCGGTGCTCCGCGACGCCGCCGGGCTGCGCGCTCGAGCCTTCGGGGTGCCGATGGACGTGTGGTGGTTCCGGCTCCCGCGCCACGAGGGCGACCCGGAAGGCGTGACCGGCCGCTTCGGGTCCGGGCAGGCCATCGTTCTCATGGACCGCGGCGACTACTTCCAGTGTGGCTACCTGATCCGCAAGGGGTCCGACGCCGCGCTTCGCGCAGAGGGCATCGAAGCGTTCCGGCGCCGGGTTGGGGCGATGATTTCGTGGCTGGCCGACCGGATGGGGGCATTGCGCTCCTTCGACGAGGTGGCGCTGCTCGACGTCCGGCTGGAGCGGCTGCGCCGCTGGTCAACCGATGGGCTGCTCTGCCTGGGGGACGCCGCGCACGCGATGTCGCCGGTCGGCGGGGTCGGCATCAACCTCGCCATCCAGGACGCCGTGGCAGCGGCTCGCCTGCTCGCCGGGCCGCTGCGGAATGCCGTGCCCACCCGCGGCGACCTCGACCGGGTGCAGCTGCGGCGGTGGGCACCGACGGCAGCGACCCAGGCTCTGCAGCGCGTCGCCCACGCGCGGCTGCTCGGCCCGGCGCTCACCGGTGACATCACCCTGGTCGGAGCGGGATCGGGCCGACCTCCGCTAACGATCCGGCTGCTGCAGCGTTTCCCCCTGCTGCAGGCCGTACCCGCAACAGCGGTGGGCATCGGGCTACTCCCCGAGCACGCTCCTCCTTTCGCCCGTCGTAGCTCTTCAAGGACTACCAACCCTGGTTCCACAAGTCGCTAACTGATGCCAACCACGGCGCCTGGATCCCCCGCTTGCCCGTCGACAATCCCGGATTCCACGATGACGTGCTGTAGCCGAATCGACATTGACACGTGAACCCTTAATACGATCTGGTGACGACACGGGAATCGCGGTGACGCGGTGCGCTGATTCGCCAGTCGAGGGGAGGCTTGGAGATCCGGGTCCGTGATGTGGTTGTGGAGGCGGGTGGATCGGTGGCACGGGCGAGGGCGCGGCTGACGCTGGTTCCGGCTGATCGCTTTGCGCAGTGGCGGGTGTTGGGCCCGGTGGAGGCGGCGGTTGCGGGTCGGCTGGTTGATCTGGGGCCGCCAAGGCAGCGTGCGTTGTTCGGGTTGTTGTTGAGTCGGGTGGATCAGCCGGTGGCCCTCGATGCGCTGATTGACGAGTTGTGGGCGGGGGATCCTCCTGGGGCGGCGATGGCCTCACTGCGGGTGTATGTGTCGAATCTGCGTCGGGTACTGGAGCCAGGTCGCCCACGCCGGGCGCCGGCCACAGTGCTGCGCACCCTCGCGCCGGGTTATCTGTTGGACAGCCGTGGCGTCGAGTTCGACGTGCACCAGTTCACCGTGCATGCCACGGCCGGTCGAGAGGCGCTGGGCCGAGCCGACCCCGAGCAGGCCTTGGACGAGTTCGATACAGCGCTGGAGTTATGGCGCGGGCAGGCCTACGCCGACATGCGGGATGCCAAGTGGGCGGCACCGGAGGTGGCGCGGCTGGACGAGCTGCGGCTGTCGGTGGTCGAGGCCCGGTGCGCGGCGCAGCTGGAGCTGGGCGGGCACCACGCCGTAGTGGCCGAGCTGGACCTGCACGTGCGGGCCCATCCGCTGCGTGAACACGGCTGTGAGCTGCTCACGGTGGCGCTGTATCGGGCCGGGCGCCAAGCCGAGGCGCTGGCAGTGCTGCGGGATACCCGGGCCCAGCTGGCTGAGGAGTTGGGCATTGACCCGGGGGCGACGCTGCGACAGCTGGAGCGTGACATCCTCGCTCAGGCGCCGGCTTTGGACTGGCACCCGCCGCACTCGACGCCGACCGCGTCCATCGCGGGAGCAGGCAAGCTGGCACCACAATCGAGGATTGCCAGCCCGCCAGCGGATGAGCCCGATGGTGGGGGCGCCCAGCGGGTGGTGTCCACCCAGGTGCAGGGCTTTGCCGAGATCGTCGGCCGGGAGCAGGAACTGGCCGCGTTGCGGGCCGGGGTTCACCGACCCGCAACGGCCGAGCCGGCCGGTGTGGCAGGTGCTCACCGGGTTGAGTGGGGTGGGCAAGACCAGCCTGGCCCGGGCCTATGCCCAGCGCTACCAGGACCACTACGAGCTGGTGTGGTGGGTGCACGCCGAGGACCCGAAGCGGTAGCCGGGGAGTTCCGCGCGTTGCTGGACATCCTGGCCCCGCAGTACGCTGAACACTCCCACGACCCGGTCCAGGCGGTACACGCAGTGCTGGCCAACCGCACCGGGCCGTGGCTGCTGGTCATCGACAACATCGCCGAGCCTGAGGCGCTGCGGGGCTTGCTGCCCGCCGCCGCGGTACTGGCCCACGAGCTGGGCGGCTTGCCGCTAGCGCTGGCCCAAGCCGGCTGCTACGTTGCGCACAGCGCCCTGGACCTGGCCGGCTACCTGGCCCTATATCGCTACCGCCGCGCCGAACTGCACCGCGAGGGCCACGCCCCGGACTACCCTGCCACCGTCGCCACCACCTGGCAGCTGGCCTTCGACCAGCTCACCCCCCTCGCCCGGGCCCTGCTCAACCTGCTGGCCTGGTATGCCCCCGACACCATTCCGCTGGATCAGCTGCTTGCCCCCGACACTGACCACCTCCAGCTGCCCGAACCGGTCCACACGCCGCTGCGGCCGCTACTGACCGACCCACTCCAACAACACCGGGCCATCACCGAACTGGTCGCCTACGGCCTGCTCAGCCGCGCCGGACCCCGAGGATCGGTCACCGTGCATCGGCTCGTGCAAGCCGTCACCGCTGACCAACTCACCGCCGGAAACCACCCCTACGCCTGGATCATCGCCGCCGCAACCCTGCTCGACGCCGCCTGCCCCCGATGGCCAGACGCCCGGGTAACCACCATGATCACCGGGAAGAGCCTGCAAACCCTGCAAACCCACGTCCGAGTCTTGCTCGAGCACCTCCACCCCGACCAGCCCATCACCCTGAACCTGCGCTATACGCTCGCGAGCTGGATCGGAATGGCTGGTGACAATGCGCGAGCGCGCAAGCTCGGCACCGCACTGGTCGAAGACTCGGAACGGATGCTTGGTGCCGATCACCCAGGCACGATGATCGCCCGACGGGGCCTTGCCTACTGGACCGGGAAGGTCGGGAACGTGGTGAGCGCGCGGGAGTTGGCCGCCGCGGTGGTGCAGGACATGACGCGGGTACTGGGACCCGACGACTGGCACACCCTGCTGGCCCGGACCAACCTGGCCCGGTGGACGGGAGCAGCCGGGGACGCCGTGAGCGCCCGGCAGCTGGCTGCCGCGGTACATGCAGACGCCCAGCGGGTACTCGGCCCCGACGACCGGTACACCCTCGTCACTCGAGCCAACCTGGCCCATTGGACGGGGCGGCCGGGGACGTATCGGGGGCCCGGGAGCTCGCCGCGGCAGCGGTGCTCGACGCCCAGCGGGTACTCGGCCCTGACGACCGGTACACCCTCGTCACTCGGGCCGACCTGGCCCGCGGCGCTGACCACCGGGACGCCCTGCTCGCCCGCGGTTGGCTCACCCCCTGGACGTAACCCTTACCGCGTTCCAACCCATCGCCAATTTCCGGCCAAGTGTGGTGGCGGACGGTGGGCGCAACCGAGGTATCACACCGGGGAGCGCCACCATGATCGACATCGACTCCACCAAGGGACCGCGATTCTGATGACAACTGCCACCATCAGGGACGACCTCGCCCGCGCCACGGACAGCGTGGCTGATCTGTTGCTGGGTATCGTCGACGGGGATCCGGCGGCCTGGGACGAACTACTGCGCCGGTACGGCAAGCTCGTGTCCACGACGGTGCGGTCGTTTCACCTGCAGGAGGCCGACGCACTCGACGCGATGCAGATGACCTGGTTGCGGCTGGCCGAAAAAGCCGAGCGAGTGCAGTACCCCGAGCGGCTAGGTAGCTGGCTGGCGACCACCGCCCGCCATGAATGCCTGCACATCCTCCGCCAGGTTCGGCTCGGCCCAAATCTCAGTGATGTGAGGGCAGAAACTGCCACCGACCTCTCGGCGGGTCCCGAGCAACACACCATCGACGCTGACACCATACGGACGTTGCAGGAACTCGTCGACGAGTTGTCCCCACGCCGACGGACCCTGATACGGATGCTATTCACCGACACGCCCGGCTCCTACGCCGAGATCGCCCGCGTCGCCGGAATCCCGCCCGGCGGGATCGGAACCACTCGGGCGCGGGCCTTGCGGCAGATGCGGGACAAACTCGACAGCGTGGCCTTGCCGGGGTAGAGAAGGAACGCCGTACCCTTCGTGTGCACGAAGTCCGGCAGGTTCTTGACCGTCGAGCCGCCGCCCGCTGCGGGCAGTGTGAAGCCCGCGCTTGTGCCCGGCATGGCACGATTGCCGAACAGGGGGTCCTGGGCACGGCGATCGGCGTCATAAACCGGACTGAAGTTGTTCTGGGCGACCCAGCTGGTCAACGTGTAAATCTGCTTACGCAGGTCTGCACACAGGAAGACGCCCACGAGTCCGCGGTCGGCGCCGTCGACCTCGGTGCCCTGCAGCGGCGGGCCGTAGGGCAGCCCGCGTCGAAGGACGCGGGGGGGTGCCGAGCGCCTTAAGGTTGAGCCCGTGAGTGTACTCGTAGAAGTCGTTAGGATTGTTGAGCTCATCCCACGGCGGTGCACCCTTCACCAAGGAGAAGATCGCCTCGAAGACCGGCCCGAGCTCCTGGCGGAAAAACTCCGTGTATTGCATCGGGTCCCCGTCGAACTCCGTGAGTACCTGAATGTATTTGTTATCGATCACCAGGATACGAGCGAAGTGCACGAGCTCCGACTTGGCCAGCTCCCTGTCGATCACCGGCTGAATCTTTTCGGCGAATAGGGCTGCCAATTGCTGCAATTGTTGCTGCGACTCCGCATCCTGCTTGAGCGGAGCAGTAAAATTGAGTGTTAAAGCCATCGCGATACCTCCCGCTGGGTGGCAGCGTCTCCAGTGCGATTGATGCCATCATGGCCGGTCACAACGTCAGCTTGTCACCGAGGATGACGATACCGGTGTGGAGTCGTCGTCCCGCGGCGGCGCTCCTGGGCTCGGTGTCACGCCGGCGACCGCCCTGGCCGGGTGGCGCCGGTTGATCCACCACACCCGCAGCACGCGGCCCGGCCGCAGTAGCCCCTCTGGCCGATCGAGCAGGCCCAGAACCCGGATGAACGCCGCGCCCAAGGCCACCTCGGAGCTGGCCGCCGCGAGCAGCCGAGGCAGGTAGGCGTTGGCCATCCGGATCTTGCCGGTACGTGCGCCGGGCACGCCGGGAAAGGCTAGGTCCGCGCCCACGGCAAAGTCCCAGGGCGGATTGATCGTCTTCGCGATCGCCCGGAAGTACTGGTCCGGTGCGGGAACGACGCTGCGGGTGACCAGCCGGCGCAGCACCAGCGCCTGATTGGCGGCCACCGTCATGCCCTGGCCGTAGACGGGGTTGAACGAGCAGACCGCGTCACCAAGGACCAGCAGGCCATCCGGGAACTGGCGCAGCCGCTCGTAACGGCGGCGCACGCTGGCTGGGAAGCGGAACGCTACCGGGTTGTCCAGCGACTGCGCCCCGGCGATCGCCTCGGTGATGTCGGCGAAGGGCAGGCTGGCCGCGAAAGCGTCGAAGCCGGCCGGGTCGGTCGGTGGGTGGTCACCGAGGATGCCGCCCAGGGTAACCATGTGCCGGTCGCCTTCCAGCGCGACCAACGCAGCGGTCCGCGGGTTATGTGGCGTGGCGCCGATGGTGATGAGCTTGTCCTGCCCAAGGGCGCCGGGACGCAGCCGGTAGGTCCGGGTTGCGTAGCCCAGCCCGATGTCGATCCGGTCCTCGGCCGGCGGCTGGTAGCCCCACTCCGCCAACCAGACCGGGGTCCGCGAACCGCGGCCGGTCGCGTCCACCACCAGGTCCGTCGGTACCTGCACGTGCTCCCCGGCGCGGTCCCGTACCTGCGCCCCCGTAACCCGGCGCCCGGCTGTGGTCGTCAGGCCGACGATGTCGGCGCGCTCGATGAACGTCACACTGGGCAGGGCCCGCACCCGGGCCCGAACCTGGCCCTCCAGGAACGGCCGGCTGGCGATCAGGCCCGGCAAGCCGATCTCGGCCTGCCGCAGCCGGTACCCGGACAGCAGCCAGCGACAGTGGCCCAGCACGTCCCCCTCCTGGGCGCCCGCTTGCACGGCATGCGCGGTGAAGCCGGGGAACAGCTCCTCGAGCACCGCACGGCCACGCGGGTGCAGGCCGTGCAGATGGCGTCCCTGCGGCACACCGCGGCGGTGAGCCCCAATCTCTGGCATGGCGTCCCGGTCGATAATCGTGACCTTCCGGTAGGCATCGGTGAGCACTCGGGCCGCCAGCAACCCGGCCATGCCCGCACCCAGAACAACCGCATGATCTCCCAGCTCCTGCCGCATCGTGAACCTCACTTCCTCAGCGGTGTGCCGTGAGACATGGGTCGACGCGGGTCACGGCACGGCGCGCTCGAGTTCCTGGAGCACAGCTGAGGCAACCCGATGTGGGTCAGGTGAACATCTCCCTCGGCGGCCGCCTCCGAACGCGCCCACCATCGATCACCCGGATTGGAACTGGATTGGAAGTGGATTGGCACAGCTGCTGGAGATGCGTTCCAAGCCGGCCACCGGCTGGCCACCCATCAGATCGGCGCCAGCGGCCTGGCCGAGCGGGGCAGCACACCGTGCACGTCAGCCCGACACACCGTGCATATCAGGCCGAGAGACCGTGGGGGTGCCGGCACCGTGGCGCAGCGCTGCATAGGTCATCGCGTCCAGCAGCGCCAGCCAGGAGGCCTCCACCACGTTGCCGTGCACGCCGACCGTGGTCCAGGACCCGGTCCCGTCGCTGGTGTCCACTAATACCCGGGTCACCGCGTCGGTGCCGTGCGTGCCGGGCAGGATCCGGACCTTGTAGTCGGACAGCTCCACGGTGTCCAGCCAGGGCACATGGGCGTCCAATGCCTGGCGCAATGCGGCATCCAGCGCGTTGACCGGCCCGTTGCCCTCCGCGGTGGCGATCACCCGCTTCCCCGCCACGTGCACCTTCACCGTCGCCTGCGCGACCACCGCGCCGTCGGCCTGATGATCCACCACCACCCGGTAGGACTCCAGCGCAAACGGCGGCGCGGGCGGCACCTCGTCGACCTCGCGGCGCACCAGCAGCTCGAACGAGGCGTCGGCGGCCTCGAAGGACCAGCCCTGCGCCTCGAGCTCCTTAACCCGCGCCATGATCACGCCGACCTCGGTCGATCGGCCGGCCAGGTCCAGCCCGAGTTCAGCTCCCTTGAGCTCGATGCTGGCCCGGCCGGCCATCTCGGTCACCAGCACACGCTGCGAGTTGCCGACCACCGCGGGTTCCAGGTGGTTGTACAGCTCTGGATCCACCTTGATCGCACTCGCGTGCAGCCCCGCCTTGTGGGCGAAGGCCGACCTCCCGACGTAGGCCTGGTGGGTGTCGGGAGCGAGGTTGGCGATCTCGGCCAGCGCATGCGAGGTGCGGGTCAGCTCGGCCATCCCGGACTCCGGGAGGACCGCCATCCCCAGCTTGGTGGCGAGGTTACCGATGACGGCGAACAGGTCCGCGTTGCCGGTCCGCTCGCCGTAGCCGTTAGCGGTGCACTGCACGTGGCTGGCCCCGGCCTGCACCGCCGCGACCGAGTTGGCCACCGCGCAGGCGGTGTCGTCCTGGCAGTGGATCCCAACCCGGAAACCCGTGCGCGCCACCACCTCCGCGACAGTCTCGGCGAGCTGCAGCGGCAGCTGCCCACCGTTGGTGTCGCACAGCACGGCGACGTCGGCGCCGGCCGTGATGCCCGCCTCGAGCACCCGCAGCGCGCAGTCGGCGTCGAAGGCGTATCCGTCGAAGAAGTGCTCGGCGTCGAGGAACACCCGTCGGCCCTCGGAGACGAGCAGAGCCACGGTGTCTCGGACCATCGCGCAGGCCTGCGCGACGTCCACCCGCAGTGCCCGCTCCACATGCCGCCGGTCGGACTTGGCAACCAACGTCACAACCGGGGCGCCCGAGGCGAGCAGGGCCCGGACCTGCGGATCACCAGCCACGTCCAGGCCCGCCCGCCGGGTTGAGCCGAAGGCCACCAGCGCGGCATGGGTTAGTTCCAGCTCGCCGGCTGTGGCCCGGGCGAAGAACTCGGTGTCCTTGGGCATCGCGCCGGGCCAGCCACCTTCGATGAAGCCCACCCCCAGCGCGTCCAGCAGCCGGGCGACAGCGAGCTTGTCGGCCACCGAGTAGGAGATGCCCTCCCGCTGGGCGCCGTCGCGCAGGGTGGTGTCGTAGAGGTGGAAGGAGTCGCCGAGCAAGGTGCCGGCGGGGGTCGTGCGGGACATCGGCGAGTGCTCCCTGTCAGAACCGGTGACACTGTCAGAATCAGGCAACAAAAAAGACCCCCCGCGGGTGCGAGAGGTCTGCGCGTCGGGTGATGGTGTTGCTATCCGACGCGCTCAGCAATAATGATCACACTGTGGCAGGCCACGAGCGCAGTGTGGCACACCGGGCGCCGGAGCGCGACCTTGGCAACCGTGGCCGCAACGGCCCGGTCCGTGCGAGCCGCCAGGTCATCAGAGGTAAGCATCGCCGTCACGCCACCACCATCCCAGGGACGAGACGGGATGCGCAGCTCACTACGGTGGGCCCCATGAGTGACATCGTCGATGACAAGAAGCACATCCGCGGCACGATCGACCTGTCGAACGCAGTGTGGCAGCGCGCAGCGGGCTCGGAGGAGCTACCGGGGCCGCATCTGGAGATCGCGTTCGTGCAGGACGGCTACGTGGCGATGCGCAGCTCCGAGAACCCCGTGGACTCCGAGACGCTGATCTTCACTCCGTCGGAATGGGAGGCGTTCGTGCTCGGAGCCAAGGACGGCGAGTTCGACGTGATGTAGGGGGTGAGCGCGCGCCCAGCCACCCGCTACAGGCCGGCGCGCTCGATCCGTTGGCTTGACGAGACCAGCGCGGCCAGCCGATCACCGACAGCTTGGGTACCGCCCGGGTGGGTGTGATCCCGCGTGGCCAGATCGAAGGCCACCGCGGCCTCGACCCGGCGGGACGGCTCGTCCATCCCCAGGTGAGCGAGCATCAGCCCGACCGACAGCACCGCCGCCGTGGGGTCAGCGACACCCTGGCCGGCGATATCCGGAGCCGAGCCGTGGACCGGCTCGAACATGCTGGGATTGCGGCGTGCCACGTCGAGGTTCCCGCTGGCGGCCAGACCGATCCCGCCGGTGACAGCCGCCGCGAGGTCGGTGAGGATGTCGCCGAACAGGTTGTCAGTGACGATCACGTCGAACCGGCCTGGATCGGTGACCAGGTGGATGGTGGCAGCGTCGACGTGCTGGTAAGCCACCGTCACGTCGGGATGCTGCAGCGACACCTCCTCCACGACGCGCGACCACAGCGATCCGGCGTAGGAGAGCACGTTCGTCTTGTGCACCAGCGTCAGGTGTCGGCGCGGACGCGCCGCAGCCCGGGCGAACGCGTCGCGCACGACACGCTCCACGCCGAAGGCGGTGTTCACGCTGACCTCGGTGGCGATCTCGTGCGGGGTGTCCTTGCGCAGCAACCCCCCGTTGCCGGTATACGGCCCCTCGGTGCCCTCCCGGACCACAATCATGTCGATGCTTCCGGGGTCCGCGAGGGGGCTGCGCACCCCAGGATACAGGCGCGCCGGCCGCAGGTTCACGTGGTGATCCATTTCGAAACGCAGCCGCAGCAGCAAACCGCGCTCAAGGATCCCGCTGGGCACCGAGGGGTCCCCCACTGCGCCGAGCAGGATCGCATCGTGCTGGCGTAGCTCATTGAGCACCGACTCAGGGAGTAGCTCCCCGGTGGAGTGCCAGCGCGCGGCGCCGAGATCGTAGGGCGTGGTCTCAGCACCGGGAGCGACCTCGCTCAGGACCTTGAGCGCCTCACCGATCACCTCGGGTCCGATCCCGTCGCCAGGGATCACCGCGAGTCGCATGAACCACCTCCAGGGCGCGGGCCCCGACCAATGGGACCCTCTGCAGCGGGCAGGCTACCCGCAGCTACGCCTAGTACCGCACGATGGATACGCGACAGGCCGCAGCCACCTGCCAGACATCATGAACCGACCGAGCGCGTCGCGCTACGCGCAGACACCCGAACCAGCTGCTGGATAGCCGCTGGGCCATCGCCGCCGTTACCGGCGGAGAACACCGCAGCACCCCGTTGAGCGCAAGCTTGCGGACGAACAGCCCGTCCGGGGCCGGTAGTCCAGCACAGCGGAGATCAGCCGAACGTAACCGAACGGACGGTGCGGGCGCCGACCGCTGGTCCGATCGACTCCAGCACCTGCCCGGGCACCGGCCGGTCCACCCGGAGCATCATGATCGCGTCGGTGCCCGCGGTCGTCTGGCTGATCTGGGCCGCCTCGATGTTGACGCCCGCCGCGCCGAGCAGCGTGCCGACGGTTCCCATCACGCCCGGACGGTCCGGGTACTCCATGAAGATGGCCTCGCCCTGCGCCCGCAGGTCGAAGTGCCGGCCATCGATCTCGACCAGCTTCTGCACCTGCGCAGGCCCGGACAGCGTCCCTGAGACCGAGGAGACGGTGCCGTCGGCGAAGGCGCCCCGCACGCTGACCACGCTGCGGTGGCTTGGACTCTCCGGCGCGGTGACCACGGCGACAGCGACCCCACGGTCCTGCGCCAGCCGCGGCGCGTTGACGAAGGTGACCTGCTCGTCCACCACGCCGGTGAAGACACCGCGCAGCGCCGCGAGCTGCAGGATGGAGACGTCCTCGGCCGCCAGCTCACCGCGGACGTCGACGGTCACCGAACCAGGTGAGCGCCCGGTCAGCGCTGCCAGCACGGTACCCAGTTTCTGGGTCAGCGGCAGCCAGGGCCGCACCTCCTCACCCACCACCCCGCCGCTGATCACGTTCACCGCGTCGGGCACGAACTCTCCGCGCAGCGCGAGTAGCACGCTACGCGCGACGTCGGTGCCCGCCCGGTCTTGTGCCTCGGCGGTGGAGGCACCCAGATGCGGGGTGACGACGATCTGCGGCAGCTCGAACAACGGGCTGGCGGTGCAGGGTTCGGTGGCGAAGACGTCGATGCCGGCACCGCCGACCTGGCCACTGCGCACCGCGTCGGCCAGCGCCTGCTCGTCCACCAGGCCACCGCGAGCAGCGTTGATGATCAGCACCCCCGGTTTGGTCTTGGCGAGCTGGTCGGCACCGATCAGCCCGAGCGTCTCGGGGGTCTTGGGCAAGTGGATCGAGATGGCGTCCGCGCGGGACAGCAACTCATCAAGGTCGACCAGCTCGATGCCCAGCTGCGCGGCCCGCGCCGGGGCCACGTAGGGGTCGTAGGCGATCAGCTCGGTGCCGAAGGCCGCCAGCCGCTGCGCGACCAGCTGACCGATCTTGCCCAGGCCCACCACACCGATGGTCTTGCCGAACAGTTCGACGCCGCCGAACGAGCTGCGCTTCCATTGCCCACTACGCAGGCTGGTGTCGGCCGCAGGGATGCGCCGAGCCACCGCGAGCAGCAGCGCGACGGCGTGCTCGGCGGCCGAAACGATGTTGGAGGTGGGCGCGTTGACCACCATCACCCCGCGCTTGGTGGCCGCAGGCACATCAACGTTGTCCAGCCCGACACCGGCCCTGGCGACGACCTTGAGCTGGCGGGCGTGGCCGAGCGCCTCGGCGTCCACCCGGGTGGCCGAGCGCACCAGCAGCGCCTCGGCGCCGGCCAGCGCCTCGAACAGCGCTGGCCGGTCGGTGCCGTCGACGTGGTGGACGTCGAACTCGGCGCCGAATACCTCCAGCACCGACGGAGCGAGCTTCTCAGCGATCAAGACTCGTGGTCTGTTCGGGGATTGGTTCACGATCACCGAGTCTAGCCACGGGGACCCCGATGCCCGCCTCAGGCGGTGTCGGTGAGCGGGCGATCCACCCAGGACATCAGCCCGCGCAGCCGAGCGCCGACCTGCTCGATGGGATGCCGCTCCCCCTCGGCGCGCAGCTTCGCGAAGTTCGGCCGCCCGTTGTCGTCCTCGGCGACCCACTCCTGGGCGAAGGTGCCGTCCCGGATCTCGGTGAGGATCCGGCGCATCTCGTCCTTGACCTCAGGCGCGATCACCCGCGGCCCGCGGGTGAGGTCCCCGTATTCGGCGGTGTCGGAGATCGAGTAGCGCATCCGGGTGATCCCGCCTTCGTACATCAGATCGACGATGAGCTTGACTTCGTGCAGGCATTCGAAGTATGCCACCTCGGGGGCGTAGCCGGCCTCGGTAAGGACCTCGAACCCGGCCTGCACCAGCGCGGTGATCCCGCCGCAGAGCACGGTCTGCTCGCCGAACAGGTCGGTCTCGGTTTCCTCGGTGAAGGTGGTCTTGATCACCCCGGCGCGGGTGCCACCGATCGCCTTCGCATAGGACAACGCCAGCGCCTGAGCGCCACCGGTGGGGTCCTGCTCGACCGCTATCAGGCACGGCACCCCCTTGCCGTCGACGAACTGCCGGCGAACCAGGTGCCCGGGACCCTTGGGCGCCACCATCGCGACGTCCACATCGGACGGCGGTTTGATCAGGTCGTACCGGATGTTGAAGCCATGCCCGAAAAACAGGGCGTCGCCCGAGCTCAGGTTCGGCGCGATGTCCTGGGCGTAGATGGTGCGCTGCTTGGTGTCCGGCGCGAGAATCATGATGACGTCACCCTCGGCCGAGGCCTGAGCGGGTGTCACCACCCGCAGGCCCTCGTCGGCCGCCTTCTGGCGCGACTTGGACTCCTCCGGCAGGCCGACGCGGACGTCGACCCCGGAATCGCGCAAGCTCAGCGCATGCGCGTGCCCCTGGCTGCCATAGCCGATCACGGCCACCTGCCGGCCGCCGATGATCGACAGGTCAGCATCGTCGTCATAAAAGATCTCTGCACTCATCAGTGGCTCCCTGCTCTAGCTCTGATGCCGCGTCCTGGATGCAGAACACGCTTATTTGGGGCCGAATACAGCGTTCTGCATCCAGAACGCGTCAAGCGTCGCTAACGGAGCGGGTTGGCAGTGATGGCGCGGGGGCCTCGGCCCATGGCGACCATGCCGGACTGGACCATCTCACGGACGCCGAAGGGCTCCAGCATCCGCAGCAGTGCATCCAGCTTATCCTCAGTCCCGGTGGCCTCGATGGTCAGCGCCTCCGGGGAGACGTCGACCACCTTGGCCCGGAACAGCGCGACGGTCTCGAGCACCTGGGAGCGCACCGTGGTGTCCGCCCGGATCTTCACCAGCAGCAGCTCCCGCTGTACCGCCGCAGCGGGGTCGAGCTCCACGATCTTGATGACGTTGATCAGCTTGTTGAGCTGCTTGGTGACCTGCTCCAGAGGCAGCTCGTCGACGGCGACCACAATGGTCATCCGCGAGATGTCGGGGTTCTCGGTGGGGCCGACCGCTAACGAATGGATGTTGAACCCGCGGCGGCTGAACAATCCCGCCACCCGGGCCAGCACGCCAGGCTTGTTCTCCACCAGCACCGACATGGTGTGCTTGGTCATCAGGATCCGTCCTCGTCGAACAGCGGGCGGATGTCGCGCGCCGCCATGATGTGGCTGTTGCAGGTGCCGGCGGCGACCATCGGCCACACTTGAGCGTCCTTGCCCACCACGAAGTCAATCACGACCGGGCGCTCATCGATCTCCATCGCCTGCTCGATGACCTTGTCCACGTCCGACTCAGCCTCGCAGCGCAGGCCCACGCAGCCCAGCGCCTCAGCGAGCTTCACAAAGTCCGGGATCCGGGAGTGGGTCCCGAGGTCGGTGTTCGAGTAGCGCTGCGAGTAGAACAGGTTCTGCCACTGCCGGACCATCCCGAGGCTACCGTTGTTGATCACGGCAACCTTGATTGGGATGTTCTCGATGGCACAGGTCGCAAGCTCCTGGTTGGTCATCTGGAAGCAGCCATCGCCGTCGATGGCCCAGACCGCGACATCTGGCCTGCCCAGCTTGGCGCCCATTGCCGCCGGCACGGCGAAACCCATCGTGCCCAGGCCGCCGGAGTTGATCCAGGTGCCTGGCTTCTCGTAACTGATGAACTGCGCCGCCCACATCTGGTGCTGGCCCACCCCAGCGGTGTAGATGGCGTCCGGGCCGACCAGTTCACCGATCCGCTTGATGGCGAGCTGCGGGGAGAGCATGCCGTCCGTCGGGCTGTCGTAACCCAGCGGGAACGTCGTGCGCCAGCTCTCCAGCTGCGCCCACCAGACGGCCAGGTCCGGGCCACCGGTGTGGAACTCGGCCCGCACCGCCGTGATCAGCTCGCCGATCACCTCGGCACAGTCACCAACGATGGGCACGTCGGCATGCCGGTTCTTGGAGATCTCCGCGGGGTCGATGTCGGCGTGCACCACCGCGGCGCCCGGTGCGAAGGAGGACAGCTGCCCGGTGACCCGGTCGTCGAACCGAGCCCCCAGCGCCACCAGCAGGTCGGAGTGCTGCATCGCCGCGACCGCAGCCACCGTGCCGTGCATGCCGGGCATGCCCACGTGCTGCGGATGCGAATCGGGGAACGCGCCGCGCGCCATCAGCGTGGTCACCACCGGCGCGCCAGTCAGCTCGGCCAGCTCCCGCAACGCCGCGGTGGCCCGCGCCCTGATCACGCCGCCGCCGACGTAGAGCACCGGGCGGCGGGCGGCGGCGATCAGCCGGGCGGCCTCGCGGATCTGCTTGCCGTGCGGCCGAGTGATCGGCCGGTAACCGGGAAGCTGCAGCTCGGGGGGCCATGAGAAGGTGGTCTGCGCCTGAAGCACATCCTTCGGGATATCCACCAGGACCGGCCCTGGCCGGCCCGTGGAGGCGAGGTGGAACGCCTCGGCGATGGCCCGGGGAATCTCCGCCGGGTCTATCACCAGGAAGTTATGCTTGGTGATCGGCATGGTGATGCCGCAGATGTCCGCCTCTTGGAAGGCGTCGCTGCCGATCGAAGCGCGCGGGACCTGCCCGGTGATCGCCACGATCGGCACCGAGTCCATATGCGCGTCGGCAATCGGGGTGACCAAGTTGGTCGCGCCAGGGCCAGAGGTAGCCATGCACACGCCGACCCGGCCGGTGGCCTGGGCATAGCCCGCAGCGGCGTGCCCCGCGCCCTGCTCGTGGCGGACCAGAACATGGCGTACCAGGGTCGAGTCGAGCAGCGGGTCGTAGGCCGGCAGCACCGCGCCACCGGGGATGCCGAAAACGGCCTCGCATCCAACCGCCTCAAGCGAGCGCACGAGGGCCTGCGCGCCGGTGACGCGCACTGGCGCACCTGCTGGCGGGGCTGGTTTGGGCGGTTGCTCGGGGGTCGACGTTTCTCGCGGGGTCACGATTGTCATGGTCCTGCCTCAGCTCATCGTTTGCTCGCCCTGGGCATCAAAAAACCCTCGCCGCCCGGGCCGGGCTGGAAGCGAGGGTTGGCACGTCGACGTCGTGGCTCTTCAGACGACGCACCGACAAAGTACGAGGCCGGTGGGGATCAGCACGCCCCGACGGTAACGGGCCCCGCCCGACACCGTCAACCTTGCGGGAGCTGCTCCCGCATCCTGAGAGCCGTAGGGTGTCCGACCTTCTGACCAGCACAGATCTGATCGCGGTGAGACGAAGGCCAACGGTGGCGGTCAGTGGACTACCAGGGCAGTGGGCCGGTCTTGTCGAAGTAGCCGCCGGTCGGGCCGTCGGCCCGCCTGATGGGCGAAGCACCAATCCAATGGTGATGCCTCGGCGACCCGCTATGGCTGAGGCCGAAGCCGGAGAAGTGGCTGACCGACGTGGGCCCGCAGCCCGCGGAGATCCACCAGGCCACCGGCATGGTGATGGCCCAGCTGGAGATCTCAGCCGAATCGGCGCTGGCAACCCTGCACGCATTCGCGTATGCGAACGCCCAGCTTATCGCCGACATCGCGTCCAGGTCGTCAGCCGAGGGCTACGTTACCCGGTAGAGGACCAGTGGTGGCCCCCATCCCGAGGACGGAGGCCTTATCATGACATCCGCAACACCCACAGCGCGTGAACCCGCACTGGTCGACACGTTCGTTGCCCTGGCCGACACCC
>DASYIL010000056.1:0-13893 GCA_035997545.1 Pseudonocardiaceae bacterium
CACCTCGGCTTGGCGCAACAGCAGCCAGCCGATTAGCACGTCGCCGGTGCTCATCAAGAAGCGCACGGTCTGCTGGGCGACCTTGTAGGTGTTGCGCGGGTCTTTCTGCGCCGAGGTCACGAAGTCGATCATGGTCTCGAGCATCGCCTGCAGGTCACCCAGCGCGGTCGCCAGCAGCGCCCGCTCCTCCTTGAGTCGACCGTTGCCTCCGGCGCCGTCCAGGAACGTCTGGATCTCGTTGTTCAGGTGCCCGATCGCCTGACCCCGGTCCCGGACGATCTTGCGGAAGAAGAAGTCCTGGGACTGGATCGCCGTGGTGCCCTCGTACAGACTGTCGATCTTGGCATCGCGGATGTATTGCTCGATGGGGTAGTCCTGCAGGAAGCCGGACCCGCCCAGGGTCTGTAGTGACAGCGTGAGCATCTCGTAGGCCCGTTCCGAGCCGACTCCTTTGACGACGGGCAGCAGCAGATCACTGACCCGCGCGGCCAGCCCGGCGTCCTGGCCGCCGATCTCGACTGTGTCCTGGTAGGTCGCGGTATAGAGGTACAGCGCGCGCAGGCCCTCGGCGTAGGCTTTCTGCAGCATCAGCATCCGGCGGACGTCGGGGTGGTGGGTGATTCTCACCCGCGGCGCACGCTTGTTGTGCATCTGGGTGATGTCGGCGCCCTGCACACGTTCCTTGGCGTATTCCAGTGCGTTGAGGTAGCCGGTGGACAGCGTCGCGATGGCCTTGGTGCCGACCATCATCCGGGCATACTCGATCACCTGGAACATCTGCGCGATGCCGTTGTGCACGTCACCGAGCAGCCAGCCGACCGCGGGCGTGCCGTGCGCGCCGAAGGTGAGCTCGCAGGTGGTGGAGACCTTGATGCCCATCTTGTGCTCGACGCCGGTAACGAAGACGCCGTTGCGCTCGCCCAGGTCACCGGTGTCGGTGTCGAAGCGGTACTTCGGGACCAGGAACAGCGACAGGCCCTTGGTGCCGGGCACTGCGTCGATCCCAGGCCTTTCCGGCCTGGCGAGCACCATGTGCACGATGTTCTCGGTCAGATCGTGCTCGGCCGAGGTGATGAAGCGCTTCACGCCCTCGATGTGCCACGAGCCGTCGGGCTGGGGGAGGGCCTTGGTGCGCCCGGCGCCCACGTCCGACCCCGCGTCGGGCTCGGTGAGCACCATGGTGGAGCCCCAGGCTCGGTCGATCATGAATTGGGCCCAGCGCCGCTGCTCCGCGGTGCCCTCGTTGTGCACCACGCGGGCCATGTTGGGGCCGCCCATGTAGATGAACGCCGCCGGGTTCGCGCCCAGCATCAGCTCCGAAGCAGCCCAGCGTAGCGAGGCCGGCGCGCCATAGCCGCCCAGCTCGGTGGGCAGGTCCAGCCGATACCACTCGCCGTCCCACAGCGCCCGATAGGATTTTTTAAACGTTGCCGGGAGCTCGACGGTGTGCGCGTCGGGGTCGAACACCGGCGGGTTGCGGTCGGACTCGGCAAAGGACTCTGACAGCGGCCCGCGGGCCAGCCGGTCGATCTCGCCGAGCACGTGGTGCGCGGTGTCGCGGTCCATCTCCGCGAACGGGCCGACGCCCATCACATCCTGCACCCGGAAGACCTCGAAGAGGGTGAACTCCAGGTCGCGAAGGTTGCTCTTGTAGTGACCCATGTCCTCGCTTGTCCTCGCTCCGAAGTAGTGGCGGCTCCCGATCTACTGGCCGGTAACACAGAATATTACCGACTGGTAACCCAGGCAAGCTTCACTCTTTGAGGGGTGAGCCGGCTCACTTCCGAGCCCGCGGAGTCCGCCCGGCTTGGCAGTCGATCAGCGCCGTCTGGTGCAAGCAAGCAGGATGTGTGGTGTACGCAGAGAGCCCCGTCGCAGGTCGGGGGTCTGCGCCGGGGCTCTCCACCCTGCTTGTCGTCAATGGCCGGTGCAGTGTTACGCCACGATCGAGCTAATCGTTAGAGCCGGGTGGGCGCGGAGTCAGCGTTGCCCGTGCGCTCAGCGCCTCCGGGACCAGGGTGGGTAGGACGATCCCTGCCAATGGGGAGGGATGGGGGATGTCGCGTCGCGTGCTTGGCCACTCTCGTAGAACTCCCACGCGCGTAGATGCGCCTCGTAGGCTCGGCGCTGCGCGTCCTCGCGCACCAGCTTCTCCTGCTCCGGGGTGGGGTGACCCTCGGCGACCGCCAGCTCGGCGACGGCCAGCTCGGCCGCGTCGATGCCGTCGTCCTGGCCAGTGATTTCCCTTGCTCCGGAGTTCGGATCATTGCGATGCCGTTGCTGGTAATAGGGATTGTTCGCCGGCAAGCCGCCGCTGAAGCGACCGTAGGCGCCGAGGAACAGCAGCAACATCCCGGCGATGAAGCTGAAGATCACATTCGAGAGCCGGAACGCCAGCAGGTTGAACTCGGTGTGCAGCACGGCGAGGTTGATCAAGCCGGAGAGCAGGAAGAGCGCACCGATGACCACCGTGACCGTCGAGGAGCTCCGGCCACCGCGCCACGCAGCGCCGATGAGGATCCCGCCGACGATGAGCGAGATCGTCGACAGCAGGCCGTTCGTGGCCAGTCCGAGCAGGACCTTTCCCTGCACCGCGAGGAACTCCAGCCGGTTGGCGACCCCGAGTACCCCGAACACGCACAACCCGATGCCGAGCACCGCTGCGCCGATACGGTGCACGTAGTCTAGCCGGTACCCAGGCGGGGTGCTCAACACATTCCCTACGGTACTACGTATCCTTTGCTCATGGTCAGTGAAAAGGGCTGACGAGTGGGCGCCAGAAGGGGATACGATCACTTCGAGCGTTTGATCCCGTCCACGTTAAAAGGAATTTTTGTCTTGATCTCGGAAACCCGGGCGAGAGGCGTCGTCAATGTCGAAGGTGGGGACGTCGTCAGCCGTGGTGTTGTCCCTCACGGTACATCCGGTCGAGCCATGGCTGATCAATATCCCGCGCTTCACGTTCGGGCCGAAGAGCTTGTTCTTGCGTAGGTCGACGTTGGGCCAGTGACGCAGACTCGCTGCTTGATCACCGTTGACTGCACACATATTGCCGGTGAACGTGATCGACCGCGAGCCGGCGGGGGCGTCCCCGTTGCCATCCTCGTCACCGGTGGCGATCAAGCAGTGCTCGTCGACGTTGTGGCAGGCGTTTCCCACGATCTCGATGTCGAAGGTGGGTGGGTGGCCGGTGTCGAACGTATGGAAGCAGTCAGGGTGCGGGGGAGTCGGATAGCCGCTGGCGGAGATGTCCCGGATCATGTTGCTGATGATTCGGTGACCGTTGCCGAAGAAACGTACGCCATCGGCGTCGCCGTTGTCACCGGCGACCGTCCCGGTTACGAGGTTGCGGCGAACGGTGATCCGCTGCCCGCTGAGGGAGATGCCGGTGGCGCTGGCATGCTGCACGGTGTTGGACTCGATGGTCGAGTCGATGCACGACGCGCAGACGATCCCGCCTTGCTGGGTGTCGCGAATGGTGTTCTTTTGCGCAGTGATCCGGGCGCCCGCCAGCAGTAGCTCGCCACCGCCGACGATCGTGAAGCCCTGGATGAGCACGTAGTCGGCGATGATGTGGACTTGGTGGACAGTGGTATGCCCGTCCGAGACCAGACGAATCGGCGCGTCGGCGGTACCTGATCTGGTCAAGTTCAGGTCCGCATGAGCGAGGTCAGCGCCGGTGAAGCACACGGTGTCTCCCGGCGACGCGGCACCCAGCGCCGGATGCACGTCGTAGGCTCGGGTGATCGTGCGGGTGCAGCCGGTCTGCGACGCGCTGCCCTGGCCGGCGCAGGCCAAGCCAGCGGTGAGTGACACGAGCCCGAGCAGCGCGATGGGGAGCAACACCGAGCGAGCCACCCTCGTCACCGGTGTGGCCCTTGTCCCGAGACTGAGATGTTCATCGAAGAAAGGGTAACGCTCGGCGATCACAATTGTCACTGAGCGTACAGGGCGCGTCGCACAGTACAGCTCGGCGAGTAGGCCGTCCATGATGTTATTCAGTGCAGGTCCTGACATCTGCAGAGGAGGGCAGTGATGGCTAGCGACACCGAGGCATGTGCCGGGGTCGATGTCGGCGGCACGTTCACCGATGTCGTCGTGCACGCCGCGGGTCACCGGCCCAGGGCGGTGAAGGTGCCCACAACTGCGGACAACCAGGCGATGGGTGTCGCGCGAGGCGTCGAGGAGGGTTGGCCCGGCGTGGCGCTGCGACTCCTGCCGCACGGCACCACGACCGCCACCAACGCCCTGCTGGAACGCAAGATCGCCCGGACCGTTCTCGTGACCACCGACGGGTTCGCCGACGTGCTGCAGATCGCCCGGCAGGACCGGCCCGCCCTCTACGACCTGACGGTCACCCGCCCCGAGCCGCTGGTACCGCACGACCGGGTCGTCACCGTCGTCGAGCGGACCAGCCCGGACGGCGAGCCGGTCATCGCGTTGACCGACGAGGAGATCGACCGGGTGGTTCGCGAGGTCGAGCGCCTGGAGCCGGAGTCGGTGGCGGTGAGCCTGCTGTTCTCTTACGCTGGCGACGAGCACGAGCGTCGGCTCTGCGAGGCGCTGAGCCGGCTGGACGTGCCGATCACCCGGTCCAGCACGCTGCTCCCAGAGTTCCGCGAGTACGAGCGGGCGTCGACGTGCGTGCTCAACGCCGCGATCGAGCCGATCATGCGCCGGTACCTATCCGATCTGACGACCCGGCTCCCGGGCCCGACGATCACCGTGATGACCTCGGGCGGGGGCACCGCCGGCGTTGATTTCGTGGCGGCCGCCCCGGTGCACACGCTGCTGTCCGGGCCCGCCGCTGGTGTGGTCGCGGCAGGTGCGGTGGCGCGGGGCGCGGGCTTCGGGGACGCGATTGCCTTCGACATGGGCGGCACGTCCACCGACGTGTGCCTGATCAGAGGGGGCCAGCCGGAGGTCTCGACATCCGCGCAGATCGCCGGGCTGCCGTTTCGCACCCCGGCGGTCGGGATCCACACGGTGGGGGCGGGTGGTGGGTCGATCGCCTGGGTCGACACCGGAGGTGCATTGCGGGTCGGTCCGCGGTCGGCCGGTGCCGAGCCCGGTCCGGCCTGTTACGGGCTGGGTGGCGCCGAGCCGACGGTGACCGACGCGCACTGCGTACTCGGCCACCTCGACCCGGACCGGGAACTGGGCGGGGGCCTGCGCCTGGACATCCACGCGGCCGCGCGCGCCGTCGGTGCGCTACCGGAGTCCGCCGGTGGGGCGCCCGGGATCCTGGCGGTGGTGCGGGCCACGATGGCTCGTGCCCTGCGCAAGGTCAGCACCGAGCGCGGCGTCGACCCGGCCGGGTTGGCGCTGGTCGCCTACGGTGGCGCCGGCCCGCTGCACGCGACCGCGCTGGCCCGCGAGCTGGGCTGCCGCGCTGTGGTGGTGCCGCCCGCACCGGGAGTGCTCAGCGCCCTAGGCTTGCTGCTCGCGCCGGCCCGCTATGAGGCGTCGCGGACGGTGATGGCGCCGGCCGACGACGATCTCACCGACGCCTGGGCGGCGCTGGAGAATCAGGCCCGCCAGGAGCTGCAGCGCCAGGGTGTGGCGGGCGAGATCACCGTGTCCCGGGTCGCTGATGCCCGCTACGCCGGCCAGTCCCACGAGCTGCGGCTCGTCGTCGAGGCCGGCGCGGATCCGGCGCAGCTGCTGCACCGCGCGCACCGGGATGCCTACGGGTACGCCATGTGTGACGAGCGGGTGCTGATCGTCACGCTGCGGGTGGTGGCGCGGGGTGACCCGGTCCTGTCACAACCTCCACGCGATTGGGATCAGGGGGAGCCTGCACCGGAGCGGTCTCGAGAGATCGGTGGTGCGGGCGTGGCTCGGGTGGTCTCCCGAGCAGGGTTGACGTCCGGGGACAAGGTCACCGGCCCGGCGTTGATCGAGCAGCCGGACACCACCACGTTGCTGGCTGACGGTGAGATCGCCGTGGTGGACGGCGCCGGCAACCTGGTGGTGCGCCTCGATGGCTGAGCTGTCCGCGGTCGAGCTGGAGGTGTTCCGGCACGCGCTGGCCGGGGTCGCCGACGAGATGGGCGTCGCGCTGCGGCGCGCGGCGTATTCCCCGAACATCAAGGAGCGCGCCGACTGCTCGGCAGCGGTGTTCGACTGCGACGGGGAGATGGTCGCCCAAGCCGAGCACATTCCGGTGCATCTGGGCGCGATGCCAGCCAGCGTCCGTGCGGTGCTCGATACCTACGGCGCGCTGCGGCCGGGTCAGCAGGTCTGCGTTAACGACCCGTACCTGGGTGGAACCCACTTGCCGGACCTGACGATCGTCGCCGCCGTCGGCTCTTCTCACGACCCAGAAGAAGGCACCGTGCTCGGCTATGTGGCCAACCGCGCGCACCACGCCGACGTCGGCGGGGCGGCTCCGGGGTCCATGCCGGCGACCGCCACCGAGATCGCGATGGAGGGACTCCGGATCCCGCCCATCCTGATCGCCGACGCCGGCGGGGAACGTGACGACGTGGTGCGGCTGATCGCCGCGAACTCGCGGACGCCCGGAGAGCGCCGGGGTGACCTGCGGGCGCAGTTCGCGGCCAACCACGTCGGGGCGGTCCGGTTGCGGGAGCTCGCCGCCCGGATGGGGGTGGCGCGGCTGCACGAGGCGATGGCTGCGGTCTGTGACTACTCCGACCGGCGGGTCCGGGCGGCGGTGGCGGAGATCCCGGACGGGTGCTACCGCAACTCTGACGTCCTCGAGATCGGTGCCGGGGTGACGATCCACGCCGCGGTGACCGTCGCCGGCGACGAGGTGACGATCGACTTCGACGGCACCGACCCGCAGATCCCGGTGAACTGCAACGCGGTGTTCGCGGTGACCCTGTCGTCGGCGATGTTCGTGTTCCGGATGCTGACCGACCCGGACGCGCCGCCCAACGCCGGCTGCTACCGCTGCCTGCACGTGCGCGCCCCGGAAGGCTCCGTGGTGCACGCGAGGTTCCCCGCGCCGACCGCCGCCGGCAACGTTGAGACCAGCCAACGGATCGTCGACGTCCTGCTCGGCGCCTTCGCTCAAGCGATTCCCGAGCGGGTGCCCGCGGCCAGCCAGGGCACGATGAACAACCTGCTCATCGGCACTAGCGATGACCACCCGTTCAGCTACTACGAGACGCTGGGCGGCGGTGAGGGCGGCACCCCCGGCCGTCCCGGCATGTCCGGGGTGCACACCGGGATGACCAACACGCAGAACACCCCCGCCGAGGCGATGGAGTTGGACTACCCGCTGCGGGTGTGGCGCTACGAGCTGCGGTCCTCCTCCGGTGGCGCTGGCCAGCATCCCGGCGGCGACGGTCTGATCCGGGAGATCGAGGTGCTGGCTGACTGCACGCTGACGGTGCAGTCTGAGCGGCGCGAACACCCACCGTGGGGGCTCGGCGGCGGGGACTCTGGGGCGGTGGGGCGCAACATCTTGCGCCGCGCTGACGGGACCGAGGTGGAGCTACCCAGCAAGGGCACCTGGCCGCTGCGTCGCGGTGACCGGATCCGCATCGAAACCCCCGGTGGTGGTGGCTGGGGAGAGCCCGTCGCCTGACTCGTACGATCTTGGGTATGTCGTCTGATCACGTCATCGTCGCGTCGACCACGGGCAGCGAGGACGCTGCGCGCACTCTTGCTGCCGGGGTGATCGAGGCCAAGCTGGGCGCGTGTGCGCAGATCGTCGGGCCGATCACCAGCGTGTACTGCTGGGAGGGCGAAGTGCAGACCGAGCAGGAGTGGCGGGTGGAAATCAAGACCGCCACCGATCGGGTCGCGGCGTTGACCGAGTACATCAAGGCCAACCACAGCTATCAGGTTCCCGAGATTATCGCGACCCCGATCACCGGTGGCAGCGCCGAGTACCTGTCCTGGCTGGTGGACGAGACGCGCGGCTGACAAGAGCCCTGGCGATGTGAATACTCCGCTGGGCACTGAGTTCGCGCAGTGCCTCAACCTCGGGCACACCGTGGTACCCGCTCACGGCGGCGGTCAGTTCGTCGGCTCGCCAGGTGTTCGACGGCACCAGCTCGTTGGATTCAAGCGCGAGCACCCCGTGGTGGGCGGCTTCGTCGGGGCGCCCCAGCCGCGCCAGCACTAGTCCCAAGTCGAGGTGCGCGGTTGCTACCCGGCGGCGCTGGCCGCCCGCCTCGGAGCGTGCCGCGGCGTGCCGTGCGTGGTCCTCCGCCGCTGGATCTCCTAGCCACGCCAGCGCGGTGCCCGTATACAGCTCCAGCTTGTCGCCATCGAAAAAGAAGTGGTGGTCGGGCGGTCGCTCTCGGGACTGCCGCTCTGACGCAGCCAAGCATCGGCGCAACGCCGCCCGCACCTGCGGACCGTCGCCTAGGCGAGCAGCTGCTCTCGCGGACTGCTCACCTTCGATGGGGCGATCAAGACCACGACAGTGTTGACTGATCAAAAGGTGGCCGAGCTGCGCGAGTTGCTCGGTGAGGCGACAGTGCGGAGGGGGGCCTGATGGCAGTGAGCGAGTGGCCTGGGGGCTGCGGTCACCGCTGGAAGCCATCGACGCGGGCGGGGTATCGACCGACCGGCAGTCGCTAGTCCAACAGCGCGACCGGCTGAACGCCACAGGAGTCGACCAGATATTCGACGACAGGCGATCGGGGTCCGTGATGATCGCGAGGGCCTGACCGCCCTGATCGACTACGTCCGCAAGGGTGACGTCGTGGTCGACCGGCTGGGGCGCAGCCTGTCCGGGATCATCCGCACCGTTGAGACCCTGACCGCCGCTGGCATGCAGCTGGCCTCTCGCACATCTGCAGGGCGGTCGCGTGCGTACGCAGGGTCACGAGAGCCACCACACCAGCGCCGGCGTGACCATCGCCACGATGGCCGCGAGAAGCACCAGCACTCGACCCAACATTACCGCCGGGTCCGACTCTCCCGGATGCATGCCCAGGTCGTGGCGGGGGTGAAGATCAGGAGTGGCCATGGGATAACAGTAGAGTGCGGAGGGTTACCGCTCTGCCTACCCTCGGTTAGCTACAGGCAAATTCATGAGCCGGGCGGCGCAACCGGCTGCTTCGGCGTCCGGGCGGCGATCAGACGGCCAGCACGGAAGCGTAACCTACTGCACGATCCGCCACCACGGCCCGGCTGTTCATGATCATGAGCGGCCGGGCTGGGGTCGCTCATGGGGCGCTTACGGTGTGCTGCACGCCAAGGCGTGCACGACCAGCGCAACGAGTGTGTCGAGGCTGGAGCGGGCCTCGCGGGCGTCCATCCGCACCAGCGGGCAGTCCCGCGGGAGTCCCAGTGCGTCGCGCACGGTGTCGTCAGGGTAGGCCGGGCCACCCGGGAACTGGTTGAGGGCCACCGCGAAGGGAATTTGGCGGTCCTCGAAGTAGTCGATCGCCGCGAAGGATTCGTCCAGCCGTCGGACGTCGATGAGCACGACAGCACCGACCGCGCCGTGGGCCAGCTCGTCCCACATAAACCAGAAGCGGTTCTGACCGGGCGTTCCGAACAGGTAGAGGACGAGCTG
Source organism: Pseudonocardiaceae bacterium (assembly GCA_035997545.1). GTDB lineage: Bacteria > Actinomycetota > Actinomycetes > Mycobacteriales > Pseudonocardiaceae. Next base: position 9,503 of record DASYIL010000056.1, read on the forward strand.
ATCGTCGATCGTGATCCGGCCGAAGTCCATCGCCACCGTGGTAGTGGTCTTGTCCGGAACGGCGGTTGTGTCGTCGACGCCGGCTGACAGCGAAGTCATCTCTTGCTCGGTGCTCAGCGGGGAGATCTCCGACAGCGACCCGACAAACGTGGTCTTCCCGACCCCGAACCCGCCTGCCACCAGAATCTTGAGCGGGATCAGCGGGCGATCAGTGACCGAGGCGAATCGCTGATCGTCCCTAACGGGTGCGTAGTCCATCGAGCAGTCTCTCCAAGATCTCTGGTCCGGGCCCTCCGATGGCGTCGGTGGACGGAGGCAGGTGCACGGTGAGGAGGCTGGCCTCGGCCAGCTCGCTGACCAGCACCCGCGCTACGCCGGCCGGGAGGTGCAAGGCCGCCCCGATCTCCACCACTGAGATCGGTCGCATTGACATCCGGACGATGGCCCGGCGCTCCACCTGTAGCGTCGGGAGTTGCTCCACGGCAAGCTTGGTGGCAGTGACGAGCGCCTCGAGCGGCAACTCCGGCCCGGCTGTCCGGGTACGTCCTTGCGTGAACGCATACGCCGGGACAACCCGGTCGCCTTCGCGCCAGCCGTAGTCGCCGGTGTAGGTCACGGCACTATCCGCTCCTAGGTCGTGCGGGTCTGGGTTGTGCGGGTCTGGGTTGTGCGGGGCGCCGGGGTCAGGACGTGCCCTACCCGGGACGCGAGCATGGTCATCTCATAGCCGACCATGCCCATGTCGCAGTGCCGATAGGCAACGACGGCGAGCGTCGAGCCTTGGCTGATCGACGTCGTGAACAGGTAGCCGCCGGCCATCTCGACGACGGTCTGGCTCACCGGAGCCAGGTTCAGCAGCTGCGCTGCCCCTTTGGACAGGCTCACCAGCCCGGAGGTGGCGGCGGAAAGCTGGTCGCCGAGCACCGCATCGACATTGCCCGATGCGGCCAGCGGGAGACCGTCGCCGGAGATGACCAGAGCGTGCAGCACTCCCGGCGTGTCCCGAATGAAGTCGTTGAGCAGCCAGTCGAGTTGACCCCGGGGCGCGCTCAAGGCCCATCCCCGGTGCTGCCGTTGCCCTGCGTCTGTGCCATCTGTTTCTGGGCGGCGAGCCGGCTGGCCTGGTAACGGGACAGCGCCTCCCTGGCCCGCTTCGCATCGGGAGCCGGAGTGGGCTCGGGGATGGCGGTGTCGCCCGCAGACGACCCTCGGCGCAGCTCGGCCGCCAGGTTGGCCAGCGGCACGCGGCGGCGCAGCGGTGGAGCAGCCGGTTCCGCGCCGGTCGCCGACACCGCCGGAGCGCCCGGCAGCGCCGCTGGGGGCACTACTGGGGGTGCCATCTTCTGGGCGGTCGCGTACACCGGGGTGGCCGGACGGCTGGACGTCTCCACCGCGGGCAGCCGGGTCGGCGTCCACCAGCCGGTCCAGTTCGGGTCAGGCCGCGCATGCTCGCTACCCGCGGGGCCCCGCGGCTGCGGGATGGTCGATGAGAGCCGCGCCTGCCCGGCTGGTGCCTGCGTGGTCGGCACCAGCTCCAGCTGATCGCCGGCGAACAGTTCCGCAGGAAGTATGACCGCCGCCGTGACGCCAGAGCCCGGGGTGGTGGTGAGCGAGACCCGGATGTGGTGGCGGGCCGCGAGCCGAGCCACGACGTGCAGCCCGAGCTGCTGGGAGACTGACAGGTCGATGTCCCTGGGATGCGCCAGCAGGTCGTTGGCCTGGGACAGGTCCTCTGGATGCATTCCGACACCCCAGTCCTCAATGATGATGGCAACCTCGTCGGGAGTCTGCAGGGAGCGTCGGGTGCGGACGGTGACCTTGGCCTCCGGCGGGGAGAATCGCACGGCATTCTCGGTCAGCTCAGCGAGCGCGTGGGTGAGGTCGGTCACCGTGTGACCCAGCACCGCCAGGTGCTCTTCGACGGAGAAAATAACCCGATCCAGGTCTTCGGTTTCGGCGATCGCGGCGCGCACGACGTCGATGAGCAGGACCGGCTCCCGCCAAATCCGGGGCGCTTGCTCGCCGGATAGCACCAGCAGGCTTTCCGCGTTGCGCCGGATGCGGGTAGCCAGGTGGTCAAGGCGGAACAGTTCACTCAGCGCGTCGGGGTTGCGCTCCTTTTCCTCGAGCTGGTTAATGATATCCAGTTGTCGGTAGAGCATGCTCTGGTTGCGCCGGGCGAGGTTGACCAGCAGCTCGGAGGTGAACTTGCGCTGGCCGAGTTCTGCATCGGCTAGCTGCGTGGCCAGGCGCATGGACTTGTTCTGTTCATCCTCAGTGGTGCGCCAGAATACGACCACGCCGACACAGGCAAAGAGTACGGCCACGCCGTGGACGAGCGACCAGACCCATGGATTCTCCTGTGCGGCCGGATGATTGAAGATCAGCCCGGCTTGCCAGGCTGTCCCGATTCCGTGGCTGAGTACCGTGAACACGATGTTCCACAGGAACGGCACCCAGTCCTGGTACAGTGCGATGAATCCAATGATGATGAAGAAATGAAAATGAGCCTCGATGGAGCCCCTGGTGATCACGACCAATGCTGCGGAGCAATAAACCAGCCCAGCGGAGATGAAGAAGGAAGCCGCCCGTCGTTGCGTTGTAACGATACCGGCCAGCAGGCACAAGGCTGGCGGGATCAACCCGTAGAAGGTGGTCAGCGGGTTGTGCTGAAGCCACAACGCGAACACAAACAACGTGGGTAGGTGTAGGCCCAGCACCCACAGCAAGACTCTGTGCCGCTTCTGCCAGGCGTCGTCGTCGAGCAGGTTGCCGCGCGGCAAGTAGTCCAGCAATCTGTGCAACGTCACCGGTGTACGTGCCTTTCGTGAGACGGTTCGCATGAGCTCATGTGGAAGTGGAGACCGCGGCATGCTACTCCGGCACGATGGCTCCGCGAGACGTCAGCGCTACGCCGAGTAGGTGGTTCGCGCTCGCACCGCCGACGAACGGAGCAGTAAATTGCGCCGAATGGAGCAGTGATGAGGGCATCCGTTTTTTCAGCTGCTGGGCTGCTGTGGTCGCAACGCACCCCGGTCGCGCATGGTCGCTCCGAACACCGCGATCTGCGTGCGTCGCTGCATTTGCAGTTTGGCGAGCAGTCGTGAGACGTGGTTTTTCACGGTCTTCTCCGCCAGGTACAGCCGAGTGCCGATTTCCCGGTTGGACAGGCCGTCGGCGATCAGCGCCAGTACTGCCCGTTCCCGGTCGGACAGTGCCTCGACCCGAGGATCGGTCGCGGGTCGCGTCGCCTGCAGCCGGGCGTGCACGGTGGCGGTGACGGTCGGATCCAGGAGCGACTCGCCTCGCGCCACCCGGTGCACCGCCTCGATCAGGTCGGTTCCGCGGATCTGCTTGAGCAGGTACCCTGCGGCCCCTGCCAGGATCGCGGCGGACAACGCCTCGTCGTCGTCGTAGCAAGTGAGGATCAGGCACGCGACCGAGGGCAGCGAGGCTCGGATTTCCCGGCAGACCTCGATGCCGCTGCCGTCGGGTAGCCGGACGTCCAGCACCGCCACGTCAGGCCGGACGGCGGGGATGCGGCGCAGCGCCTCGTCGGCTCGGCCGGCCTCTCCCACCACTTCGATGTTGCCGCTCTGTTCGAGAAGGTTGCGCAGCCCCCGCAGGACCACCTCGTGATCGTCGAGCAGGAACACCCGGACGGCGGCGTCGGTGTCCACGTCTTCATCGTGCCTGCCGGCCGCGGCGCAGGCCAGGAGTCACCCTCGGCTGATCTGTGCCGCTGCCCGACCCCTAAGATCTCGGGTGGGGGCGTATGGGTGCCTGGTGGCCCCCGCGGTCTTCAACACCGACGTGGTCGAGCACCTCGACCAGGCGGGTTCGATTCCCGTCCGCCTCCGCCAAAGGTTCCTACAAGCTGCTCAGCTCGGCGGGAGCTGCACCAGGTCGACCTTGCAGCGGATCCCTGGCGCGTTCCCGAGTTTGCTGTCCGTCGTGAGCAAACTCGTTCCCAGAACCTCGGCGAGTGCGACGTATGCCGCGTCGTAGCTGATCAGGTCGTCGCGCAGTCCCCAGGTTCACGGCAGTAACGGCCAGTGCCCGGCACGTTGCAGCGGCAGCTGGCGAGATCGATTCAGGCCAGCCGCCTCGGATACCAGCGTCAACGTCGGCACCTTCCACGCCGGCGACACGGTCAACTTCGTACTCGCGCTCGCGGAGACCACGGCCGAGACGCGGTCGACCGACACCGGCGTGTGCGCCGAGATCACCGAACGCATCACCACCATCGCCATCGGAGCGGTGCCATGCACGGCATCGACGTGTCGGTAACCGAGACCAGTCAGGCGTCGGCACCACGCAGTGATCATCGACTCATCGACGACGTGAGCACATCAGTGGTGGCCTCCCGCGGCAACGATGCTCTCCTCGAG
>DASYIL010000057.1:0-14697 GCA_035997545.1 Pseudonocardiaceae bacterium
CCCTCGTCGCGGACCGCCGGCAGCAGCTCGCGGATCACGTCGGTGCGCGCGGCTTTGAAGCCGCACTGCGCGTCGGTGAACGAGGCGCCGTGGGAGAGCCGGACCAGCGCGTTGTAGCCGCGGGAGATCAGCTCCCGCTTGGTGCCGCGCACAGTGCGCGCGCCGGGCGCGAGCCGGCTGCCGATCGCCAGGTCGGAGTGCCCGTTGATCAGCGGTGCGACCAGGGGTAGCAGCGCATCGAGCCCGGTGGACAGGTCGACGTCAAGGTAGGCCACCACGTCGGCGTCGCTGGCCGACCACGCAGCTCGCAGCGCGCGGCCGCGGCCCTTCTCCTCCAGTCGCAGCACCTGTACGCCGGGCAGCGCCTCGGCCAGTACCCGGGCCACCTGCGCCGTCGCGTCGGTGCTCGCGTTGTCGGCGATCGTGATCGTCGTCTCGAACGGGAAGTGCTCGCGCAGGTAGCTGTGCAGCACCTGCACGCACCCAGGCAGCTCTCGCTCCTCGTTGTACACCGGGATGACGATCTCGATCAGTGCGGTTCGTACCGGCTCGGCACCACCGGAAGCGGGCCCGGGGCTGTGCTCGGTAGCGATGGTGATGCTCACCTCGGACCCCTGCCGCCGACATCGATGCGGTCGGCGGTGATGCTGCCGTCGCTGCCGGTCTGGCCGGACACGACGACGGTTTGACGGGGCTTGAGGTCGGCGACCGAACCCTCGCTGCGCAGGTTGACGTCCACAGTGCTGGCGGCGGTGACGGTGACCTTCCGGCCATCCAGTGTGGTTAGCGTGATCGCCGATCCGTCGAAGCCCTGGGCGGCGGGGCTCACCGCGCTCATCGAGGCGACGACGAGCAGCGCGGTTGGGTCATAGGGCCGCGGGGTCTGGTTCATCAGGGGGTGCTCCTTCTGGTGAGCCCACGAGCAGCGAGCCCGCCGCGATGGCGGTGGCCATCTCGGCCGACCACAGGCGGGGCGGCGCCAGCATCGTGGCGGGGTCTGCGCAGGGCCGGGCGTCGGACGGCGGGGCGGCGTGGCTGGGTGAAGCGGTCACGGTCGCCACGGTCGCCGACCATCTTGGAGACGGGCTGCCAGTTTCCTTCGAGTTAGCTGGGAATGGCCGCTTGGTGAGCAATGCCACCGCTGCCAGGCGACTCACAGGTGACGTCCAGGAGAGTGGGAGGCTCGTCGCCCACACTCGTGCCCAGGAGGTGGTGTGCCGTGGCTACCGCGAGCTCTGAGGCTCGGCTGCTCGTCGTTGACGACGAACCCAATATCGTCGAGCTGCTCTCGGTGAGCCTGCGCTACGTTGGCTTCGAGGTGGCCACCGCCACCGACGGCGTCGAGGCGATGGCCCAGGCCAGGCGCAGCCCGCCCGACCTGCTGGTGCTCGACGTGATGATGCCCGGCATGGACGGCTTCGACATGGTGCGCAAGCTGCGCGGCGAGGGCCTACAGATGCCGGTGCTGTTCCTCACCGCGCGCGACGCCACCGCCGACCGGGTGACCGGCCTGACGCTCGGTGGGGACGACTACGTCACCAAGCCGTTCAGCCTCGAGGAGGTGATCGCCCGGATCAGGGCGATCCTGCGCCGCGCCGGCTCCGGGGTGGCCATGGCAAGCGCCCGCCTGAGCTTCGCTGACATCGAGCTCAACGACGACACCCACGAGGTGCGCAAGGCCGGCGAGCTGGTCGAGCTGTCACCGACCGAGTTCAAGCTGCTGCGCTACTTCATGCGCAACCCGGGACGGGTGCTGTCCAAGACCCAGATCCTTGAGCACGTGTGGAATTACGACTTCAACGGCGACACCGGCGTGATCGAGTCCTACGTCTCCTACCTGCGTCGCAAGCTGGACACCACCGAGCCGCGGCTGCTACACACCGTGCGCGGCGTCGGCTACGTGCTGCGCGTGCCCCGGACATGACCGCTGCGGGCTCGACCACCGGCCGGCTGCGCGCGGCCGGCCGGGCCGTGCGCCGGGTCTGGGTCGTCCGACAATTTTGGGCCGCGACGCCGCTATGGCTGCGGCTGGTCGCCGCGCTGCTGGCGCTGGTCGCGGTGGCGCTCGGCGCTGCGGGCGTGTTGACGGCTACCGCACTGCACGACTTCCTGCTCGACCAGGTGGACAGCCAGCTCCGCCAGGCCGGTGAGCCGATCCTGCGCGGCCCGCACCGCGGTACCGGTCCAGGGCTGCCTGCGCTGGGCCCGGCCGGCGACCGGGGCGGCCCCGGCCGGTTCCGGTTGCCCAGCGCGTTCTACCTGGCCGTCACCGACGAGACCGGCGCCCCGGTAGGGGCGCTCGAGTCACCGCTACGAGCCGGCCAGCCGGGCCCCGCCTTGCCGCAATGGACCCCGGCTCAGGCCGCGTCCCTGCACGGGCGAGCCGTCACCGTGCCGGCGACCGACGGTGGTGGACAGTGGCGGCTGTTGGCCTCCCCGTTGCCGGATGGCTCCGGCAGCCTGCTGGTTGCGACCACCCTGGCGGGCGTGGACGCCACGTTGTCCCGGCTGACGTTCCTTGAGCTGCTCATCGGCTGGGTCGTGCTGGTAGTGCTCGCCGTTATCGGTTACCTCGCGGTGCGCAGCAGCCTCAGGCCGCTGGCCGAGGTGAAGGACACCGCGGAGGCCATCGCGGCGGGCGACCTAACCCGGCGCGTGCCCGAGCACCCGCCGCGCACGGAGGTCGGGCAGCTCTCCGGCGCGTTGAACGGGATGCTCGCCCAGATCGAATCGGCATTCCGCGCCCAGCAGGCCTCCGAGGCGGCCGCCCGCAGCTCCGAGGAACGGATGCGACGGTTCGTCGCCGACGCCAGCCACGAGCTACGGACCCCGCTCACCTCGATCCGCGGGTTCGCCGAGCTCTATCGGCAAGGTGCGGCCGATGATGTGCCCCGCCTGATAAACCGGATCGAGTCCGAGGCAGCTCGGATGGGGCTGCTGGTCGAGGACCTGCTGCTGCTCGCCCGGCTCGATGCACAACGAGAGCTGGTCCGCGCGCCGGTCGACCTCATCGCGCTGGCCGCCGACGCGGTACACGACGCCCTCGCGCTCGCCCCCGACCGGCCAGTCACGCTGGAGGTCACTAACGACGACACAGGCGAGCAGCGGGTGCCCGTGGTACTCGGCGACGAGTCCCGGCTGCGACAAGTGCTGAGTAACCTCATGACAAACGCACTCACTCACACCCCAGCCGGTACCCCGGTCACCATCGGGGTGACCACCGAACCCGGCTGGGCCGTGCTCTCAGTCACCGACCAGGGCCCGGGCCTAGCGCCACAGGACGCGCAGCGGGCGTTCGAGCGATTCTACCGGGCTGACTCCTCGCGAACCTGGTCCCCTCGCGGCGGGACAGGGCTGGGCCTGTCCATCGTCGCCGCGCTTACCGCAGCGCACGGCGGAGTCGCCGAGCTGGACACCGCGCCCGGCGCCGGAGCGGCGTTCCGGATCCGGCTGCCGCTGGCCGCCTGACCGCTACATGCTCAGCAGCACGGACACTCGCCGACGCGGCGCAAACCACCGGGCTCGTCGGCCTGGCCCTGGCGACCGACCTACCTCTCTGCTTCACAGCGTCCGCGCCAGTCGATCCGCCAGTTGGCGTATGAAACGTGACGGATCACCCAATTCACCGCCCTCCGCAAGAAGCGCCATCCCGTACAGCAGCTCGGCAGTCTCTGCCATTCCGGCGTCGTCCTTGCGCTCGTCGTAGGCTTTCTGCAGTGCGCTCACCAGCGGGTGCGTGGGATTAAGTTCGAGAATGCGCTTGATGTGCGGCACGTCCTGCCCCATGGTGCGATACATCTTCTCCAGGGTTGGCGTGACGTCGTGCGTGTCTCCGACGATACATGCCGGCGAGCTGGTGAGGCGCGACGACAATCGTACCTCTTTCACGTCCTCTTGCAACGTGGTCGTCATCCATGACAGCAAGGCGGCAAAATCTTGCTTCTGCTGGTCGCGTTCGAGTTCGGCCGCTTTTTTCTCTTCCTCGGTGTCGAGGTCGACCTGTCCCTTGGCGATCGACTGGAGTCGCTTGCCGTCGAATTCGCGTACCGACTCGACCCATATTTCGTCGACCGGGTCAGTCAGAAGTAACACTTCAAAACCCTTGGCTCGGAAGGCTTCCATGTGCGGCGAGCTCTCGATTATCAGCCGCGACTCGCCTGTCATGTAGTAGATGTGTTGTTGTCCCTCCTTCATGCGCTCCAGGTATTGACGCAAAGTGGTCAACTGCTCTGCGTGGTAGGTCGATGCGAATGATGCGATCTCGAGAATCGTATCGCGATTTTCGAAGTCGTCGAGAAGTCCTTCCTTGACGGCGCGGCCGAACTCCTTCCAGAACGTCTTGTAGCGGTCGGCGTTGGCGGTCATCATGTCCTGCACCGTCGACAGCACCTTCTTGACCAGGCGTCGGCGCATCAGCTGGATCTGACGATCCTGTTGGAGGATCTCTCGTGATACGTTAAGCGACAAGTCCTGCGCATCCACCACACCTTTGACGAAGCGCAGGTACTCTGGCATGAGCGCTTCGCAATCATCCATAATGAACACGCGTTTCACATACAACTGGACGCCTCGCTTGCGATCCCGCATGAACAAGTCCAACGGCGCACGGGACGGAATGAAGAGCAGTGCCTGGTATTCGAACGCCCCTTCCGCCTTCATGCTGACGATCTCGAGCGGATCGCTCCAGTCGTGACTTATGTGCTTGTAGAACTCCTTGTATTCATCTTCTTGGACGTCACTCTTGGAGCGCGCCCAGAGCGCCTTCATTGAGTTGATTGTCTCGATTTCGCGCGCGACCTTGCCATCCTTGTCTGCGCGCTCGACTTCCATCTTGATAGGCCATGCGATAAAGTCGGAGTACCGCTTGACGATCTCCTTGATTTTCCAGCCGTCCGTGTAGTCAAAGAGGTGGTCCTCCTTGTCCTCCGGTTTGAGATGCAGGGTAACCGCCGTGCCTTGCGGCGCGTCGTCGACCGGCTCGATGGTGTAGGTTCCTTCACCGCTGGATTCCCAACGGGTGGCGTGACTCTCTCCTGCGCGCCGCGTCAGCAGTGTCACCTTGTCGGCCACCATGAAGCTGGAGTAGAAGCCAACACCGAATTGCCCGATGAGATCCGGCGAGGCTGCAGCATCCTTCGACTCCCTCACCTTGTGCAGGAATTCAACCGTACCGGACTTCGCGATGGTGCCGATGAGATGCACCACGTCGTCACGTGACATGCCGATGCCGTTGTCCCGCACAGTGAGCGTGCGCTGCTCTTGGTCGACCTCGATGTCGATGTGGAGATCGGAAATATCTACCTGCAAGTCCTTGTTGCGGAACGCTTCCAATCGCAATTTATCCAACGCGTCGGAGGCGTTGGAGATAAGCTCTCGCAGGAAGATGTCCTTGTTCGAGTAGATTGAATGGACCATCAAATGCAAGAGCTGGCGCGCCTCGGCCTCGAACTCGATCGTTTCGGCCTGCGTATCCACTGGATTCCTTTCTGGAGAAGAATTCTCGACAAATAGTTCGTCTGGAGCTGGCCCAAGCTCAACGCCGCATCGTGCCTCATCGAAGTGAGGTGTGAACCTTCATCGCGCCTTGGCGGGCGATGGCGTCTGGTCGCCTGCGAAGTAGCGGTGCAGTGAGGTTTTCGGGATACCGGTCTTAGTGCTGATCTGGCCGAGGGTGTGACCCTGAGCTTGGAGCACCCGAGCGTACTCAATCTTGTCCGCGGCGTGAGCGAGTGGCCGGCCGACATGGCGGCCTGCGGCTTCGGCGACGCCACGAGCGTGCGCGGCACGCTCGGCGGTGTAGGTGCGTTCCATCTCGGCAAACAGAGCCAGCAGGAGGAATGCGATGCGCCCCATGCCCTCCTCAGCGGTGTTGATCGGCAACGGATCGGCCAGTGAACGAACTCCGATGCCGCGCTCGGCCATGTCATGCACGAGCGTAAGAACCTCGCGCAGGTTGCGGCCGAGCCGGTCGAGGGTGTGCACCACGACCGTGTCGCCTTCGCGGGCGTAGTCGATAAGCGCGGTCAGGCCGGGCCGGTCGACGGTGGTCCCGGTGCGCTTGTCGCTGTAGATGCACTCGGTGGAGACGCCGGCGGTGGCCAGCGCGTCGAGTTGGCGCTCCAGGCTCTGTTGAGTGGTGGAGACTCGGGCGTAGCCCAGGTTCAGTCCCCGCGGCGGGTGCTGGTGGCCGGTTCCCATGTGGTGATCGTACCGGAAGTCGTCGCCGTAGCATGGTTCCGGAATGCAAGTTGTCTCACCTCTGCGTAGTCAGCGCTGCTGACCAGGATGCCGACCGCGCCGTGCTCGGCGCTAACCCGCGTGACCGCGATCTGGCCGTGGCCATTTCACGCGGCCTGGGGTGTGCGGTCCGGGCTCGCCGGGGCGCCTGGTCGGGTGGCCATCAGCGACGGTTGGCGAGCGAGGATCCGCAGCGCCGTGATGTGGATGATCACTCCTATTGGGAGCAGGAAGGTCGGGACGAGCACCTCCGGGAGCACAGTCATCGGGACGGTGTTCGGTTGGGCGGTGAAGACCTGCAGGGCCCCGGGAGCCGAGGTCACGCCCAGCGTGACGGCCATCACTAGGTCCAGCAGGCCGAGGGCGTGGAATGTGATCGCTAGGCGGCGTGGAGCCGGGCGCTTCCACAGGGCGTAGGCGACGAACGGCGCGGCCAGCCCGATGATCAGATCACCGATCCCGGCAGGCAGCGCGAACTGCGCTGGCAACAGGCCCTTCAGGTACAGCGCGATGAACACGATACCGGCGACCCGCCATGTGTTGGCCAGGGTGAGCAGCGCGAGCACCCGGGGGGCGGCGAGCGCGTCATGCACCGCGGGTATTCGCGTGAGCAGCACGCCGACGGAGATGGGGATGAGCAGACCACCGGCGATGGCCGGGAAGGCATCGCCGGCATGGCCGAGGAACACTTCGGCGCCGCCGGTGGCCGCGGCGGCGGCCAGCCAGGCCGCGAGGATCGCGCCGACCCCCAGCGCCACGTCCAGCGCCGATCGACGCCCTGACCCGCGTTGTCGCACGGCGACATAGCTGATGGCGGCCATCACGGGAACCACGATGATGCAGAGCGTGACCGTGACCATGGTGACATAGCTTGGTACGGTGTTCATGGGATTCCTGGTCCCTTCGTCGGGGTGGATCTCAGGTGCGGTGGCCGGTTGAGGGTGCAGGGAGGGACCCGCGGTGGAGCGGCCGGTGAGCCCGAACAGCGCCACCCGAGCTGGTCAGGCGATCCTTTCGGCGGGCACGACCACGGTGGCGATCACAACGACCCGACTGCTGACAATCCAGGCCAAGTCGGCCCGACGAGGCGTTGGGGGACGACCAGGCGGCGGACCCGCCTGAGGCTGACGACCGACGCGTCGAGGGTGCTCATCGACACCGCTACCGGCGGCACGACCAAGACCTTCCACCACCGCTGCACCGCCCCGAGATCTCAGTCGGTTTCATGATGAAACTGACCGTACCTCTAGTCAGTTCGTTCACGCAACCCACTTTGGTAGGCTCACCAGCAGAGGTGAGTGACGTGCTGCTGCGGACGTATGACGACCAGGTGTGCTCTCTCGCCCGCGCCTGGGAGGTGGTGGGCGAGCGCTGGAGTCTGCTCATCGTCGCGACGCCCTGCTCGGGCTAACGTGCTGGCCAACCGGCTCGACCGGTTGGTTGCGGCCAGAGTGTTCGAGCGTGTGCGCTACCAGCAGCGCCCTGACCGCTTCGACTACCGGCTCACCCCGATGCGCCGTCAGCTATTCGTCCCGATGCTCGCCCTCATGCAATGGGGTGACGAGCATCTGGCGGGTCGGCGGGTCCGCCCGGCTCGCGCAGCGCGCGGGTTGCGGCGGAGACCTGCGAGCCGGGCTGATCTGCCAGCGGTGCCAATTCCCCGTTTCCGCCGAACAGGTGGAAGTCGTTCCTGGGCCAGGTCAGCGTCCTTCCGAATAACGCGACGCCGGCTGCGGACATCCCACATCGAAGCATGGACGTTCTGTCCAGTGGGGGGCGAGGAGGGCGCCGAGGGCCCTCGGACGGGTAGCAGTGACGCCGACAATTCCCAGACGCGTGCGAATGCCGAGCAGAAGCTATGCGCTGCTTCACGATCCTGTCAGGTGGGCAAGTTCAGGATGGCCGAAAAGTCCCGGCAGCCCGCCCGTGTGCAGGAAGACGGTGCGGTGTTCGGGTTTAATGCGTCCGTCGGCGACGCGGGTAATCAGACCAGCCAGGGCACGACCGGTATAGGTGGGATCGAGGAAAATGCCCTCGGTGCGGGGGGCGAGCATCAGTCCACGTAACCGCGGCGTAGGAGTTGGAGCCATCAAAGAGGATGACATGCGGCACTCCGCCGCCGTCCCGCACCTCTTGGGCGAGGCGCTCGACCTCGCCTTGCACCTCCCGCGGCGCGGCCCCACCCATCCAGACGAGCTCGGCGCCAGCAAGCTGATCCAGCACCACGTTGCCCCGGAAGATCTCCGGTCGCTCACCGTCGAGCACCAGCACCGACCGCAGCCCAAGGCGTGCGGCCGCGGCCGCCGTCAACCGCGCGTGGTTGCTCCGCGGCGCACCGGTCGTGATCACCGTCGTCGCGCCCTGGCTCGAGTGGCGCCCAGGTCACGCGGTGCTCGGCCCTCAGTCCGTAGTGCCAGACTCGCGCGGTTCGTGCCTACGGCGGCGTCGTTCGTCGGTTTGTGCGTCAGAGAAGGCTCTGGATGAGCTCGGCGAGCCGGTCGTAGCCTTCGCTCGCCCCTTCCTCCATACCGGACCGGACCATGCCGTCCCGATCCTCGACTGACTGGAAGACGGACACGCCCACGTACTTCGTCTTTCCGTCGGTCTCTTCGAAGATGGCCGTGTCGAGTGACACGTGCCCGGGCATTCCCTCGAACTCGAAGGTCTGGACGACACGGTCAGGTACCACGATGTCGTGGTAGACGCCCTTGAACCCGTACTCGGTGCCGTCGGCGTTGCGGCTGACGTAGCGCCAGAGGCCTCCTGGCCTGACGTCCGCGCAGTCAACAGTGGTCTCGTAGCGTGCCGGGCCCCACCACTTGGGGATGAGGTCCGGGTCCGTGAACGCCGTGAACACGACGTCACGGGGTGCATCGAAGACGCGTGTCACGATGATGTCGTGCCGGCCCGGCTCGATGACAAATTCGGTCTCACCCATGGTCTCGCACTTTCTGTTTCCGTTGAATAGCCTGGATTTCTTGATCGAGCCGATCGAACCGGTCGCGCCAGATCTCTCGATAACGCTCGATCCAGTTGGAGGCGGTCTCCAGCGATGCCATCTCGAGTCGACAGGGTCGCCATTGAGCGTCTCGGCCGCGGGTAATCAGCCCGGCCCGTTCGAGCACTTTCAGGTGTTTGGAGATCGCTTGAAGGCTGATGGCGAAGGGCTCCGCCAGCTCGTTGACTGTCGCCTCGCCGGCTGCCAACCGAGCGAGGATCGCCCGGCGTGTTGGGTCGGCCAGTGCGGCGAAAGTGAGGCTGAGCTGATCGTCTATCACCTCGTAATCAACCTGTCAGTTGAACAACCGATGGGTTGAGTATGTGCCCCGGTCGGCGCTTCTGTCAACGGGCCGACGACCCGACACCTCGACGTGCCGCCGAGCGGTGGTGAACCTTCTTTATTCAGCATTCGATGAAAAAACGTGACAGCGACGACGAGCAAACGCGCCGGAGTTCGCGAGGTGGCCAGTACGGGATTCGTGAGTGCACCGACGCCCTCAGTGCCTGGCGTGATCATCCCGACGGAAACATCGGCCGAACGGGGACGGTCATTGCTGCGTTCGAGGCTACGTGCTTCTCTTACGGGCTCGCCGAGGTCTCTCGGGTACTTCACTCAACCTCACATGTCTCATGCAAGTATGCGCATTTGTGCCAAGGGTCGCTTGCTGGTTAAGTATAATAGGGCATCTTATATCCTCTTGCCGCAAAGAAGGGGGCGCTCCCATGTCGCTGACTGTTCCACAGGATTTGCTAAGCCGGGCTCAGTGTGGTCCGGTGTCCGATGCCGAGTTTATCGACTGCATACGCACATCATTGCCATATGCGTGGTCAGTGGTTAACGAGGTCGCCGAGAAGCTGTCGGCAAATGATGGTAAATTTGCCGACAATCAGACGCCGCCTCCCGATGAGGATGCCCGCGGAGAATTGCTGCGCATGGTAGCAAGTGACGCGATGAGATCGGCCGTGGAGCGGCATTTCGGAGTTCGTCTTGCATTCCAGAACTGTCACCGTCTCGGTTTGTTTGATCCGAGCGCCACAGATCTTTACGAAGACTTCATCACACCCCGGGCGCAGCTCTTGAATCAGCGACCGGAGTTCGTCGACTGCTAATATCGTCCGAAGGGGTGTTCCTTCCGTTCGCGGAGGTGCACCCCTTGTTCTGTACCACGGCCCTCCGTCAGCCGGCCTCAAGTATGGTCTCCTGACCGCGCCCGCGACCTACCTCTGATCGCGGGCGATGGTGCCGTGGCGAACACGCGGCGCGGTTGGGCTTCGCCTCCACGCTCATGTCAGATGTAAGACGTGACCGCTACCTCGCCACCGCATTCGCAGGGTGCGGACAGGGCGCCGGAGGCGATGTGCGCACTGCCTCCGCAGTGGGCGCAGGTGCCAATTTGGTCGTTCAGGCGATGTGGGGTCCACAAGCTGGTAAAGGTGCGTCGTCCGAGCTTGCCGTTCATGAACTGATCCATGGCCTGGCGGTGTGGAATGCTGCGGTTGATCGCCGCCTCCGCTGCCTCCGGGCTGGCCCAGGCCGTCAGAGTGTGTCCGCGGTGGTCGGAAGACGCGCCCACCCATCCGATGAACCCTGGCTCGGATGAGAGTGCCTCGATGACGCTGAAGGTCCGTAGTCCAACATCGCTCCACTCTTCCTCGCTGTCGACGTCGATCCACGTCATCGTGATGGCGCCGGGCACGGTGGTGTTTCCGAGGTCGGTCCGCGCCGACATTCCGAAATGCAGGGGCCACTCGTCTTGGGGGACGATCAGGGCCTGGAGGCCGAGCTGCTCGACGAAGGTCTTCTGGTCGAAGTAGCCGACCACGCTGGTGATCCCGTCAGAACCGACCGTGATCACGTCGACGCCCGGCAGGTCACACGTGCCACGGGTGGGCTCGGGTGCCCCCGGGAAAAGTCCGGTGTTGGTGCCCTGCATGCGCCACTGCGCGGTCACCCGGTCACTGTCGACGCTGATCCCCTCGACAACGAAGGTAAGGTCCGGGAAGGCGGCAACCAGGTCGGCGACGTACACCGCGATGGCCTCCCCGGACAGCGGGCCGGGCAACGTGGGGTCGACATAGGTTCCGTTCGGCGCGAACAGGCGGGTCACGGCGGCGCCGTCGTGATCGTTCCACCGCTGCAGGTATGCCTGCGCGACCTCGACGGGGAGTCCCGCGGCTTTGGGTCCACCTGGAAGCGGTTGGTCAGTCACGGGAACCCCCAAATGGAGCAGTGAGGAAGACCTCTCTAACGATAAGTGTCCGCCCGAAAGCTGTAAAGGACCTGGATGGGCTGAACGGGTGTGAAGCGTGATCTTCATCTTCTCTCGCGCGCGCGAGAGTTGGTGCGCCTGGTGGTCAGCGACGCGATGCGATCGGCGGTGGAGCGGCATTTTGGAGTTCGCGTTGCATTCCAGAACTGTCACATCCTCGCCTTGTTTGGTCCGAACGCTACAGACTTCTATGAAGACATCATCGCGCCCCGCGCGCAGCTCCTGAATCGGCGGCCGGAGTTCGTCAACTGCTGATCTCGTTGAAAAAGGGGTGTTCGTTCGTTCGCGGAGGTGCACCCCTTCTTCGTAGCATCACCGGGCGGCCGTCGGCCGATCCGCGAGATCGTGATCTGCCATGTTCAGTGTCTGGCGCCAGACTGCGCTATCACCGGCCAGCACGGGCAGCAGCAACAACCCGACGGAGTAGACCAGCACCAGCGCCACCGTCCCGATGAACCGCGTGAGCGCCCGCCACCTGCCGCGGACCCACACCAGGATTAGGGCGATCGCGATGGCCGGCCAGGCCAACGCTTTGAGCCCGGCGGCGATCCCCATCGCCACGCCGGCCCCCTCGAACCGCTCGCGGCTGGCGAGCGTCAGACCGACCAGGACGAACCCCAGCACGGGAATATCTGTGGCGCCGCTGACCAACTGCAACGCCACCCACGGGCTGGTGGTGAACAGCACAACCGGCTAGCTGGCCCGCCGACCGAGCAGCAGAAAGATCGTGAAGGAGACCAGCGTCAGGTAGCTCCTCGGATCGGTGATCGGCGACCGGCCGAACGTGGCCGACGGCCGGCCGAACACCGCGGGCAACGGCAGGTAGACGTTGTATGCGTTGACGTCCATGCCCCGGCTGGCCAGGTCGGCCTCGGTCGGAAACGGGTGCCAACGCTCAGCCAGCGATCCGCGGCCGTGCGCAGGATCGGCATCTCCGGATTCGCGATGCCGTCGACGACCTGGTGCGCCAGCGGTATCACCGTGGTGCCCATCACCAGCAACGCGACCACCAACCACCGCCGCTGGGCGAGCGTCGGCAGCACCCGGCAGGCTGGGGCGCGCCACCAGCGCCATCGCGCTGGCCGCATAGCCCATTGCGGCGTACATCGCCCACAACTGATGTGCGGGATTGTGCGTGATCAACGCATACAGCGTCGCGAAAACCGCGAAGCCCAGGAGCGGCGCAGGCTCCCAAGGCCTGCGGGGCCACCTGGATCACACACTCTCCATCGAAGCAGTCCGGTAACCGTTACCGCGGCGGAGTTCGGCTCGTACGCGGTGACTAGCGGTTTCTCTGTCTGTCGCACTGTCGGGTGTACACCGGAGCCTGACACACTGGAGCCTGACACAGTGCACGAGAGCCGGACGGGGGGTTTTGGATTTATACGCCTAGGGGGTGCTGCGTGCCGGCGTCGGGCTCCGCCAGGCCTTCTCGGTGGCCCTGGCGGCGGACACCGTCTCCATTGCCGTCATGGAACTGCTCGATAACGCCGTGGTGGTCGCAGTCCCTGGGGCGATGGACAGCGGAGTGACCAACGAGCTGTTCTGGGGATCCCTGGCCTTATCCTTTGTCGTCGCATTCCTGCTGACCACCCCGGTCAACCGGTGGATGATCGGGTGGGGCAAGGGCCATGCCGTCGTACACGCCTACCACCACTGACCGTCGTGATGATCGCAGTTTGGGTGCTGTGAGCGACATGCGGTCACCGAGATGAGCATCGGCGACGTCTGGCGGCGGGTGTTCACGCAGGTCATTGACGTCCAGCCGGTCCCGTACCCCATTCTGGTGCTGGCCACCGGACTGCTGGCTGCGGCGCTGGTCGTCTGGAGCCCCAGCTGGCGGGCGCTGCGCGGGGTGGAGACGATTGTGCACGAGGGCGGGCACGCCGCGGCCGCTGCTCTCACCGGCCGCCGGCTGCACGGGGTCCGGCTGCACTCTGACACCTCGGGGCTCACCGTTTCCAGCGGCCGGCCGACCGGGCCCGGCAGGGTATTCACCGTGATCGCCGGTTACCCCGCCTCCGCGGTGCTCGGGTTGGGAGGGGTGGCGCTGCTCCGGACCGAGCACGCAGCGGCCCTGCTGTGGGCCAGTGTCGTGCTGCTCGTCGCGATGCTGCTGCTGATCCGCAACCTCTACGGTGTTGTGCCGGTAGTAGGCGGCCCCGGCGTCACGGGGGCAACGTGACGCCGGGGCCATTAGACCCGATCCGCCCGGGCGCGGTCGGACAGATCGGGGGATTTGGGGCAGGGATGGTCAACCGGGGTCGCCGGCAAGGCGACCCACCCGGTGCGGTGAAATCAGTCCGGTGAGCTGGACGGCTGCTCGGCAGCTGACCGCGGGACGCTGCCGGAGCTGGCGTGCAGACGATGTATCAGAACCAGGTCCGCGATAGCTTGTCTGTCACCAAATGTGACGAAGCAGGCACTCTTGGTGGTTGCACCGCCCCCGCTGCTGCCGACCGGGCATGCCGCGGTAGTGGCTCCGGGTGGACTCGTCGGAACCGGGGCTGCTGGGTTGCTGCCCAGTGCTAACGGCTCGGCGAGGTGGTCCGCAACGGGATGAGCAGCGGCGCTGACCGGGGTTGCGAGCGGAACGTCGCCCACGGTGGGGTGCCCCGTCGCGGATTGCAGGGTGGCAGACGCGAGTGCCGGTTGAAGCTCGGTCTGGACGACGGGTCCGGGTAGTGGGAATGCCGTCGGCTTGTCGACCGCCGCTGGCTTGTCGACCACCGCCCGCGACTGGGCAGCGGCTGCGTGCGCAGCAGGCCTTGACACGGGCTTGAGCACGGGCGCTGAAACGTGCTCTGCCACGCGGGCCAGGACTGGGGTCAGGACGGGGACGTGCGCAGGTGGCTGCATGGCGAGCCGCGGCACCGGGGCAGCACGCATCAAACTCCGGATGGTCGACTCGACCATCGACGGCGCACCGAACCGACCGCCTAACACCCCATCGGGTGGTGGAGCCTTGATCAAGCCAACCAGGCCGGTAGTCCGCGCCAGATCCTCGTGACCTGGGCCCTCCTGGGCCAGGCCGGTTCCCGATCCCAGCAACCACCCCGCAACGACGAGGCCCCCGAGCACGACGACCCGCAGCAGCGCGCGGCTCGTCACGCCGCGGATCGTCACGCCGCGGCTCGTCACCCCGTGGGGCGCACACCGCGCGCCACCTGTATCGGGGATGGCGGCCACC
>DASYIL010000058.1:0-2819 GCA_035997545.1 Pseudonocardiaceae bacterium
CTTAGTGTATGTGCCACGACCGGGCCCAAGGATGGAACCGACGACTGTGCTGCCGACCGCTTTTGACGACCGAGCGGGTCGCCAGCGCGGTCACGGTCGACGCTCTCTTCGTCACCGCGCCCGTCCGGGTATCAGCGCTCACTGAGCAGCTTGATTCGTAAATCTAGCGCGTGCTTGTTATAGTGAGCAGCGTTGGTTCCATTCACAACCTCAAGGAGAAACCATATGACTAACAAGTCCTCAACCACCCCGACCGATATTCCCGACGCCGCCCAGAAGCTCGGTGAGCAGCTGGTTTCGGCCGTCAAGCAGAGTCAGAGCCTGACATTGGACGCGACTCGTGCTTTCGCAGGGGCGTGGTCGTCGGTGCCCTCGAGTCTGTCCGAGATCCCCAATGTGGTTCCGTTGCCCGACGTGCCGACGGTCACGGCCTACGGCTTCGACCTCGCCGCCGAACTGCTTGCCGCGCAGAAGGATTTCGCTTTGACGCTGGCGACGACGTTGACTCCGGGCAAAACTGCCTGAGTCATAATCAGCGGGAGATACCGCGCGCAGCGACGATGGGAAAGCGGCGATGACAGAAGAGTCACCGAAAAGTAGCAATCTTCTGGGTGCGTTCATCCGCGCGCAGCGGCAGATGGCTAATCTGTCGCTGCGCGAGCTGTCCGCGATGACTGAGGTGTCCAACCCCTATCTCAGTCAGGTCGAGCGGGGGTTGTCCGAGCCCTCGGCCCGGGTGCTGAAGTCGATTGCCCAGGCGCTCAACCTCTCGGCCGAAGCACTGTTCGCACAGGCTGGCTTCATGCCCGCGTCGATCCAACCCGACGACAATGCAACGGAAACCGCGCTGCGCGTGGACCCCCGACTCACCGAGCCGCAGAAGCGGGCGCTGCTCGCCGTGTATCGCAGCTACATCGGAGCGAACGGTGATGGGGCAGCAGACGATGCGGCGGACATCTGACTTCGTCAGGTAAGCGACAAAGGTCCGCAGTCTAGCGTAAAGGCTTGCACTGCAACATGATCGGGTGGGTACGGTGATCGCCGCGTTCATGCGCTGGCTAGAGGTGACAGCGATCAACGAGGCTGTCGAGCTCCGTTGACATGCTGTTGGGAAACTGCAACGGCACAAAGTGCGTGCCGGGGAGTTCGAGGTATCGACTGTGTGGTGTCTGCGCGTCGGCCGCGCGCATTCGTTCCGCCGATGTGACCGAATCCCACCTACCGGCGAGATAGGTGACTGGCATGTCGATCGCGCTCAGGTCCAACGGGGGGTGGTCGCCGACCGCGCGGACGAGGCGGGAGTACCAGGGCCAATCGTGATCAGCGAATCGTCGCAGTACCCGGACGAGAGTTTGTCCGTGAACGAGGTCGAGCCCGAACGTACCCACTCCCCGTGGGTCGAACCCATGCTCGGGTGAACCGGGTAACACGTCGCCCAGCCGATTGAGGACTGGCCCGAGGTAACGCATCAGGTGTGCTCCCGCCCGTCCGGCCCGCGGGCGCAGGAAGCGGGGAAGGGGGTGAAGCAAGGCTTCGAAGCTTCCTCCCGGGACGCCGGCGACGGCGAGCACGCCGGCGATCCGCCGTTGCTCGCGCAGAGCGGCCTCAAACGCGATGTTGACGCCGGCCGACCAGCCGATGACCACCGCTCGATCGATGCCGTAGGAGTCCATCACCGCGAAGAGATCATCGGTGTGGTCAGAGATGGTGATCCGCGACTCGTCGGAGGGACGATCCGACCCTCCGAGACCACGATGATCCCACGTCACAACCCGATAGGTTTCGGTCCGCCGGTTGATCGCTGGCCAGGCATCGTGCGGGGTGCCCAGCCCGTTGGAGATCAGCACGGGAACCCCGTCGCCGTCGTTATCCCATGCCCGCAGTCGGGTCCCATCAACGGATGTGACCGATCGGTACCCCAACGCCTGGCCTGCCTGCTGGTGTCTTAACTATCTGTCGATGGTAGATCGGCTGGGAGTTGGTATCGGAGACATCGATGAGGAATTCGACCGCTGGTTTGTCAAGCAACTGGAGCAGACGGAGTTGGGTAACCTGCTCGACATGCCGAATGACGAACTAATGGAGGCAGGCAACGGCACCGGTGAGCTGGGGGCGTGGGTTGCGGTGGCGGGTTCCATGCGTGGGCGCCTGTTCACAACTCTCTCCTACGAGCCGATCTACGAGTGGATCAATGGGATGGGCGTCGCGATATATAACGACGAGCTCCCGTCCACGGCCTAGTCGGCCGGTAACGGGCTCCGCGTACCAGAATGGCCCCTACCAAACGGATCCAGCTGACATCCGGCGCCCTGCACGTGGAATCGAATGGCGACCCGCTCGGGCATCTCATCCTGTGCGTGCATGGCTTATCGGCCAATTGCCGATCGTTCGATCGATTCGTGCCGGTACTGGCCGAGGCGGGCCACCACGTCGTCACCATGGACTTACGTGGTCGTGGCCGCAGCGAGATCACCCCGCCCGGTTCCTACGGCTGGGACAGTCACGTCCGCGATCTCCTGGAGATCGCCGAACTCTACGGGGCCGACTCCTTCGACGTGATCGGGCACTCGATGGGTGGTTTCATCGGAATGTCGCTGGCAGCCCAGTATCCGCGGCGGTGCAGCCGTCTGGTCCTCCTCGACGCCGTGGGCGAGCCTGAGCCCAGCGCTTTGCTGCCCATCGGGAAATCCATCAGCAGGTTGGGCCGAAAATATCAGTCGGTGCCGGCTGCGCTGGCACACATGCAGGCCGCCGGCACCATTGCTCCGTGGGATGAGTTCTGGGACAGCTACTTCGCGTGGGAGCTCGAACCGGTCGAC
>DASYIL010000059.1:0-2360 GCA_035997545.1 Pseudonocardiaceae bacterium
AGCGCAGGCCACTGGGCCTGCCTACGTGGTCGGACAAGCTACTGGCCGAGGTGGTGCGCATGATATTAGAGGCGTACTACGAACCACAGTTTTCCGTTCACTCCCACGGTTTCCGTCCCCGCCGAGGTCCACACACCTGCCTGCAGGAGGTGGTGGACGTCTGGAAAGGGACACACTGGTTCATCGAGGCCGACATCGCACGGTGCTTCGACTCACTTGATCACCAAGTGATGCGGGAGACGCTGGGCGAGAAAATCCACGACAACCGGTTCTTGCGGCTGGTGGGCGGAATGCTGTCGGCGGGATATCTGGAGGACTGGGTCTACAACGCCACCCTCAGCGGTGCGCCGCAGGGTGGGGTTGCTACGCCCCCAACGCACTTGGCAACTCGCCCGTTGGTCACCCTCTGTGTCAGTGCTGTCGGGCTGTTCGCTGGTGGTGGTTCGTTCCCGGATGGGGATGCGGTGTCTGATGGTGATCTTTTCGGGTCCGACGAGGACGTCTTTGACGAGCAGTCGCAGCACCCGCTGGCGGTCTTCGACGGTGGCGTCGTGGGCCTTGTCGCGGAGTTGGGCGAGGAAGCCTTCCAGGTTGGAGGCGAGTTTGAGGTAGCTGTGCTGGTCGGCGAGCTGACTGTCGAGGGCGTCGATCTGACCGCGCAGGTTCGCTTCCCGGGTGCGCAGGTCGGGCATGCGGGCGCGGAGTTCGTCGATGGTGATCAGCTGTTCTCCGAACGCTTCGATCATGCGGGTGATCCCGGTGGTGGCCTTGGCCAGGGCAAGCTGGAGTTGGGTGCGTTGACGGGGTGGTCGGATCGGCGGTGCGGGCAGTGTGGAGGCGGTTGTCGATCTCGGCGCGGATCAGGTGCGGGCCGGTGAGCAGGCCGGTGATGTGATCCCAGACGACGGTGTCGAGGTAGTCGGCGCGGACCGGTTTGTTGGTGCAGACCCGGCCGCCTTCGTAGCGGTAGTCGTCAGACCCCAGGCACCGGTAGTAGTAGATCTTTTTGTTGGTGGTGCGGGTTGAGGTGCGGTAGTAGCCGTACCCACAGCCAGCGCAGGCGGCCAGGCCTTGGAGCAGGGACGGGATCTTGCTGTTGCGGGAGGCAAACCGCTTGTTATCGGCCAGCCGGGCAGCGACGCGGTCAAACGTCTCGGTGGAGACGATGGCCGGGACGGCGATCTCGATCCAGTGTTCGCGGGGCCTATCGACGGTCTTGGATGCCCGGGGTGTGGTGCGTCCTTGCAGGCGTGCCCGGCGGTTGAGCCCGGGTGACTCGTTGATCACCATGGTCTTGCCGAACACGGCTTTGCCTGCGTAGGCGGGGTTGCGCAGCATGCCCCAGATCACTGAGCGGTCCCAGCGGGACTTGCCGGTGCGAGTCGAGATGCCGGAGTCGGTGAGCCAGCGGGTCAGGTCGGCAAGGGAGGCGCCGTCGTCGGCGTAGCGGCGGAAGAGCTCGGCGACCAGGGCTGCCTCGTGGTCGATGATCTCGTAGCAGGCCCCGGTATGGTCATTTTTGCGGACGTAGCGGTAGCCGAACGGGGCGCCCGACAGCACGTTGACCGATCCGGTCTTGGCGCGGTGGGCTTTGCCCCGGCGATACCGCTCCAGGATCTGCGCCTTCTCATACTCGGCGAACATGCCCTGAAACTCCCACCAGCAACTGGTCTTCGGGACTGTCGCCACGCGGGCCCTTGACGAACTCCACCCGGGTGCCGGCGCGGGCGAACTCCTCGATCAGCAGGGCCTGATAGGCGAACTTACGGGCCAGCCGGTCCGGCGAATAGCACAGCAGGACATCCACCCCGACCCCGGCGACCACATCACGCAGCCGTTCCAGGGCGGGGCGCACCAGCGTCGCCCCGGAGTGCCCCTCGTCTTCGAACACCCATTCCTCGGGCAGCTCAAGTTCCAGCTGCTGCGCGTGGGCGCGCAGCGCCGCGGTCGGCGACGCGATCGTCTCGTCCTTCTTCTCCCCGGGCCGAAGACACCCGGGCGTAGATCGACGCGCTCGTCATCAGGCGGACTTCCTTTCTGACCGGCCCGGATCCGAGCCCGTCGCTGTGGCACGAGAATGGCGTAGGCCACCGACAAATCCGTGGCCGCGTGGCGGTCGAAGACGAACTCGCTCTCCACCGCCCGGTCGCTCACCTGGGCCGACGCTGTCTACGGACCCGGGTGAAGAACTCAGTCAGCGCGCGGGTGACCACGGCGGAGATCGTGGTCTGGCTGTCGCGGGCATGCGCGCGCACCCGCTCGGCCAGCGCCGCGGGCACCTTGACGGTGAACACCACGCTCGCCTCGGGCACCGGCACCCTCCCACCCGCCACGGCCTGGTCCACATACCGGCGGGCTTG
>DASYIL010000060.1:0-2314 GCA_035997545.1 Pseudonocardiaceae bacterium
AATAATCGGCACTCTCTCCGCCACGAACTGCTCGACAGGATCCTGATCATCAACGAACACCACCTACGCCAGCTCCTCACCACATACCTGCACCACGTCACCACCGCACGCCCACACCAAACACTCGGACAACTCGCACCAGCCCAGACCGAAACCCATCCCCCACACGGGGCCAACCTCACCAACCACCAAGCCCACCGCAGACCCATCCTCAACGAACTCACCAACGAGGATCAGCCCGCAGCATGACCCCCACGAGCACCCAAAAACCCGCAGGTCAAGCCCCCAATCCTATATTCGAGCCCCACAGGCGGGGACCTGCGGTCGGGCGACCTGCCTGACCCAGGACGGGCGCATGTGGTGATCCACTCAGCCCACACCGCCCCTCGCCCGGGGTCGGTCGATGTACCCGCCCCGACTTCTCCAGCACATGCAACCACCAGCACGGACGCTGGGCGAGCTGACCCGGTCCGCCCAGCGTTCGTGCTGGTCAACGATGGCGGAAGCGGAGGGATTCGAACCCCCGGTACCTCTCGGCACGTTCGCTTTCAAGCTCCGCGAAGCGACGTACGGGAGCGGCCGGGAGGCACGGTACCGCTGGTCACGACCAAGAGCCCGCGTAGCCCGGACTCTGGCGAATGGAGATGAATGAGACGAGAAGTGAGACGATCCTGTCGACGGCCTTCCTCTCCCGCACGTCTACCACCAGGCATCCCAAACGCACCCCGCCTTCGGAGGGCAGAAAGCACTGTGCATCGCTGTCCGAGATTCGATGCCGGCGATGCGTTCATACATGATGATCTTCTCGACGGTCCTAAGGTGCAACGGATGGGCTTGGCGGACCGTCCACGCGACGCGTGAGTGGCGTTGGTGAACGCCAGGTAGTCGAGAAATTGCGGTTCCCAGTCCGGGTCGGCCAGCTGGGGGCTCTGCATCTGCGCGAACAGGAAATCCGGACGGGGTGTGCGTCGCAGCGGCTCGCGCGACTGGGCCGCCACGGTCGAGTTTCCCAGTAGGCCAACGCGAAGGCCAGCACGTTGGTCAGCCAGATCCCGGCGCCCCGCGGTGAGCAGCTCGGCGGGGCTGCTCGGCCCGCCGTTGACGATGTGGAGCACAAGCAGCACCGCAGACCAGCCATTGGATAGTCCAACGAGCACCGTAAGCGCGAGCCCGGCTGCCCGCAGCAAGGCGGACTCGCGGTTGATCCGGAACGGGTTCGCGACGATCAGCGCGACCAGCAGCGCACCCTCCAGCACCGGTAGCAGGTAACCGGCCTGCGGCACCACCCGGTTGGGCAGCACCAGTTGCAGCCCGATGGCAACAATGACGGCAAGCGCTGAGGGCCAGCGGTGCTCCCGCGGGTACGGCGCATCCAGGCGGGCAAATATGGATGGGCCGACTCCGGCGCGTGCATATCCCTCCCTCGCCGCCGGCCGTAGCCCAGTCGCTTCGGGCCCGCCATCAGCCGGTGCTGTGCAGTGTGCCTGCGGCGTTGCTCGGCGCGTGCGACCGGCCAACGCCCCGCCCGACCGCCTGGCTCGCGTCACCGGGCCCTGTTGCGTTCACGGACGGCGGGTCGGCCGCCCCGGCGACACGGTGGCTCACCCACCACGCGACCGCGCCTCCGACCGCTACCGGCAGCCAATAATCTCAGACCGAAATAGCACCACCGCCGCCACGGCCAGCCCCACCGGCACCCCGAACGAGATGAGCACCACGGACGTACTCATCTCCACAAACCCCAACCTGCCGGGCAGCACACCGACGACACCGAACAGTGCCGCGCCCGGCCGGCCGCGGACCAGCGCGACTGCGTCGAAGAACTCGTCGGCGGTGGCCGTGTCGTACGCCCGCGCCGACCGGCGGCGCATCCCACGCCCGCGCAGGCAGCGTCCACAGCCGGCGCAGCAGGGCACGGTCACGGAACGCGACGACGACAACGGCAACACGGACCGCAAGGAAGACCCCGACCGCCCCCAACTCAGCATGGGTCAAACTGGCCATCCACCCAAACCACCACCACAGCGGCGCCGAGTATGACCGCGAACGCCACGTCGGCGAGCACGTAGGCTCCGGTCACCCGGTCGATCGGCGTCCCGCGTCGGCGGACATCGAGGGCGAACAACGCAAGCCCGGCCAGGCCGCCCGATTTCACCGTCAGTTGATCACGTAACTAGCTGCAATTGGACGACTGGCTCGCGGAGAGCGGGATCGTGTGCTTGCCGGTTGTCCCGGCTGGCTCGCGGCTGTCTGGGATTGGGCCGAGGATGTCGTCCACGGTGGTGCCGTCGATGGTTTCCCGTTCCAGTAGCAG
>DASYIL010000061.1:0-1542 GCA_035997545.1 Pseudonocardiaceae bacterium
GTCGGCGACAGCGCGGCGCGCATTCCGCTCGTGCACGACAACGCGAGCTTCCGCGATTTCGTGCGGGCGCTGGGAATGCCGGCCGCGACTCGCGTCGTGCCCGAGCAGCCGGCGTTCCCGTCCACGGATGAGTTCGTGCGCGTCGCGGGCCAGCACGACCTCCTACCCATTGGGCCGCCGATGAGCGTCGAAGACGCTGACGCAACCCTCACCGCCGCAGATCGAGCCGCAGTCGACTGAACCCGATCGGCCCGGCAAGGATTGGTCTCGAGCTCCAGACAGTGACGTTGATGAGGAACGCGAAGCCCGACCCTTCGAGAAGCAACAGATCGATCCTTCGGGGCGATTGCAGGGGTAGCCGCGTCGCCCCTCCAACCCGACCCGAACGACGGTTCGGGTGCGCCGACACCGATCGGGATCAGCAACTCCCGGTTGGCAACCTCTCAAGCATCCGGGCACCGTACGTGCCGATCCGGGTCGATGTGGGGTCGGCTGCGACGGGACATCCCAACCACGCACCGTGGTGTCCAACCGTCGCCCCCGATGTTGGGCGCTGGACAACCAAGCGGACTGCCGGGTCAGCGTCCCGCCGATGACGCTGGCCAGTAAGCATTGCCGATTTGCCTTCCGTCGTGACTAGATAGAGATGCCGCTAACAGGAGCTCGCTACTGCGCTCTTGACGAGTCAGATTCACCGATAACCGCAGGTGGCGGCCGAGGTCAGTTTCAAGCCCGGGTTCCCTTCCATGGCAGGGGTCGCTGGTCCGACCCCACCAGCGCCGCGAAGCTAAGCGGCAAGGCAGATCAACATGCCACGGTTCTCACCCTGCCCGATAATCAGTCATCGTGGGCGACGAGACAGACTTTTGGGAGTTACTGCGGCCGGTCCGGGAGGAGCACTTGTCCTTCCTGGAGGATCTGCGTCGCCCCGAGAACAGCGCCCCCTACAACTGGACGGGCTACCACGGGGCACAGGATCTGCGGCAGCGACTGGACCGCGACGGCTTCCTCGGACCGGACGATGGCAACCTGGTGGTGACGCTGCCCGACGGCACGCTGGTGGGCTGCGTGAGCTGGCACGGAGTCCACCACGGCAGGCCCCCGGCCTGTCGTTGCTGGAACATCGGCATCACCATCGCGCCGCTCTACCGCGGGAGGGGGCTCGGCACGGAGGCCCAACGCCTCCTCGCTGCCTACCTACTGGCGACCACGACCGTCAACCGCATCGAGGCGGACACCGACGTCACCAATCTTGCGGAGCAGCGGTCTCTCGAGAAGGCAGGTTTCACCCGCGAAGGAACCATGCGCGGCGCGCAGTTCCGCGAGGGAGCCTGGCACGACATGGTGCTC
Organism: Pseudonocardiaceae bacterium; assembly: GCA_035997545.1. Classification (GTDB taxonomy): domain Bacteria; phylum Actinomycetota; class Actinomycetes; order Mycobacteriales; family Pseudonocardiaceae. The sequence continues at coordinate 1,351 of DASYIL010000061.1, forward strand.
TTCAGCAGGCTGCGGCACGATTGAGCGCGCCGCTTGCAGGCAAGATCGTCACGATGCCAACGAGTATTTCCCGCCTCGCAGCCCTGTGTTTGTCAACTTGATCGGCCCCACCGCGCTACTCAGAACTGGCCCCACCCCGTGGCGCGTCTCCTTGGCCTCGTCAGTGCTTGAGCGCTGTCAGTGACGAGAAGG
>DASYIL010000062.1:0-5621 GCA_035997545.1 Pseudonocardiaceae bacterium
CTGATCAGCAGCAGTCGGGCCGGATCGATGCGGGTGACTCCGCCCGCACAGACTGAAGATCTTTTTCAACCGCTCTGCTTGAGGCTTTGACGAACGGGGGGCGAGCAGGGCGAGCCCCATAACCCGACATGAGCAGCACGCCACCCGACCACAGTGTTGCGGCCGACCTTGGCGCACCCCACTCGGACGATGTCGATCAAACCTTCTGGTCGGGTGGCCGGGGGGAGTTTCACCCCCCGGCTCCCACAGATCCCGGCGTGAACCTCGCGATTCACCGGGCTCTTGTCATCCTGGTCACCAGACACGCGGGACCGAAGGAACCCACCTCCAGTGCGCGAACATGCGGGGGTACCGTGCGGTGATGCCCCGCCAGCACTCCAGGGCCTTCTTTATGGCCTGCAGTCGTTTGTATTTCTTGCGGATCCAGCGCACCAGGTAGGCATTGATGCGCGTCAGGAGCGGATACAGCGCGGAGCGGTAGAACGCCCCGTAGTACTGCATCCATCCCCGCACGATCGGGTTGATGCGTCGTGCGAGTTCTTGGAAGGTGTGGCCAGTGCGGTTGTGCAGCCGCCAGGACCGCACTTCCGCGTTGATCCTGTTCAGGGCGTTCTTGCTGATCGCGGGAAGAAACCGGTTGAACTTGCGCCCGTTTTTGTCCCGCGCCCGGCGCTGACGAAACGTGAACCCCAGGAACGTGAACGAGGTGTGCTCGTGTGAGCCCCGCCGTGTCCCGTCCTGACAGTAGACGATCCGTGTCTTGTCAGGATGCAATCGCAACCCGACCTGTTCCATCCGGTCAGCGATCGCTGCCAGCACCGTGTGGGCCTGAGCTTCGCTGACACAGTGCACTACCACGTCATCGACGTAACGCTCGAAGGTGACGGTCGGGAATTCCCGGGCCATCCACGCATCGAACGCATAATGCAAGAACAGGTTGGCCAATACCGGTGAGACCGCAGATCCTTGTGGGGTTCCGCGGTCTCGGTGCTGCACGGTTCCCTCGGCGCTGTGCAATGGCGCGGCAAGCCACCGTGTCACGTACAACACCACCCATGGCTGGTCAGTGTTGACCTCCACCGCCTTGACGATGAGGTCCCAGGGCACGCTGTCGAAGAACTTCTGGATGTCTAAGTCGATCACCCAGTCGGTCGTCCAACAGCGCTTCCGGCAAGCCGCCACCGCGTCCAGCTGCGACCGACCCGGCCGGTAGCCGTAGGAGCCGGGGCGAAAGATCGGCTCGACCCTCGCCTCCAACCGCCTGGCCACCACCGTTTGGGCGACTCTGTCCGCGACCGTGGGCACACCAAGGACCCTGGTACCTCCGCCATGCGGCTTGGGTATCTCCACTGCCAGCACCGGAGGCGGAAAGTAGCTCCCCGACGACATCCGATTCCACACCTTGTACAGATTGTTCTTCAGGTCAGTCTCGAAGTCATCGATCGAGCACCCGTCCACACCCGGCGCGCCCTTGTTGGCCTTAACTTTCTTCCATGCCTCCCATACTTCCCACTTCGAGATATCAAACGGCTTGCCTGACGATTTCAGCTCGCTCACGCAACTCCTCCCGGAGAGTCCCCGGTTGATCGAACGAACAAACCACGGACGACCTGACCCCTTGGCTCCACCCCCACCGCGTCTAGCAGGAGCTTCACAGCTACTACGAGTCAGTCCGCCAGCGCGCCCCGCGACGGTACTCAATCCCTTGCGGTTTCCGCCGCTTGGGACGCTCCCTCTCGACACCCAGCAATCCGGGCGCCAGTATCGGGGCACGCCTTCTCACGTTCCACGCGAAAGCAGCAGAACAGGCTCACGTCGCCTCCATGCCGGACACCACCTGGCCAGTAAACGGGCGCCCGCCAGGCTCATCCCGGAGTCGCAGGTACACCCCGGTTTCGATGTCATCCGTGTTTATTTCGACACTTCAACAGCTACGACGCACGTCTTCCTGTCCCCTACCTGACGCATCCAGTGCGCCTTTTCCCACTCGCTCACCACGACAGTCTTTAGCTAACGCAGCAGTGGGCGGTTTGAAGCCTCCCCCCGCAGGGCGACTCCGAAGGGCCAACCTTCATCTTTCACGCAGCACCGCTTCAAGAAGCTCTATCTACATCGAACCCCTTTCCACGTTCGTGACACACACCTGCGGAAACGTGCGTAGCGCTGGCGGTAGGGCCGGTCCCGCGTAGACGGTCGTTTGCGATAGGCGCTCCCGTCAGCAGGACGACGCGGCCGTGCAAGGGGCATGGCTCGGCGTCATGCTTCTTCCTCGGCGGTGTGCGGGTCGCGTAGAGGGCGCAGTCCCGTATGTGGGCCCAGCACCGGGAACCGGTAGCGACCCAGTTCATTGAGGTGGGCGTGTCCCAGCGGGGAGAGTCGGGCTGCGTCGTCGTCGAGCACCGGGTGACCTTGGGCACGGAGTTGCTGGACTATGGCGTGCAGGTAGCGGGTGTTCCACAGGGTGGCAGCGTTCAAGACGATGCCCAGCGCCCCTAACTGGTCTTCTTGGCCTTCTCGGTATTTCTGGTACAGCGCGCCGCGTTTACCGTGGAAGATCTTGCGGGCCAGCCGGTGGCGGGATTCCTGGATGGTGGTTTGGGTGTTGACCGTGCGGCGGTGGGTATCGTCCACCGGGTCGATCATGGCCAGCAGGTGCAGGGTCTTGGCGATGCGCCCGTGTTCGGCGAACGCTTGCCCGAGTGGGGTGGGGTGTCCGTTGCGGCGCAGCATCCGTAGCACGTCATAAGCGCGGACCTGGTGAGTGACCAGCGATCCGGCCACGCGGAGCATGTCCGGCCAGGCAGCGGTGATCTTCCCGAGATTAACCTTGTTGTGGGCGATCGCGTTGAGCGGGCCGTAGTCGGGTTCGGGGTCAGCGGGCCAGCTCGCCCGCCAGTAGCGGGTGTCGCCGATGTCGGCGATCCGCGGGGAGAACCGGTAGCCCAGGATCGAGAAGACTCCGAACACCATGTCCGAGTACGAGGCCTCATCGGTTGCGATCAGCTCCGGTTTCGGGCTGGCATCGAGGTTGAGCAGCACGTCCAGGATGTGCAGGCTGTCGCGGGGGGTGCCGGGCACGATCTGCGCGCCGATCCCTGAGACCTGGTCGTTGACGGCGTTGAGCCAGGTCAGGCCCCGTTTGTGGCCGAAGTATTTCGGTGAGGGTCCGGCGTTAAGCGTCCGTACCGGGACGACGAACCGCAGCCCGTCGACCGAGGCGAGCAGCCCGCCGCCCCACAGCTGCGCGATCGGCACCTGGGCTTGGGCGGCGATGAGCAGGGCATTCGCGGCGGCGTGGGTGTCGGCCCGCAGGTAGTTCTGGTCAACGTGGGAAAGCCGGCCCCTGGTCAACGCTTCGATGTCCGGATCGATCACCGGAACCAATCCCACGTTGCATGCCTCGGCGATCAGCAAGGCCGCCACCGAGACTGGCAGATCGCTCATCCGCGCGTCCTCCCCGGACACGTGGACATAGGCATGCAGGAACCCGGTCCAGGCGTGCACCTCCAGCAGCAACTCGGGCAGGTCGATGCGCGGCAGCATCGCCGCAGTCAGCCGGCGCAGCTCCATCAGACTCTCGGGGACCTCCAAGGCGTCGAGGCGCTCCACCGACAAGCGCATGCGGCACCCGGGACGATCCGCACACCGGCGGTGTCCCCGGCCTCGTCGAGCCGGTCGGCCAGCTGGGCCCACGCCGCGTCTAGCAGCCTGACCTTGTCGCGCAGGTGCGCATGCACCGGGGCGGTCAACCCCAGCCCGTCAAGGATCTCCGGGCGCACCGCTTCCCACGCTGGACCAGCCAGCAGCCGAGCCCGTGGATCGCCCCAACGGTGCGAGGGCACCGCGAACACGTCGCGGATCCGCAGCGCCTTGTGGAGCTGCTCGAGCACGCACACCACGTAGGCGTCGCGGTCCGCTGAACCTGCGGGCAGCTCGGGGTTGGCGTACACCGCACGGTTCCACATCGGCGGCACCAGGTCGGCGTCGATGTCGGTGGGTCGCAGCGGCTTGGCCTTCACCTTCCGCGCGGCCAGATCGGGCAGCGTCTTGACCGCCGCCAGTACCGTGGCACCGCCGGATGCCGCGACCAGTGACACCGACTCAGCCAGCAGCGTCAGGAACGGGCGCACCGTGCGATACCGCTCGGCCAGCACCACCCGCATCGCGACCTCCGCCGAGCCGTCATCGTCGGGCACGAGCTCTTCCACCGTGGCGAGGGCCCCGGTGATCTGCTCGCGCGAGGCGATCTGCTCAACTGCCGCCCACGCCGCGGGGACATCCACCCCGCCCTCGGCCTCGGCGGCGGCGTCCAACGTCGTGAACAGTTCGCGGTTGACCAAGGCCAGCGTCCGCGAGGCCCGCTCCAGCCGGGGTAGCGACGCGAGCCGTTCCGTGGTCGAGGCCCGTCGCGCCGGGTTGATCAGCTTGGTGGCCATCAGCAGCGCGAACAAATCCAGCGCATCATCGATCGCGACCGCATCCAGATGCCGGGCCATCGCCAGCAGCGTCGCGGTGCGCCGCGGCTCAGCCAACGCCGCCAGCATCGGGGCCTTGCTCGCCAACCCGTACCGGGCCAACGCCACCACCCGGTTGGGCGGCACCTTCGAACAATCCGCCAACCGCACCCCCAGCCCCGCCAGATCAGCCGCCCGGTCCAGCGCCGTGACCAGACCCCGACCAGACACCCGAGTCGGCGCGCGGCGCCAGGACTCCATCTCCGAAAACCGCGCCCCCGGCAACACACTTAACGAGGCAAGCAGGCGCCCCGGCAGCACCGGGTCCGCCTCGATAGCGGCCGCGGCCAGCGCGGCGTGCATCCTCTCGGCTGCGGCTTCCCGCACCGTGGCCACCAACCGGATCAGCACCGTGATCCCCGGCAACAGCACCCCGGCCCGGCGCAACCACCCCACGCCCTGGGCGAACAGCGCACCCGGCCCCTCGACGTGCGTCCATGCCCGGCCATCCAGGAACTGACGAAACCCCGCGATCACCGCGGCGTCCTCGAACACCCGGAACCCGTAGGCCTCCCGGATCTGCCAAGAGTGCTCGTAGGCGGTCATCACGCGGTCGGGGTAGCGCTTCACACACGACGGGTCGGCAATGCCCAACTGCTCAGCCAGGTACTCCACCACCGGCCACGGCACATCCAAAGGATCTTCCAAAAACCTGCCCACATACCGGACCGTGGTGGCCTGAAGCATCAACCCGAGCCGATTATGATCACCCCGCCGATCACCGATCAGGTTCCTGTCGGCATCGTCAAGGACGAAGAAACGCTCCAGATCCGCCCGCGACGGCACACCATCAAAACGCCCATACCCGGCTACCTGCGCATCAGTCAAAAATTCCATCGGCATGGCCCGCGGACCGTAGGCCACCCGCCCGCCTAGCCACCGAGCTACACAAACCGGGCACCAGCCGACCCAACCCACTCAAGATCATCGCTAGCGCTAACGGCTGCGTGGATCCTCCTCGACCCCCGCCTCGTAGGCGCACAGGCACTTGTCGCCGGAGCGCAGAGCCTCGCGGACGAAGGGGAACACGATGTCGCCGCGTTCCTCCCGTCCCCGGAAGAAGCCGCACAGATGGGTCCCCTGTGGTACCGACAGTCCAGGAATGCC
>DASYIL010000063.1:0-25686 GCA_035997545.1 Pseudonocardiaceae bacterium
CGGCGGCCGTCCCCGCGGCGCCTCTTCCAGCAGGACGTGCGCGTTGGTGCCACCGAAGCCGAACGAGTTCACACCGGCGCGCGCGGGCCCATTGTGGCCGGGCCACTCGGTCGGCCGGGTCGGAATCTCATACGGCAACGACGCCAGGTCGATATCGGGGTTGATCTGCTCCAGGTTGATATGGGGCGGGATCTTCTGGTGCTTGAGGCACAGCACGGTCTTGATCAACCCGGCGATACCGGCGGCCGATTCAGTGTGCCCGATATTCGCCTTAACCGAGCCGACATAGCACATAGCACCTGGCTTGCGCCCGATCGACAGCGCGCGACCGAGCGCATTGGCCTCGATCGGATCGCCGACCGGCGTCGAGGTGCCGTGCGCCTCCATGTACTGCAGGCTGCCGGGCTCGATGCCCGCCTCGGCGCAGACCCGCTCAATGAGGGTGACCTGGGCGTCCGGATTCGGCACGGTGATGCCGTTGGTGCGGCCGTCCTGGTTGACACCGCTGCCGACGATCACCGCGTGGATCGGATCGCCGTCTCGCAGGCCGGAAGTCGAAGCAGTACGAGATGCGGTTCGACACCATCGTCATCATGGTGCCGGTCGCGGTGTGCGCGGCCAGCGTGTCGAAGCTGAGGTCGGCGAACTGCAGGATCTTGTAATCCAGCGTGAAAGCGCCGATGAACACGCCGACGTCATGTCCCGCTAGTTCGGCCGGCTTCTGTCCGCCGTCCTCCAGCGCCTCCCAGGCCACCTCCAGCAGTTTGCGCTGTTGCGGGTCCATGTAGTCCGCCTCACGCGGGCTGATGCCGAAGAAGGCCGGATCGAACTCGTCGAAGCCGTCGATGTAGCCACCGCGGCCGCCGACCAGATGTCCGGGCTTGGCCTTGTCCCGACTGCCGAGCGTCGCGACGTCGTATCGGTCGGCCGGCGTCGGTGTAATGCAGTCCTTGCCGTTGATCAGGTTCTGCCAGAACGCCCGGTAGTCGGACGCGCCACCGGGCAGCCGGCAACCGATACCAATGATCGCTATCTTGTCGCGGGAGGCAACGTTACGTGAGTCTGTCACCGTCGAGTCCTTGTGTCGTAGCTATTCGGCTGGGGGTGAGGACTGGTGGTAGCCATGCGCCGGTGGTGAAGAGCTGGCGTAGTGCCCGGAGTTTGTCGATGCCCCATTTGGTGGCGGTGTCAAGGTAGAAATGCACGAGCGCGAGTCGATGAATCCTTGTAGGGTGTGCCAGCAGCCGCCAGAGGTGCGTTGTTGTACCTTGACTGGCCGGACCGCGCGTTTGGCACAGTTATTGGTAAACGGCACTGTGATATTGGCAAACGGCACTGTGAGGTCGACGGCGAAGCGCAGGACCATGTCTTCGTAGCGGGTGAATCGTCGGATGAGTCTGCGGGCTTGGGCTGCGAGGTGCTGCGGTGACGGTGGTTGTCGGTGGTGCCTTTGGCGAGTGCGCCGAGGTAGTGGTTGCGGATCTGTGCCAGGACAACCGGGTCGAGCTGGTCGGCACCGGCGGCGCGCTCCAACGACCTGGAATCCGACACTCTAAGATCATCCCAGGCTACGACCTCGGCACTGGTCGCGACACGCCGCGACCATCAACCGGCTGAACAGCTACCCTCGATCTCCTCGGGCACCTCGAACCCGATCAGGTGAACGTACGCAGCACCACGACCTCGTCGCCGGCCGCCAGCTGTGTGACGGTCTCGGGAATGTCGATCAGGCAGTTCGACCTGGCCAGCGCGCCGAGCAGGTGCGATGCCGGGCCGCCGATCAGGGCGACGGTACCCGCGGTGGGGTTCAGCACACCGCGACGGAACTGCCGCAGCCCAGCGGGTGACTCCAGGGCCTCGGTCAGCCGCGCGGTGACCCGAGGCCGCTGGGCAGGTAGGCCCATCGCGGCCCGCAGCGCGGGACGGACGAACACCTCGAAGGACACCGAGGCGCTCACCGGATTGCCGGGCATCGCCGCCACCGGCACCCCACAGTAGTGGCCGGCGCCTTGCGGACCGCCGGGTTGCATGGCCACCTTGCCGAAATCCACGCCGTGCCCGGTCATGGCGCTCTTGACCACCTCGTAAGCCCCTGCGCTGACTCCGCCGGAGGTCACCAGCAGGTCCACCCCAGCCAGCCGGGGGGCTAGCGCGGCTTGCAGCGCGACGACGTCATCGGGCACGAAGTGCATCAGCTCGGCCTCGCCCCCGGCCTCCAGGACCGCGGCTGCCAGCATCGTGCCGTTCGACTCGTAGATCTGCCCGTGCTGCAGCGGCGCACCCGGCACGACCAGCTCGGAGCCGGTGGAAAGCACCAGCACCCGGGCGCGGCGATGCACCGGCAGTTCGGGCTGGCCGACCGCCGCTGCCACGGCGAGCTGCGCCGGTCCCAGCACCACACCCGCTGACAGCACCTCGTCCCCGGCGGCCACGTCATCCCCGGTCCGGCGCACGCTGTCGCCGGGATTGCGAGGGCCGAAGATCTGCACCCGGTGCCGCCCACCGTCGGTGAGTTCCACCGGTACCACCGCGTCCGCGCCCAGCGGCATCGGCGCGCCGGTCATGATCCGGTGCGCGGTACAGGGCTGCAACGATGGCGAGTCGGTGCGCCCGGCGGGGATGTCCTCGGTGACCGGAAGCTGCACCGGCGTGTCGGCGGTGGCGTCGGCGACGTCCACCGATCGCACGGCGTAGCCGTCCATCGCGGAGTTGTCGAACGGCGGTAGCGGCAATGACGCGGTGACCGGCTCGGCGAGGGCGAGACCAACACACTCCACCAAGGGCAGCCGAACCACCGGGGTAGCGGCCAGTAGGGCGGCCACCACCCGGCCGTGCTCATCGACGGATCGGGGTGTTTGCGCTAGGACCACTCACAACATACTGCCCGGCATAGGTGAGCCGCGCCTAGCCGACGTTGATGGTGGCTGCGCCGATTGATAACTCCCGGTAACGTAGTTGTTGCTCGCAGCTACCGCCGTGGAAGCAGCGTCCTGAGGAGGATGGCATGGCCGAGGGCACGGTGAAATGGTTCAATTCGGAGAAGGGCTATGGGTTCATCGCGGCCGAACCGGGCCCGGACGTGTTCGTGCATCACAGCACGATCGACATGGATGGCTTCCGGACACTGGCCGAGGGCGACCGGGTCACCTTCGAGCTGACTGCAGGCCGAGACGGCCGGAACCAGGCCGCCTCCGTCCGCACGGTGTGAGGCTGGTGAGTGCCGCCGCTGGTGGTGGCAGCCCCCACCGCAGGATCATCCCGGCAGCGCTGTGGTCGGCCGTGATCCTGCTGATGGTGCTGTTCATCGGGGGCGGCCTTGGCGGGAAGTAGGCCGGACTCGATGGGCCCAGGACCGGCGTCGCAGCTTGCACTCGCCGGGTGCGAGTGCTAAACACGGCATTGGCACTCGATCCCTTCGAGTGCCAATGCACCACTGAGGTCGGGACGGTGAGTCCGGCGATCGCCGGACGTCCGTCGCGGGCACCGAGCCTGGCCGAGCACTGTGTCCTTGCCGCGGATACCCCGCGGCGCCCATGACCGGAGGACCACACCGCAATGGCCAAGATGATCGCGTTCGACGAGGACGCCCGCCGCGGTCTCGAGCGCGGGATGAACCAGCTCGCCGACGCCGTCAGGGTGACGCTCGGCCCCAGGGGCCGCAACGTCGTCCTGGAGAAGAAGTGGGGTGCCCCCACCATCACCAACGATGGTGTGAGCATCGCCAAGGAGATCGAGCTCGAAGACCCGTGGGAGAAGATCGGGGCTGAGCTCGTCAAGGAAGTTGCCAAGAAGACCGACGATGTTGCGGGTGACGGCACCACCACCGCCACCGTGCTGGCCCAGGCGCTGGTGCGCGAGGGTCTGCGCAATGTGGCAGCCGGGGCCAACCCGATGGCACTCAAGCGGGGCATCGAGAAGGCCGTCGAGGCCGTCTGCGCCCAGCTGCTGAACTCGGCCAAGGAGGTCGAGACCAAGGAACAGATCGCGGCCACCGCCGGGATCTCCGCTGCTGACCCGTCGATCGGCGAGCTCATCGCCGAGGCGATGGACAAGGTCGGCAAGGAAGGTGTCATCACTGTCGAGGAGAGCCAGACCTTCGGCCTCGAGCTTGAGCTCACCGAGGGCATGCGCTTCGACAAGGGCTACATCTCGCCCTATTTCGTCACCGACCCCGAGCGCATGGAGACGGTCCTCGACGACCCGTACATCCTGCTGGTCGCATCGAAGATTTCGTCAGTGAAGGACCTGCTCCCGCTGCTGGAGAAGGTCATGCAGTCCAACAAGCCGCTGGTGATCATCGCTGAGGACGTCGAGGGCGAGGCGCTGGCCACCCTGGTCGTCAACAAGATCCGCGGCATCTTCAAGTCGGTCGCGGTCAAGGCGCCTGGCTTCGGTGATCGCCGCAAGGCGATGCTGGGTGACATGGCCATCCTCACCGGCGCCGAGGTGATCAGCGAGGATGTCGGGCTCAAGCTGGAGAACACCGACCTGTCGCTGCTGGGTCGCGCCCGCAAGGTCGTCGTCACCAAGGACGAGACCACCGTCGTGGAGGGTTCCGGTGACCCGGAGCAGATCCAGGGCCGGGTCAACCAGATCCGCATGGAGATCGACAACTCGGATTCCGACTACGACCGCGAGAAGCTGCAGGAGCGGCTGGCCAAGCTGGCCGGCGGCGTTGCGGTGATCAAGGCCGGAGCGGCGACCGAAGTCGAGCTCAAGGAGCGCAAGCACCGCATCGAGGACGCGGTGCGCAACGCCAAGGCTGCGGTGGAAGAGGGCATCGTCGCCGGCGGCGGCGTGGCGCTCATCCAGGCCGGCGCGCTGGCGTTCGAGAAGCTCGACGTCATCAGCGACGAGGCCACGGGCGCGAACATCGTGCGCGTGGCGCTCGAAGCCCCGTTGAAGCAGATCGCGATCAACGCCGGCCTCGAGGGTGGCGTGGTGGCCGAGAAGGTGCGCGGCCTGCCGGCCGGATACGGCCTCAACGCGGCCACCGGCGAGTACGAGGACCTGATCAAGGCTGGCATCATCGACCCGGCCAAAGTCACCCGCTCGGCGCTGCAGAACGCGGCGTCGATCGCGGCCCTGTTCCTCACCACTGAGGCCGTGATCGTCGACAAGCCGGAGAAGAGTCCGGCACCAGCGGGCGGCGGCATGTCCGACGGCGGCGGCATGGATTTCTAACCCGCTAGCTGCACCCCCAGGGGCCGGGCTCTCTCACGAGGACCCGGCCCCTGCTTTTTCTGCGTTCTGGGCACAGAAAGCACTATCGGATGCCCGCGACTGCGTAATGCGGCAGTCGTCGATGGCCCGAACAGGCTCGGGGTCAGTTGCCGCTTTGGTGGGGGGCGACGTAGCTCTGGGCGTCCGGCGCGACGAACAGCGGCTTCACCTGCCGGATTCCGCCTGGCAGGCCCGCGTCGGGAACGCCGACGTAGATTTCCCGAGTCGCCGGGGAGCCCGGTTTGGTGAAGTCAAGGTCGGCGACCAGGCTGTCGGTGGTGATGTCGGTGCTCTGCCGCAGCGCCTCTTGGATCCCGGCCCGGGTGATGTTGCCGTTGGCGCACGCCCGCAGCAGCAGCTTGCCCCAGATTTTGCCAACGGCGTAGCCATAGGGCACCCCGCTGTTGGGTAGCCCCTCGTGGTCGCTCTGCCGATAGACCCGGGCAATGTCCTGCGCTTTGGGCACGTCGGAGGAGAACGGCACCGAGCTGGCCACCACGGCCAGGCTGCCCAGGGCGCCCGCGGCCGGGCCGTCCAGCAACCCCGGTGTGAACACCGGATTGTTGCCGACCATCGGCACGTTGAGCCCCAGCTGCTGGTTGGCCATGGCCGCGGACGCGGTTTGCGCGGGCGTGGTGGTCAGCGCGATCGCCGTGACCCGAGGGTTACCGGCGAAAGCGGCCACGACGTGGCGCATATCCGTGTCGGTGGAGGTGATCTTGGCGTCGCGCACCGTAAGGCGGTGGCGCTGGGCGAAGTACTGGGTACCGCGCAGGCCGTTGGCGCCATACTCACCGTCGATCCAGATGTGACCGATGGTGTCGCCGTCGCGGATCTTGCCCTGCTCCATCAGGTAGGACAGGCCATTGATCATCTCGACGTCGTAGGTGGTACCCGGGGTGATCACGTACGGGTTGTCGAGGATCTCAGAGGAGTGTGACAGCGCCACCGCAGTGGTTTCGTTGTCGATCAGGTCCTGGCCCAGGGCCGCGTTGACCGGGGATCCGAGGATCTGCATGAAGCCCAACACGGTGGGCTCAAGTTCGGAGTATCGGATCTTCGCTCTGGGCGCGTCGTACCCGTGGTCGCGGACCGCCAGCTTGATCTTTCGTCCGCAGATCCCGCCGGTGGCGTTGATCTCGTTGATCCAGATCTGGTTGCCCTCGACGACGCCGAGGCCGAGGTCCTTGAACGGGCCCGAGTGGTCGGTCAGCGCACCGAGCGTGATCTCGGAACGGGTAACGCCGAAGTCGGTGGTGACACCCCCGGTCTTATCTCGCCCTCCACCTGACTGCTGAGCTGCACTTGACTGAACCACGGTCGAACAGCCGGCCAGCACGAGCACGCTGGCCAGTGCCACGGCCGGAAGCGCGAGCGCACGCCGCATCCCATCGTCCCTTTGTCGTCGGTGACTGCACCCCCGTAGATGAAAACGCTGTGAAGATTACTGGGTGACGCCGATGCTTCGATGAAATCTTCACCTTTCGACCGGCGTCCTTCACGCCGGTCGGCGGCTACTGTCTGTAATAGCCCGCTAGCACAGAGCGTTATAATGTCGTTGTCAAAACGTTGCAAATATGTTATGGTCGGGCCGTCCACAGTTGAGGTCCGAACATCAGTCGCAGGCGACTGGGAGGACCATACATCTCTGGGTCGAAGGGTGGAGGCGGTCCGGGTCGGAGGAGTTGTGCAGCTAGTGCATCCGGCGTTGACCGCGTTGCTCGGGAAGGCCGCCGTGCCTTCAGGGCCGCCATGTCCACGGCCAGTTGCGTCATGACTACAGGGGTATCCGGCCACCGGCGGCGCGCTGCCGTATCGGTGTCGTTGCCGGTCATCAATAGCGATCCAGTCGAACAGCTCGACCAGATCGTCGAGACGTTCCATTACGTTAACCGGGAGCTACCCAAGACGATATTGGGTCGCGAGGAGCTGATCGCTGTCGGTGGGCTGCTCATTCAGATCAGCGGTGCGCTGCTGACGCTCACCGACTTGCTCAGCGTCCCCACGCACCATTACGATCGTGCCCGGCTACGTCGGGCCGACGCCGACACCACCCCGCTCCAACGACAACCAGCCGCCACCGGCTTGTTGCGGGACTGCCGGGACGGTGTCCTCGCCGCCTACACCTCCGCCCGGGAATTTCACGCCGACCTCAGGCGATGCTCACGCACCCGGGCACGTCGCGGCAACGGCGGGGCAAGCGGCGGAAGTTAGCTGTAGGCCAAGTAGGAAAGGAGTCGCCCGGCACCAGAAGCGGTGCCGGGCGACTGTGCCCCCGACAGCAGTGCTCTCTAGGCGCTCGGAGCGGGCGCCTTGTCTGATCGATTAACTGCGTATGGGGTGTTGGGTTATTCAGTGCGTGTGTTCGTGAACGTCCTCAAGGTCCTTTTCGTGGATATGCGGGTGCTCGTGAGTCTGTCCATTGTGACTGTGTTCGTGCTCGTGCTCGACGTGCTCATGATCGTGTAGGACATGCGTGTGCGTATGCGCCACGTCCCCGTGCGTGTGCTCATGCGTGTGCTGTGTTGTGGTCATTGACTGCTCCGTTCCCGACTGTATCCGTTCGAAACCCCGAAACTATATGCGAATGGATCGGGTCCCTCGTTAATCGATGCTACACGCCGCGCAGGGGTAGTGCAGGGGTTGTCGGCAAGTGTTTCGAGCGTGCAAATTAATGCACCTATATTGCAGCTGGTCCAGTGGTGCAGATGCCTTTCTATATCGCCGCGTCGGATGGCCAGTCCGGTAGCTATGAACTGCGGAAACCGCACATGAACACCTTGGGGAACTACTTCCGCACACAGACCGCCCTCCATGGGAGGATGTGGCCATGATCGCCGGACTGTTGCTGGCGGCCGGGGCTGGGCGGCGCTACGGCATGCCCAAGGCCCTAGTCGACGGTGGCGCCTGGTTGCGCCGGGCCGTGGCCACACTGACCGAAGGCGGATGCGACCCGGTGCTCGTCGTGATCGGTGCCGCGGCCGACCGGGTCGCCCCGTTGGTGCCCGATACCGCCGGCACTGTGCTGGCCACAGACTGGGCCGACGGTATGGGCGCCTCGCTACGGGCCGGCCTGGCCGAGCTGGTTCGCAGCGCGCCGCCTCAGGTGCAGGCCGCGCTAGTGCACCTGGTCGACCTGCCCGACGTCGACGCCTCCGTGGTCCGCAGGCTTGCCACGCTGGCCGGTCCAGCAGTGGTGGCCCGGGCGGGATTCGAGAGCCAGCCCGGCCATCCAGTGCTGCTCGGCAGGCAGCACTGGGCCGATGTCGTCGCGTCGGCACAGGGCGACCGGGGGGCCCGGGACTGGCTGGCGCAACGGTCCGACCTGACCGTGGTGGACTGCTCGGATCTGGCCAGCGGGGTCGACGTGGATCGCCCGTAACCCGATTGGGTACAACTCCAGCGGCTCCGGCGGCATTGTGGGTGAACCCACACGCCCGTTGGGCCGAATACTCTCTCATACAGGGGCTGCATCGTTGCGGCACTGCCGCGCGTTGACCGGCTTCTGGCGGGACACAGCCTAGCCATGCTGGAAACTCTGCCGAGGGAGGTCCGCGGTGCGTGAGGTGCTCGACGAACTGGTGGCGGAGTGGCGCCAGGGCAAATCCACCGCGGTGGGAACGGTGGTGTCCACGTACCGGTCGGCGCCCCGCCCGGCCGGAGCGTCCATGCTGGTGACGTCGGACGAGCGGGCGGTCGGCAGCGTTTCCGGTGGCTGCGTGGAGGGTGCGGTCTTCGAACTGGGCCAGCAGGTGCTCGCCGACGACACCCCGATCCTGCAGCGCTACGGCTTCTCCGACGACGTGGCCTTCGCCGTCGGGCTGACCTGTGGCGGCATCCTCGACGTATTCGTCCAGAAGGTGGACCCGGTCAGCTTCCCCGAGCTGGACGAGGTCGCCACGTCAGTGGCCGACAAGGAGCCGGTCGCGGTAGCCACCGTGGTCGCGCACCCCGACCCTGCGCGGGTCGGTCTCCGAGTGGTGGTCTGGTCGGACCGGCACTCCGGCACCTTCGGCTCCTCTCGGGCCGACAAGGCGGTGATCGAGGATGTCCGCGGGGCGCTCGCCGCCGGCCGCACGGTCACGCTGCACTACGGCCCCGACGGGGAACGCCGCGGCGAGGGCATGGACGTGTTCGTGAACTCCATGGGGCCTCCGCCCCGGATGCTGGTGTTCGGCGCAATCGACTTCGCTGCCGCGATGGCTCGGATCGGGATGTTCCTCGGCTACCACGTGACGGTGTGCGACGCGCGGCCGGTGTTCGCCACCAAGAGCCGCTTTCCCGACGCCCACGAGGTCGTCGTGAACTGGCCGCACCGGTACCTGAAGGAGGAGGCCGCCGCTGGCCGGATCGACCAGCGGACCGTGGTCACCGTGCTCACTCACGACCCGAAGTTCGATGTCCCGGTACTCGTCGAGGCGTTGCAGATGGACCTTGCCTACCTCGGCGCGATGGGGTCGCGAAAGACCCACAAGGACCGGGCGGCCCGGCTGCGCGAGGCGGGCGTGACCGACGAGCAGATGTCCAAGATAGCCTCGCCGATCGGGCTGGACCTGGGCGCTCGAACACCGGAGGAGACCGCGGTGTCCATCGCCGCCGAGATCATCTCCCTACGCTGGGGGGGTGGTGCCACCCGCCTGGCTAACCTGGAGGGGCCCATCCACGGCGCGAACCCCATCGCAGAATCCGAGCCGGTCAAGGCCTAGCTCGCGGTCTGGTACCAGAACGCCGTCGAGCAGGCTGGCAGCCCGGACTGCGGTGCTGTTCGCAGGTGGATAGGCGAGCGGGCGGGAGCCCCCAGGCCTCCACGATGATCGGTGTGAGGGCCCGGTTTGGATCCTCGCTGACCTCGACGTAAACTGTGCTGTCGGCGCGAGCATCGCGCCGGTTCTAGCGTGTCTGCAGGTATCTGCGCAGGTTTCCTGCTCAGCAGTGCGTCCCGCACTTCTCGTGATGCCTCCCCACGTCTTGGAACTGGCCGGTGCCTGCGTCGCGGCACGGCCGCCGCCCGGCGGCCTGGCGAACCGGCAGGAACGCGGAGGACATGGGCAAAAAGGACGGGGCCATCGAGGTCGAGGGCAAGGTGGTTGAACCACTCCCCAACGCGATGTTCCGGGTCGAGTTGGAGAACGGTCACCGCGTTCTCGCACACATCAGCGGTAAGATGCGCCAGCACTATATCCGCATCTTGCCCGAGGACCGGGTGGTCGTGGAGCTCTCGCCCTACGACCTGTCCCGTGGCCGCATCGTCTACCGCTACAAGTAGCGCACCAGGAGAGATGACGTGAAGGTGCAGCCGAGCGTCAAGCGGATCTGCGACAAGTGCAAGGTGATCCGCCGCCACGGCGTGGTCATGGTGATCTGCGAAAACTTGCGCCATAAGCAGCGGCAGGGCTGAGCCGCGCACGATGTCGCCGACCACGGCGCACGAAGACCTCCCCGCGCCACCCGATCACAGGGATCGGTTCACCCCCGGACGCCAGGCCGGGGCCCGCGGACGACGAGTCCGCATGCGGGACGGACGGGGAGTAGACCTGGTGACGACGAGACAGGAGACACCGCCGGATGGCACGACTCTCTGGCGTTGACCTCCCCCGCGACAAGCGGATGGAGATCGCGCTCACCTACATCTACGGAATCGGCCGTACCCGTTCGCACGAAATTCTCAGCGCGACCGGGCTGAGCCCGGACCTACGTTCTAAGGACCTGTCCGACGAGGACCTCGTCCGGCTGCGGGACTACATCGAGAACAACTATAAAGTCGAGGGTGACCTCCGTCGTGAGGTCCAGGCCGACATCCGCCGCAAGATCGAGATCGGCTGCTATGAGGGCCTGCGGTGGCGCCGCGGGTTGCCCGTGCGTGGTCAACGAACCAAGACCAACGCTCGCACCCGCAAGGGTCCGAAGAAGACGGTTGCCGGCAAGAAGAAGACGGGGAAGAAGTGATCCCCGCAGGCCCCGCCGGTGCACCACACCGGTCACCCAGACTGAGACCTGCTTGCAGGGTCGAAGCATCGATACTTCCGTACCCAGACTCGATGTAGGAGCGCAACCGCATGCCACCCAAAGCACGAGCAGGTGCCGGCGTCAAGAAGGTGCGGCGCAAGGAGAAGAAGAACGTCGCGCATGGCCATGCGCACATCAAGTCGACGTTCAACAACACGATCGTCTCGATCACCGACCCCACTGGCGCGGTTATCGCGTGGGCCTCGGCGGGCCACGTCGGGTTCAAAGGCTCGCGCAAGTCCACCCCGTTCGCTGCGCAGATGGCCGCCGAGAGCGCCGCCCGCAAGGCCGCCGAGCACGGTATGAAAAAGGTCGATGTCTTCGTGAAGGGTCCGGGCTCGGGCCGCGAGACGGCGATCCGGTCGCTGCAGGCCGCCGGCCTCGAGGTCGGCACCATCCAGGACGTGACCCCGCAGCCGCACAACGGCTGCCGGCCGCCGAAGCGGCGTCGGGTCTGAGGCGCGGGAGGAATAGCAGATGGCTCGATACACCGGCCCCGTAACCCGCAAGTCCCGCCGGCTCAAGACTGACCTGGTCGGCGGTGATCAGGCCTTCGAGCGTCGCCCGTATCCGCCCGGCCAGCACGGCCGCGCGCGTATCAAGGAGAGTGAGTACCTCCTGCAGATGCAGGAGAAGCAGAAGGCCCGCTTCAGTTACGGCGTCATGGAAAAGCAGTTTCGCCGGTACTACGAGGAGGCCAGCCGCCGCGCCGGTAAGACCGGTGACACGCTGCTGCAGATCCTGGAGTCCCGGCTGGACAACGTCGTCTACCGGGCGGGCCTGGCCCGCACCCGGCGTCAGGCCCGCCAGCTGGTGAGCCACGGGCACTTCGTGGTCAACGGCGAAAAGGTGGACGTCCCCAGCTTCCGGGTCTCCCGGTTCGACATTATCGATGTCAAGCCGAAGTCGCGGCCCACGCTGCCGTTCGTGGTCGCCAAGGAGACCCTCGGAGACCGCCCCGTACCGGCGTGGCTGCAGGTCGTCCCCTCGTCGCTGCGGGTGCTGGTGCACCGGCTGCCGGAGCGCGCCCAGATCGACGTGCCGCTGCAGGAGCAGTTGATCGTCGAGTTCTATTCCAAGTAATCCCGACCAACGGCGTCAAATAGTGGGCGCCAGAGGAGGAACATCACCATGCTGATCACCCAGCGACCCAACCTCACCGAGGAACCGGTCGTCGTCACCCGTTCCCGGTTCGTCATCGAGCCGCTGGAGCCGGGCTTCGGCTACACCCTGGGCAACTCACTGCGCCGGACCTTGCTCTCGTCCATCCCGGGGGCGGCGGTTACCAGCATCCGCATCGATGGGGTGCTGCACGAGTTCACCACCGTGCCGGGCGTCAAGGAGGACGTCACCGACATCATCCTCAATCTCAAGGAGCTCGTGGTCAGCTCCGAGGAGGACGAGCCGGTGACGATGTACCTGCGCAAGCAGGGGCCGGGTGACGTCACGGCGGGTGACATCGTGCCGCCGGCCGGCGTCACCGTGTTCAACCCCGATCTGCACATCGCCACCCTGAACGGCAAGGGCAAACTGGAGATCGAGCTGATTGTCGAGCGGGGCCGCGGTTATGTGCCTGCGGTGCAGAACAAGGCGTCCGGCGCGGAGATCGGCCGGATTCCGGTGGACTCTATCTACTCGCCGGTGATGAAGGTGACCTACAAGGTCGAGGCCACCCGGGTCGAGCAGCGTACCGACTTCGACAAGCTGATTCTAGATGTGGAGACCAAGCCGTCGCTGTCCCCGCGGGACGCGCTGGCCTCGGCCGGCCGGACCCTGGTGGAGCTGTTCGGCCTGGCTCGCGAGCTCAACGTGGACGCCGAGGGCATCGAGATCGGCCCCTCGCCGGCCGAGGCGGACACGATCGCGGCGTTCGCGATGCCCATCGAGGACCTGGACCTCACCGTCCGGTCCTACAACTGCCTCAAGCGGGAGGGCATTCACACCGTCGGTGAGCTGGTCAGCCGCAGTGAGGCCGACCTGCTGGACATCCGTAACTTCGGCGCCAAGTCAATCGACGAGGTGAAGCTGAAGCTGGCCGGCCTCGGTCTGCAACTCAAGGACAGCCCGCCCGGGTTCGACCCGTCAGCAGTGGCCGCAGAGTACTCGATCGACGGGTGGGGCGACGGCAGCGACAATGGGGTTGACAACGGCACCGATTACGGTCCCGACTTCGGCACCGACGATGGCCAGGACTACGCCGAAACCGAGCAGCTGTAGCACTTGTGAGTGGCAATCGGTGCCATGGCACCGATTGCCACTCACAAGGCGACCGAAGGGAGCCAAGATATGCCAACGCCGACCAAGGGTGCCCGACTTGGTGGGTCGCCGGCCCATCAGCGGCTGATGCTGGCCAATCTGGCGACATCGCTGTTCACCCACGGCCGGATCACCACCACCGAGGCCAAGGCGAAGCGGCTGCGCCCGTTCGCCGAGCGGTTGATCACCAAAGCCCGTAAGGCAGACCTGCACAACCGCCGCGAGATCATGCGGGTGATCCGGGACAAGGACGTGGTGCACAAGCTGGTCGCGGAGATCGGCCCGCATTTCGCGACCCGGCCTGGTGGCTACACCCGGATCGTCAAGACGTTGCCACGCAAGGGCGACAACGCTCCGATGGCGATCATCGCGCTGGTCACTGAGCGCACCACCGCGGAGGTTGAGGAGGTCAAGCGCCGGGCCTTCAAGGGTCGGCCGCAAGTGCCGCAATCGGCCGCCGCCCCCCTGGAGTCGACACCTGAGGAGTCCAGCCCTGTGGATACCTCGACCGGGACAACGGAGACCGAAACGGAGACCCCCGCCGCCGCGTCGGCCGAGGAGAGACCTCCGGCCGCGCGTCAGGGCTCGGGCGAATCCTGATCCCGAGCACCGCCCCGCAGGAGCCCGCTGCCCCCGACGGGGACGGCGGGCTCCTGCGTTACCGGCTGGATATCAGCTACGACGGGTCCGGCTTCTCCGGATGGGCCCGCCAGCCGGGCCGACGAACCGTCCAGGGAGTTCTTGAGGACGCGGTGGCGACCGTGGCGCGGATCCAGGCGCTCCTCACCGTCGCTGGGCGCACTGACGCCGGGGTACACGCCACCGGGCAGGTCGCGCACCTCGATGTGCCGCCCGGTGTGCTGCCACCCGATGAGCTCGCTCATCGGCTCGCTCGGCTGCTGCCCCCGGACCTCAGGGTGCCCGCGGTGCGTGAGGTGCCGCGCACCTTCGACGCCCGCTTCTCGGCGCTGCGCAGGCACTACCGGTACCGGGTCTGCGATGCGCCGTGGGGGGTCGATCCGCTGTGCCGGTATGACACCCTCGCCTACCACCGTGGGCTCGACGAGGCCGTGATGAACACGGCGAGCAAGCAGCTGCTCGGCGAGCATGACTTCGCCGCGTTCTGTCGCCGCCGGGAGGGTGCCAGCACGGTGCGCGCGCTGGAGCGCCTGGAGTGGACCCGCGACGAGACGCACCTACTGGTCGCGCATGTCGCGGCGGACGCGTTCTGCCACTCGATGGTGCGCAGCCTGGTGGGTTCCCTGCTGGCGGTGGGCGACGGCCGGCACGCGCCGCACTGGCCCGCTGGCCTGCTGCGCCACACCGTCCGAGCCAGCGGGGTGACCGTGGCGCCCCCGCACGGCCTCACCCTCGTCGGCGTCGACTACCCCGACGATGACCAGCTCGCCATCCGCGCCCAGCAGACCCGCGCCCTTCGGGTCGCTGGTGGCTTCGCCCCGTCTGATGGGTCCCGGTCATCATGACGTTCCAGCGGCCGGAGCCAGACCCGCGACGAGCGCGACAAGCCGGAAGTCGCCGCCCCCGGCACGAACATCATGTCGTACTGTGCGAGTCCGCCGGGGTGCGCAGCGCATCAGTCCCCGCGGCGGACCGGGCCGAGGATCTCCCGCTCTGCAGGTGTGGTGACCAGCCGCAGCGGTAGCCAGAGGTTGGGTCCCAACGCCACCACGCCGTCGTCGGCCAACTCCGCCAGCTCGTTCATCATCGGCGGGGGGAGCCGCCACATCCTGGCGGCCAGCTGCGCCTGGCCGACAGGTAGTCGCTGGAGCAGGACGAGGTCGGTGTTGTTCGCGGTTCCCTCGGCCTGCGGGTGCAGGTAAGGCAGCACGTACAGGGTGGTCTGCCACGGTGAGCGCGGCGCAAACAGCTCTTGGGGTACCGCTCCACCGTCGTGTACGACCAGCAGTGGCGCGTCCTCGGAGGCTCGCGGCAGTTCGACAGGTGCGATCCTGCGCACCTGAATCAGCGGGGCGGGGCGTCCGTCCGGGCCCTCACCGGCGGCTCGGGTGAGCACCTGCCAGGCCGCGGGCCGGCCGGTGGCGACCACCACCCAGGCGCCGGTGGCCATCGCCCGCAGGGCGACCTGCCGGGCCAAGTAGAGCCCACCGACCAGGACCAGCCGGGTCGGCTCCGGGCGCAGCACCGACACGCTCAGCGGTTCGTCGTGGAGGCCCGAACCCAGGATCATGCCCCCGCGATCGGCTGACGGGCTCACCGCGTCGAGCAGGCCGGGTGTGACGAGGAACTCCGGCGCGACCGCCCGGCTGCCTGCCGGGTTACCCGGTGTTCTCATGTGCAGGCCCCGAGCGGCAGCGTCGCGGCCAGGCCGGCGGCCTGCAGCCCGCGCAGTGGAACGAGCGACACACCGAGCCGTTCGGAGACGGCCTGCAACCGGCCGTCGGCCGCCACGAGTTCCGTGGGGTTGCGGGCGCTGACCCGAATCACGCCTCGCAACCCGACCTCGGCACCATCTACGCCGGGCGACAGCGACAGCGCGACGGTCGTGGACAGCGCGCGGACTCCGGTCAACGCGTTGAGGTTGGGCGTGGCGCCGCCGGCCCCCCACCCGGTGATCGCATAGCTAGCGTGCCCCACGCCCGCGGCGGTCACGGCCGTCCACCCTTCGTTCAGCGCCACCGGTTTCCCGGTGCCGGCCACCGCGGACAGCTCGGCGGCGGAGATTCCGGCGCGCAACAGCTGGTCGGCGTCCAGCGGTCGGGTCGAGATGCCTTGGGACTCCAGCGCGCTGCGCACCCGGGACAGCGCGCCAATCAGTGCCCGATGTGAGCCCACCACCCCGCCACCCCGTTCGGCGACGGCGGCGAGGCAGCGGCGGGGATCCAACCGCACCGCGACCCAGGTGGTGCGCCGGGCGACCGCCGGCAGCGGTCCCAAGACCTCCAAATAGGAGCGCAGTGCCGGGGACGACGACGGCAGGGCGGCGCTGCCCGGGTAGCAGTGCCAGATCACCTGGATCGCGTCCAGCACCACCCCGCGATCTTCCAGACAAGGGGCCAGCGCCCCCAGCGGCAGGCGCGGAGTGCCGCCGATCGGAGTGATCATCGACGGTACGGCGTCTACCTGCAGCACAGCGGTCCACGTCTCCTGGTTCCAGGCCAGGCCCAATGGTTCACGCTGGTGGTCGGTGCCGTGCGCAACGTTCAGATCCGGCAGCACGAGGCGCAGCAGGGCGACCCGGGGATCGTCCGTGCCCCCGGCCGGCTCCGGCGAGGTCGGCGGGTGGCCCGCCGCCACCGGGTCCGGACCGGTGACGCTGTCTGGACTGGTGATGCTGCGGCGACGTGAGCGCACCAGATAACGTGCCGTGAGCTGAAACCACAGCACGAGCCAGCGGCCGTGCCACCGCCCCAACGCCAGTGACGCCGCGACCAGAAGCACTCCCAGCGCTGTCCACCACAGGGCGGTGTCCACGGCGAGGAGTACCAGACCGAGTGCGAGCCCGATCTCCAGCACCACCAGATTGACAACGGGTAGCGGGCCCAGACGCGAGCCTGTCGAGCGCCGCCGGGCCGTCACTGTGGCGGGCAGTGCACCGGTCATGTCTGCGCCTTTCGTACCGCTATCCTGCCGCACGGTACAGCCCAGGGGAGAGCGGCAGGCACCCGATGTCCAAGGATCCGACCACCACGTCGCAGGTGCAGGCGTACCGCTTCGTGATCCGCAGGATGGAGTCGGCACTGGTCCGCAAGGACGCGGTGATGCTGCACGAGCCGATGCGCACCCACCTGCGGGCCTCTGCGGTCGGCGTGATTCTGAGCGTGTTGGGGTTGGCGGCGTTCTTCGTGATAGGCCAGTTCAGTCCGGCCAGCGATGTCAATGGCAACGAGATCGTCATCGGCAGCCCGTCCGAGGCGGTCTTCGTGGTGCAGGACAACCCGCGGCGGCTCATCCCGGTGCTCAACTTGACCTCGGCGCGCCTGCTGGTAGTGGCGATCTCGCCAGGTCGGGAGGCACCGGAGACCAAGAGGGTCGCCGACTCCGCGTTGGCTGGCATCCAACGCGCACCGTCCACTGGGCTCGCCGGGGCCCCACCCCTGCCGGTGCCGGACAACCTGATCCGGGGGGTCTGGTCGGTATGCGACACGGCCAAGGTCCAGCAGGACCTCCCAAATGGTGGCGAGTCTCGGCTGCAGCTGTCTACCACTGTCCTGGTTCGGGAGGGGCAACCGTTGGGCCGCGTGCTTGGCGACGACCAGGCCCTGCTCGTTGCCGAGCAGAGCACCGGAGCCACCTACTTCGTGTGGCACGGTCAGCGGGGGCAGGTCGACCTGCGTGACCCCGCGGTCCGGACCCACTATCGGTTGGGCAACGTGGTGCCCCGCAGGGTCAGCACCGGCCTGCTCAACGCGATCCCCGAGGGGCATTCGCTCACGCTGCCAACCATTCCAGCCGGGCGGCCCTTTCCTCAGCTTCCCGGTGTGCAGGTCGGCGACGTGGTGCGGGTCAAGGGCGTCCAGGACTCATTTTTCCTTGTGCTGCCGCAGGGGGTGCAGCCAGTGGAACCTGCGGTGGCCGATCTGATCCGCTACCGCCGCAGCACCAGCGCCGACTTCACCAGCGTCACGCCGGAGTCCATGTCACGGGTGCCGGAGGCGCCGGTGGCCAGCCAGCTGGACTTCGGCGGCTTTCCCGCCGGGGTTCCGCAGATCCTCAAGATCAACGAAGCCCCGATCGCCTGTCTCACCTGGCAGGGTCCGGACAAGTCTCCGGTGATCACCGTCAACGCAGACGAGCGGTTGCCGCTGGCCACCGGGGAGAGTCCGGTCGAGGTGCCCCGCGTGGCCAGCGGCCAGACGGCCGACAGTGTCTTCCTCCCGCCGACCAAGGGTGCCCTGGTCCGCGGGGTGGTGCCGGGGCAGCGCTCTGATACCGGGGCGATCTGGCTGGTGACCGATCAGGGGCTGCGCTACGGCGTGCCCACGATAGAAGTGGCTCGCGCACTCGGACTCGGCGAGGCCACCACGCCGGCGCCAGAGTCCATCCTGGGCTTGTTGCCGATTGGGCCGGCACTGGAACCCCAGCGGGCCTTAGAGCTGTTCAACCCGGAGCTGGCGCGTCAGCAGGCCGAGCAGCGTACCGGCGGCTGAGCACCTGAGTTCCGACCACAACGTGTCGGTGATCAGCAACGGGGTCGGTGTCGATCCGGCCCGAACATGTGGGGCCGATCTGGAAGATCACCTACTCAATGTGCGCACGGCCTGCGGTGGCGCCGGATCGAACCAGAGCCGCTGGCAGACCCGACCCTGGCGCCGTTCACGGACGGTCATAACGTGTTCGCAGACGGCAGCCTCGTGCTTTTCCCGACGCCAGTACACACCCCTGGGTCGCTGTCGTTGCTGGTCCGGCGCCCTGGCCAGGTCCCGTTGCTGATGGTTGGCGACCTCACCTACGACGTGGACCTGCTCACCGCAGGTGATGCGCCCGCTCGGGCTGACGCCGTCACAGGTCCTGCGCGTGCTGGCCGACTTCCAACCGCACGCTCACCGGACGCGGGGAATTACTGGTCTGCGAACACGGCACCAACCCCAGTCGCCTCGTCGACCGCCTCGGCGCCTTCCCCGTCGCCGAGGCGCTGAGCCGACGCTCCCAACGACCCGCCAGCACCACTGCAACCCCTGCTCACACCGAGACGCAAGCACGCGATAACTCAGGAGGGACGGCGACAACCGCGGGCTCACCACCCGCGTCCGCGCGCGACGTTCACTCGCGGTATCTTCTGAACGAGTCGGTGGCGTCCCGACCCCAGAGCCGGGTCACCCTCGACGACGAAGAAGGAGGCTATTGTGAGCTTCGCGGACAAGTTCAGGAACAAGGCTCAGGAGATGCGCGGCCGCATCAAGCGGAACACTGGTGAGGTCACCGGCAACAGAGGTCTCCAGGCTGAGGGTTGGGTCGATGAGGTGAAGGGCAACCTCAAGCAGGCCGGCGAGAAGGTCAAGGACGCATTCCGGGGGCGAGGCACTCGCCGCCGCCGGTACTAGTTAACTCGGGTTGAACCGCCCCGCCGTGACGCTCTGAGCCCTGGAGAGAATTCAGAGTCATGCCGGCACCAACGAAGTACCCGTTTGAGTTGATGCAATGGGGATTCGGATGGTGCTTGGAGGCCGGGAGGAATCGGGCGAACAGCCTGACGGCGCAGGCAGCCGCCGGATGTCATCCACCCAGTCGTCGATCCGCGCCCACCAGTGGTATAGCCACTCCACCTGGGCGTCTTCGCCGCGCGGCACCTCGGCGGCCGGCACCCGCCACCAGCGCATCCGCACGCCATACCGGCAGCGTTGTCACCACCAGGACGGTGAACAGCACCATGGCGGGGCTAGCACCACCCGGCGGAACCACCGCGGCCCGCCGGTGCCCACCGGCCCTATGCTGCCAGGAACCCGCACCATTGTTGATGGGCTGCTGTGACCGCCGACTGGACGGCATGGGATGGGATGGGCCACCCTGGCGGACATCGAGAGAAACAGTACTGCGGCAGGGCTTCGGTCGAGAGGACGCTCGAAGGTGACGAGCACGCCGTCGCCACCGCCAGGCCCGATCCGTCCCTTCACCTCCACTGCGGTGATGGCCTTGAGTTGCCACCCCTTGTCCGCATGCTCGTTGAGGATCTTCTCACGGGCCCACCCTGCAACGAGAGACCGTGGCAGATGCAGATTGAGTGCGTGACAGAGATCACCTCGCAGGCGCAGCTGCAAGAGCTGCTCGGCGAGCCGCATCCGAGAACTGCCGCCAAGGACCGTCCCTCGCTGCACGAGTACGACAAGCAGTGGCTCGCACGCTCGCCCTTCTGCCTCGTGGCCACCTCCGGTGCAGACGGCAGCTGCGACGCCTCACCCAAGGGCGACCCACCCGGCTTCACCCTCGTGCTCGACGACACGACCATTGCCATCCCCGAGCGACCCGGCAACCGGCGCGCCGACGGCTTTCGGAACATCCTGACCAACCCGCATGTCGGGCTGATTTACCTCGTCCCGGGGCGCGGCGACACTTTGCGGATCAACGGCCGCGCACGTCTGGTGCGCGAGGCGCCCTTCTTCGACCAGATGGTGGTGAAGGGCCACCGGCCGCTGTTGGCGCTCGTCGTCGAGATCGATCAGGTCTTCTACCACTGCTCGAAGGCGTTCCTGCGCTCCCAGCTGTGGCAGCCGGCAACGTGGGAGCCGGACGCGGTGCCCTCACGCGCCCAGATCGCCCAACGCCTCGAACGGCCCGGCGAGGCGCTCGAGGACCTGCAGCGCTACTACGGCCCCACATACGCCACCGGTATTTACCGGATGGGCTGAGGGGCGTGTGGCATCACCTGCTCAACCTGGACATGACGGCCAGCGTGCGCGTGGAAGACCTGGCCGGGAGCCGCTTCGCCCTCGACGAAGCGCCCGACGGCGCCAGCTGCGTACGGACCACCGCCTCGGCCGACCTCACCCTGGAGGCTGCGGCGCTTGGCTCGGTCTACTTCGGTGGCTACGGCGTCCGAATGCTCGCAGCCGCGGGCCTGGGCGACGAACACTCGACCAGCGCTGTGACGAGGGCCGATGCCATGTTTCGTGCCCCGGTCACGCCCTGGTGCAGCACTTGGTTCTGAATAGCGGTGCCATCATCCGGAGCCGGTTCCTCTTACGGCACGATTGCCGATGGCGAAGCGGTACCTTTGCGTCGTGGACTGGTCAGTCACCAATGGGCCAGTCGTCTTGGTGGGGTTGTCTGCAGCTGACGTCGGAAAGGTGCACACGCTTCAAGGCGCGGCGTGCGTCACCGGGGCTCAAGCTCACGACGACCTCGCTACAGGCCCGGGAACGGCTCCTCGAGAGAAGCCAGCAGGTGGTCGGGGCCGGCCCGGCCCAACTCATCGGTCGAGTAGTGGCCACTGGCCACGGCCACGGCCACGGCCCCCACCGCCTTGGCCGCCGCCACGTCGCGGGGGGTGTCGCCCACCACGAACACCTCCCTCGGCTCCAGCTTGGCGCCGTGGAGACGGGAGGCTTTGTCGATAGCGGCCCGGGTGACCTCGGTCCGGTCCGGGGAGTCGGAGCCGTAGGCGCCGAAGATGAAGAAGCGGTTGAAGTTGGCCGGTATCAGCTTGGTCCGCGCCGCTCCTTCCATGGCCCCGGACACGATCCCGAGCATTACGCCCGCGTCTCCCAGGCGCAGCAGGGTGTCCTGGGCCCCGGGGAGCACCCGGTAATGCTCCGAGGCCCAGATCTCGCCCCCCAGGTGGCGTAGGTAGGCGGCGTAGAGCTGCCCCAGCTCCTCCGTGCTGGGCTCTCGGCTGAGCACAGCCTTGAACGTGGCCCGGGCGACCTGGGGGTCGGTCTCGCCGGCCGAAGTGTGAGCCCCGATGTCGGCGGGGACCCCATGGAGCCTGTCGAAGGCCGCCATCCAACTCTTGGCTCCCGCCCCCCCGGTGTGGACCAGGGTCTCGTCCACGTCAAAGAGCACGACCATAGGCTTGCTCAACTCGGCCACTGCCTCAGCTCCTCTTTTCCTCGTGGTGCCCGAAACCCTTGCACATGGCCGAGAGAACCTTGTCGGCGAAGTCGTCCAAGCCCCGCGAGGAGATGCGCGAGTAGAGGGCGGCGGTGAGCACCGGCGCCTTGCGGAGGACGTTGAGGCCCTCAGCCAAGGCGGCCATCATCCCGTACTCGATGCCATTGTGGACCATCTTCACGAGTGCTCAGCCCCGGTCGAGCCACAGTGCAAAAAGCCTTGCTCTTCGACGGTCGGCGGATCCGAGCGCCCAGGAGTGCGCTCGGCCGCCGCCAGGCCCGCGGCCAGCGCCCGCCGCGTCCTCGAGCGTCGAAGACGTGAAACAACGCGCTGTCGACGACCGTGTCGTAGGTCGGGTCATTACCCAGCTGCAGCGCGTCGACGACGAAGCCCACTCGTGGGTTGGCCAACACGTTTGCGGTATCTGGGTAGAGGTCAGCCGCGGACCTCCGAGGTCGATCGTGTCGTGGGGGTTCAACCGGAATCTCAGCGGGCGAACTTGCGGCGTGCCGTCGGGTCCGACGGTGGCGAATCGGCCCAGCATCTGCCCGGCCAGGTAGTTGCGCTCGGCCTCAGTAAAGCTCATCGCCCGACCATAGAAGCCTAAGCGCAGTTCAGGTTAAGCACAAGCACCGTAGCCGTCACGACGCATCGCCCTGTTCGCGATGGTCTGGGCGTGCGCTAGGCCGTCGTCGTTTCCTGTCGAGCAGCGTCTGCGCCCAGCTCCGCCAGAATTCGGCCAGCTCCGGTGCGGCCAGGATCTCCGGTGCACGGGTGTGGTCGCGGTGGAAGGCGTGCGCCACAGCGCCCACCGTCACGCCATGGTCGGGCCGGTGCGCGACGACGACCTCGTCGCCGGCCCCCACCGAGCCGCTGACCAGGATCCGCAGGTAGGCCCCGGGCCGGCCGGCGGCGGCGAACCGGCGTGGATACCCGTCGTCGCCCATCCGGATGCCGAGCTTGTAACACGGCACCCTCGGCCCGCAGACCTCCAGCTCGACGGTGCCGATTCGCCAGCGTTCCCCGATCACTGCGCCGGTCACCACGGTCCCGGTCACGGTGAGGTTCTCGCCGAACACCCCAGGGCACAGTCCCCGTCCGAGCTCACCGGCCCACCAGTCGAGGTCCTCGCGTGCGTAGGCGTAGACGGCCTTGTCGGGGCCGCCGTGCACGTCGCGGTCGGCCTGGCCGTCACCGACCAGGTTCACCCCGAGCACCGGCACTCGGCCATCCACCGGGTATTTGAAGATCGCGGTGTGGACGATCCGGTCCCGCCAGCTCACTGGGCGCGCGACGCCGACATTGACCGAGACCACGCGGCCCGGCTCCGCAACGGCGGCGCGACCCGACGACCCGATCATGCCGCCCCTGCCGCTCCGATTATCTCGTGTTCCCGGCATATCATGTCGTGGGCGAGGGACTCGATCAACGGTCGCGCCACGCGGGAGGGATCGGAGTGATGATCACGACGATGGTCGTTGCCAGCCGGGTGAGGCCTCGCGGTGCTGGCAGGGGACACGGGTTGCGGTAGCCCAGCGGCGCGCGCATAGCGCTGGATGAGCTGGCGGTAGGACACGATGTCGAGGCCGCCGATGTCAAACGTCCGGTTGATGGTGTCGGGCAGGGTGGCGCTGCGCAGCAGGTAGTGCAACACATCAGCGATGGCGATGGGCTGAATGCGGCGGCTCTCTGCCCAGCCCGGTAGCGGAATGAGGGGGACCGCGGCGTATCGGTCGGAGGCGGGGAAGTCGTGCTGGCCGAGTGCGTGCACGAGGTAGTAGACGACGTCGATGCGCACCATCGCGGCGCGCACGTCTGCGTCGTTGTGCACGTCGCCGGTGACAATCTCTATCCCGCTGGCAGCATCGAGTCCGCAGTCCTGGGGTGAGCGAACCAGACAGCGCACCTCGTGCCCAGCCCGAGACAGCGGAGGGACTAGGCGCCGACCCACGTAGCCGGTAGCGCCCAGCACCAGGCAGCGCATCAGGATGTCACCGCCCGCCCACCGGTGTCCACCCGCGGGTCGTGTTCGGCGATGGCGCGGGCGCGGTGGGCCTGACGCCGAGCCATCAGACGAAACACCACCCAGTGAACCGGCCAGAGCAACCGCCAGTAGGCCCAGCCGAGTAAGCCTTCGCGCGGAGCGCAGTCGGCCAGATCCAGCTCCGCACCACGCCGGGAACGGCGGGAGAGCGCAGCATGCGAGCGGAAGGTATACACCCCGTCGGTCAAACCCTCGGTGGCGTCAAAGATCCACTCGGGAATATGCTGTCGCTGCCGATCGAGTGCCGCCCGGATGGCGTTGTGCACGCCCATCGGGCGCACGGTGAACGCGGTGTCGGTGCGCTCCCGGTCGTTGACGATGACATCGTTGGTCAAGCTCTCGATCAGCGAGTGACTCACTGCGCGATCTACCGGTGTCACCAGATCCACCCAGTGCGCCGACAATCGCGGTGTCA
This sequence comes from Pseudonocardiaceae bacterium, assembly GCA_035997545.1. Classification (GTDB taxonomy): domain Bacteria; phylum Actinomycetota; class Actinomycetes; order Mycobacteriales; family Pseudonocardiaceae. The sequence goes on from DASYIL010000063.1 coordinate 24,471, forward strand.
ACATCGGCACCGTCACGATCCGCCGCCGAGCAAGCCCGCGCACGGTCGCGTAGATCTGCATCATCTCGATGTAGCTGACCTGTTCGGGTCCGCCGATCTCATATACACCCGGCGCCACACCGGCCGCTTCGTGCAGATAGGTGAGCAAGTCCGTTTCGGCCAGGGGATTCAGTTGGCTCCTCACCCATTTCGGGCAGATCATCACCGGCAATCGCTCGACGAGATACCGCAACATCTCGAATGAAATGCTGCCTGCACCCACAATCACAGCCGCCCGCAGCTCCACCGTTGTCAACCCATCGGCGAGAATCGCACCCACTTCCTGGCGACTCGACAGATGCTCGGACAGCTGACCCTGCCCCAACCCACCCAGATACACGACACGATCAACTCCGGCAGCGGTGGCGGCCTCGGTGAACGCGCGTGCCAGCCGACGATCCTGGGCGGCAAAATCAGGGGTGTCAGCCATGGCATGGACCAGGTAGTAGGCGACCGTGACGCCGCGCAGCGCCTTCGCGGTCGCGGTCACATCGGACAGGTCCACCGACCGACGGTCGATACCCGGACCCACGGGCAACCGGTCCAAGGTGCGCCCCATCGCCACGACCTCACGCCCCTGCCCCGACAAGTAGTGGGCAAGTCGGCTACCGACGTAACCACTGGCCCCCACGATCGCAACCCGCATCGACCCCGAACTCATGAAACCCCTCCCAGGAGAAAATAACCACTACTAGTGCTTTTCGGACGACTCAGCTCGGGACACGTCACGCCTCAAGTCACCCCGTTGACGGGACCGGCCCGGTGAGACAACAATCACGTCCGCTCCCAGTCACAGGGGCTTGATCTTCGTCGCCCCATCCGATGCACGCCACCATCTCCGGGCCCCCCGGCATGTCCCGCCACGCCCCTTCGATCTCACAGTGCAGCTCATAAGCCGCCATAGCCGGTGCACCCAGGGACGGGATCGGCAGCTCATGCGGATACCAAGACCGGTCGGCTGTTGTCGTGTCGAGCACGGCTTTGTAGCGCGGCAGCAGCTGGTCGACTGATGGCCACTCCCGCAGCAGCTCCGTCGGCCGGGACAACTCGACGCCGAGCACCAGCACACCGTTGACCAGCCAGTTTAATGCCTTGGGCGCCCCTCGGTGCGACGTCCCCAACGTGATCAACGCTCGGCACCATCGCCACCGCTGCAACGGCCCCATCCAATACCGGG
>DASYIL010000064.1:0-9380 GCA_035997545.1 Pseudonocardiaceae bacterium
CCCGTTCACCGTCGCTGCGGTCCCGCAGGCCAACGGCGGGCACCACGCCCAGCTCGGCCAGGTAGGCCCGGAGAAACTGGGTGGGGTAGCTGCCCGGCGAGACCCCGGTGGCCCACACGTCGGCCGCGGCGAGTTCCAGCGCGCTCATCCCGGGCAGCGCGGGCGCGCTGACCCCCACCGCGGTGCCCGGCAGCCGGTCCGGCCGCTCGGCCGCCACCGCCCCGGCAGACCAGAGCGCCTGCCGGCGTTGTGATCGTTCGGGATGACTCGCCCCGTCGCGGTGGGCCAGCCGGTCGAACGCAGCGGCGGTGGCCAGCGCCTCGGCCTGGGCGGTGGTCAGCCCCACCCGGTGCGCGACGTCAGCGATGCTGCGATAGGGGCCATGTGCTTCCCGCTCCTCGACCAGCCTGGTGGCCAGCGGCTTGCCCACCGTTCGCACCATGGCCAGCCCCAGCCGCACCGCCTGCTCCGGTGCGCCCTCCGCGGCCGGTTCCAGCCCGGCGTGCACCCCGCTGGCGTTGACATCCGGGCCGCGAACGGTGACGCGGTGACGTCGAGCATCAGCGATCAGTGACTGTGGGGAGTAGAAGCCCATCGGCTGGGCTTGCAGCAGGGCGGCGCAGAACGCGGCCGGGTAGTAGTGCTTGAACCAGGCGCTGTAGTAAACCAGCGAGGCAAAGCTGATCGAGTGGCTCTCCGGAAAGCCGAAGTTGGCGAAGGCCAGCAGCTTGGCGTAGATCTTCTCGGCGAGGTCGCCGGTGATGCCGTGCCGGGCCATGCCCTCGAACAGCCGCCCGCGCAGCCGTTGCATCCGCTCGGTGGACCGTTTGGCGCCCATCGCGCGGCGCAGCTCGTCGGCCTCGGCGGCGGAGAAGTCGGCGACGTCGATGGCCATCTGCATCAGCTGCTCCTGGAACAGCGGCACACCCAGCGTCTTGCGCAGCGCGTTCGCCAGCCGCGGGTGGTCGTAGTCCCAGGCCTCCTGGCCGTTGCGGCGGCGGATGTAGGGATGCACCGAGCCGCCCTGGATCGGACCGGGGCGGATCAGCGCCACCTCGACCACCAAGTCGTAGAAGCAACGTGGCTTCAGCCGGGGCAGGGTGGCCATCTGCGCGCGGGACTCCACCTGGAACACCCCGACCGAATCAGCCCGGGCGAGCATCGCGTAAACGGCGGGATCGGTGGGCTGCAAATCCGAAAGCTGCACCCGGTGCCGGTAGTGGTGGGCCACCAGATCAACCGCGTAGTGCAGCGCGGAGAGCATCCCGAGTCCGAGCAGGTCGAACTTGACCAGACCGGCGGCCGCGCAGTCATCTTTGTCCCACTGCACCACCGAGCGGTTCTCCCGCCGCGCCCACTCCACCGGGCAGACCTCGGCAACCGGACGGGAGCAGATCACCATGCCGCCGGAATGGATACCCAGGTGCCGCGGGAAACCCTCCAGCTCGGCGGCCAGCGCCAGCACCGGTTCAGGGATCTCGGTCTCTGTTACGGCCCACCCCAGCGGTCCCCATCGGTCGATCTGCTTGCTCCAGGCGTCCTGGGTGCCAGTCGAGTAGCCCAGCGCCTTGGCCACGTCCCGCACCGCCGATCGGGCCCGATAGGTGATCACATTGGCGACCTGGGCGGCGCGGTCGCGGCCGTATTTCTGGTAGACGTACTGGATGGCTTCCTCGCGGCGGTCGGACTCAATGTCGAGGTCGATGTCGGGATATCCGTCCCGATCCGGGGCGAGGAACCGTTCGAAAAGCAGGTCCATTCCCACCGCGTCAACGTTCGTGATGCCCAGCGCGTAGCAGACTGCGGAGTTGGCCGCGGAACCGCGACCCTGACAGAGGATGTCGGTCCGCCGGCAGAACACCACGATGTCGTGAACGATGAGGAAGTAGCCGGGAAAGTTCTTCTCTTCGATGACGGCCAGCTCGTGCTCGATCTGGTGGTAGGCGCCGGGACGCTCGTCGTAGCTGCCGTAACGGGTGGCCGCGCCGAGCCAGGTGAGTTCGCGCAGCCAGCTGGCCTCGGTGTGCCTAGCCTCGGTGTGGGTGTCGGGGACGTCGAACGGCGGCAGGTCCGGTGCCACCAGATGCAGGTCGAACGCGCATTCCCGGCCCAGCGCGGCGGCCCGCTCGACGGCCCCGGGCCAGCGGGCGAACCGCTCAGCCATCTCAACACCGGAACGCAGATGGGCTGTCCCCGCGGCCGGCAGCCAGCCGTCCATCTCGTCCAGGCTGCGCCGAGCCCGGACCGCGGCCAGTACGGTGGCCAGCCGGTGCCGGGAGGGGGTGGCATAGTGCGCGGCGGTGGTGGCGACGGTGTCCAGCCCTTGCGCGGCGGCCAGCGCGGCAAGGGCATCGTTGCGCTCGGTGTCGTCCGGCAGGCCGTGGACGGTGAGCTCAACGACGACGTGGTCGGAGCCGAACAGCCCGGTCAAGTTGCGGAGGGCAGCGGCAGCGGCAGCCGGACCTTCCCGCTCCAACGCCCGGCGCACTGCCCCCTTGCGGCAACCGGTGAGCACCACCCAGTGCCCGCCCGCGGCGGTTGCCACCACATCCAGGTCGTAGACCGGCTTACCCTTCTCGCGACCGCGGATCTGAGCATCGCTGATCACTCTGGACAGCCTGCGGTAGCCCTCGGGATCACGGGCCAGCACCAGCAGGTGCTCACCTTCGGGATCGGGTACCCCGTTCTGTGATGCGCTGAGGCCAAGGCTGAGCTCGGCCCCGAAGATGGTCTTGACGCCCAGCTCACGCGCCGCCTCAGCGAAGCGCACCACCCCATACATCCCGTCGTGGTCAGTGATCGCGATCGCGTCCAAGCCCAATCGAGCGGCCTCCTCGACCAACTCTTCGGGGTGGCTGGCCCCGTCCAGGAAGCTGAAGTTGGAGTGGCAGTGCAGCTCCGCGTAGGGAATGCGCAGCCGGGCTTGCACGGACTGGGCTTGCGCAGAGAGCGGCGGTGGCTCGTAGGGGTTCCGGCGGCGGGTCCAGGCCGGGCTGTCACCGCCGTCTCCTGGGCGCAGCTCATCGCGGTGCCGTGATCTGGACCCTGCCGACTTGGACCGCACCGACCCAGTTCGCCCTGACTCAGAATCGGCGGCCCGCCCAGACAGTGCCCGCTCCAAGTCCGCCCACCGCACCGGCGGGTTGTTCCAGCCCATGCGCCTCATCCAGCCGGGCAGCCTCGTCAAGCCAGGCGGGGTCAAACCAGTCCTCGTCGACCGGGACACCCGCAACGGGCGCCCCGTCGACAAGGCTAGTATCGAACATATGTTCGATACTAGCACATCTGACGGATCCGGCCCGCTGGAGGTCAGGTCGATCGACCGCCTCCCAGCCGCAGCAGGGCCTGCGCCCGCTGCGCGACCCGTCTATGACGACGACCTGGACGAGGCCGACTAAGGTGCGTTGTGAAAGTGCTGTTCATAGCCATTCGTTGATGGCTGCGACCAGCACGGTTGCTTCGTACAGGAGACCGCGCACGTTGTCCGAGAAACGCGAACATGCTGAACCTTTCCCCGACGGAGGTCGCCTCAGCCTGCGAGCTGACTGCGAGCACTGCTTCGCGCTGTGCTGTGTCGCGCTGCCCTTCTCGGCCTCAGCAGACTTCGCGATCAACAAAGACGCCGGGCATGCCTGTCCCAATCTGCAATCGGACTTCCGCTGTGGAATTCACACACGCCTCAGACAGCAGGGCTTTCCAGGTTGCACCGTTTACGACTGTTTCGGCGCGGGACAAAAGGTCTCCCAGGTTACCTTCGGCGGACAGAGCTGGCGGCGGGCCCCGCGAACCGCACAGCAGATGTTCGAGGTGTCCCCGATCATGCGGCAGCTCCATGAGCTGCTCTGGTATCTGACCGAAGCGCTGGCGCGGCAACGAGCCCGCCCGCTTCACGGTGAACTCAGCCTCGCTCCACGAGACCGAACGCCTCACGCACAACAGTCCCGACTCTCTCATGGAACTGGACGTGGCAGCACACCGACGAGACGTCAATGCCCTACTGCTACGCACGAGCGAACTCTTGCGAGCCGAAATCCGGCACCAGAAGAAGGACCACAGAGGAGCCGACCTCATCGGGGCCAATCTCAGAGGCGCCGACCTGAGAGGCGCCGACCTGAGAGGGGCATACCTCATCAGAGCTGACCTCAGCGGCGCCGATCTGCGAGTGGCCGACCTTATCGGGGCCGACTTCAGAGATGCCGACCTCAGCGGCGCCGACCTCACCGATAGTATCTTTCTCATCCAATCCCAGCTCGATGCGGCGAAGGGCGATACCGACACAAGTTGCCGCCGTCACTCACTCGCCCAACTCATTGGTAGCCTCATCGCCTGCGTCGAATACCTCGAACTGGTCGCCACCGTCGCCTGAACCACCCCGGCCACCCGGTCCGCAGCCTGGCCGAGACATCCGCGGCGTGCCCGCCTGACCTCTGCGGCCGGCCGCCACGAACCCCGATCTGGCCGCACCGCGCTTGCCGGCAGAAAAACTCTGTGGGCGGAGTTCACGTTGCTGCCCGGCGTCGCCTCTCACTAGGCAAGGGGACGGCCGCGGAGGATGGCGGAGGCCCGATCGTGGAAACCTGGGAACAGCAACACGAGGTCCTGCCCGTGCTCGATCGTCTTTCACCGCGACAGCGGCAGGTCATGGCCTGGACTCTCCAGTGCTACACCCCTGCCGAGATCGCCACCGAGCTGCGGACCAACGCCGGCGCGTCCGGGCCGGCCTGATGAAAGCCCGTCGGGCGCTCGCCGCGCACCTCGCCACACCAGGGGACGACCGATGAGCGACGTCGGCTCCCACCCAGAAGATGGACTGCACGCCAACCTCATCGCTGACCTGAACCGGTCCCTTGATGTCGAGGCCGGGTTGGCCGCCATCGTGCCCGCCACTTCATTCAAGACCGATTCCGAGCCATGGTGGAGCGAGGAATCAATATCGTTTCCGAGCGCTTTCGCTACTGCTGTCCGAAGGGGTGCGTCGGCAAGAGTCTTCGTCAGCCATGCCACCGAGGACCGGGGACTAGCCGAGGAGCTGTACCGCCAGCTGGTCGCGGACGGCCATCAGGTGTTCCTCGACCGTGATCTGCGCGACGACATCGTCGTCAGCGAGAAATGGGTGCACGGCCTACACCAGCGGCTGCAGTGGGCCGACGCCATGGTCTGCGTGGCAACGTCGGACTACCTCGCGTCGAGGCGATGCACGGCCGAACTCCGCTTCGCGCGGTCGCGAGGTAGCTGGCTGCTGCCAGTACAGCCCCAGCGTAGTGGTGATGACCCACTATTGAGATCCGTCACGGACGCCGGCCTGGAGCCGGAGTCAGTGGGTGCCGCCCTAGTTAAGACGTTGCGCCGGGTTGATGACACTGACGTATTGGGCTGGCCGAAAGATCGTTCCCCGTTCCCGGGACTGCGGCCCTTTGACGTCGACGAGCATCGGGTGTTCTTCGGCTGTACCGGGGAAGTGGCGCAGCTGGTCGGGCTGTTGCGGTCTGTGGTTGAGCGCGTCGAGGGAGCGGCGCTGCTGGTGGTGGGACCCTCGGGATGCGGCAAATCGTCGCTGGTCCGGGCGGGGCTGGTGCCGGTCATAGCTGACGAGCCGGGTTGGTGGACGCTCCCCCCGATCGTCCCAGGAGCCGATCCGGTGGCGGCGCTGATTCGAGAGTTGGCCGCCGCAGCGCGAACCGTCGGCTTGGACTGGACAGTGACGCAGGTGCGCCACCGCCTCGACGAGGCCGGCTTGACCAAGCTGGTCGATGAGCTACTGCTGGCGGCCCCAGGCAGGCGGCGGCGTCTGCTGGTCGTGATTGACCAGTTCGAAGAGATGCTCACCCAGGCCACGCCCGCTGCGCGGGCTCGCTTCGCTGGGCTGCTGCGCCCGGCACTGGCCGGGCCGGTGCAGATGGTGACCACGCTGCGACCAGAGTTCCTCAACCAACTGCTGGGCAATCCCGAGCTGGCCACCCTGCCCACCCGCACCTTTATGCTAGGGCCGCTGCGCCGCGAGGCGCTGCGCACCATCATCGAAAGGCCAGCGCGGCTGGCAGGCATCAGTGTGGCCGAACACCTGGTAACCCGGCTGGTTGAGGACACGGGCAGCGGGGAGGCCCTGCCGCTGCTGGCCTTGACTCTGGCCCAACTCGCTGACGGCGTCAGCTGCGGTGGGCAGCTGTCTCACGCACGTTATGACGAGCTCGGCGGTATGCAGGGTGCGCTGACCCGCCAGGCCAACGCCGCCCTCACCGAGGCGGTGGCCGCGGGCGGTCGAAGCCGCGACAAGGTGATCACCGGATTGCTGCGGTTGGTCACCATTGATGAGCTGGGCCGCCCCACCCGGCAGCGGGTCATCCACGACGACCTACCGGAGCCGGTGGCTGCCGAGTGGGAGGTTTTCGTCACACGACGGTTGCTGGTTACCGACACCGACAACGGCAACGTGATGATGGGGGTCGCCCACGAGGCGTTCCTGGCTTACTGGCCACCGCTGGTCCAGGCGATCTCCGCCGCCGCCCCGGCGCTGCGAGCCCGCCGTGGGATCGAACACGCCGCCGCCGGATGGGATGCAAACAGCCACCCGCCCACCCTGCTGTGGGAAGGCAGCCAACTTGCCGCCGCCGTGGCCGACACCGGCGCCCAGATCGGCACCTGCAACACCGCGCCACCCGGCCACCAAGGCATGTCGCGCTGGTTACGGCGGCGGTACCGGGTGCTGATGACCGATCATGTTGACCTCAGCCCATGCGCCCGCGACTTCCTGCACGCCAGCATTCGCCACAACCGGCACCGCCGCAGACGGATCAGCGCAGTCTTATCTGTACTACTCATCCTCACCCTGATCGCAGCGGGCATTGCGGTCTACCAGCAACTCGCCGCAGAGCAAGCCCAGCGAATCGCCACGACCCGGCAGCTGATCGCCCAAGCCGACGTAGCACGGAATACCGACCTCCGCATCGCGCTGAAACTTAGCGTCGCCGCCCAGCGCATCCACCCCGATAGAGAAACCCTATCCAGCCTGATCAACTTGCTGACCAACAGCCGCTACTTCGGCGCCCTCACCGGTCCCACCGGACCAGTGAATTCCATGGCATTCTCCCCCAACGGGCACACGCTGGCCACCGCTGGCGCCGACCAGACCGTCTGGTTATGGGACCTGACCAACCCCCATCGCCCCGCCCCAGCAGCCACCCTCACCGGCCACACCGGGCTGGTGAACTCCGTGGCATTCTCCCCTGACGGGCACGCCCTGGCCACCGCCAACAGCGACCGCACGGTGCAGGTGTGGGATGTGAGTGATCCCTACTACCCCGCCCCGGCGGCCACCTTCACCGGCCGCACCGGACCCGTACACGGCACGGCTCTTGCCCCGAGGAACACCGTTACCGGCCACATCGGACCGGTGTACGGCGTGGCTCTCGCTCCAGGCGGGCATACCCTGGCCACCGCCAGCTCCGACAGAACGGTGACCCTGTGGGACCTCACCATCCCGGCCCGACCTCGCCCCCTCGGACCGCCCCTCATCGGCCAGAACGGTGTGGTGCGATCAGTGGACTTCGCCTCCAACAGACGCATTCTTGCTGCCGGGAGTGACGACGGTACGACGATCCTCTGGGATCTCAGCAGATTCAATGATCTCCGCGACGATGCCATCGCGCGCGCCTGCTCCATCACCGGGGGCGGGCTCAATCGCGACGAATGGGCCCGCTACATCCCGGGACTGTCATACGAGAAGACGTGTCCGAGCAGGTGAGTTACCCGACTTTTGCCGAATTGAAGCCTCCCTGGAAGCCCTCACCCGGTTCCACGGTGCGGATTAGCACGTCACAGTCCGGACTGCCGTATAATTCGATACGTCCATTGGTGTCGTTCGTCGCACGGCCAGCGTCCACGGTGCGCAAGCACGCTCCAGGCGCGGGATTGGTAACGGAGCGGACCGTCCCGCGTGCGTCATAATAATGGAATACGCCGGTGGCCGCCTGGGCGGAGGGGGGCAGGGCCACCGCGAGCAAGACAGCAGCGCCGGTAGCGGCCACGATGTCGACCCAGCTCGCTACGAATGTACGTCGAATCATTACCTGCCTCCTTTCGAGTGGCTAAAAATGACCCTTACTGGCAGATGACGTCATATTCATCGGAGGTTGCGCCAAGGGGGAACTCTGGGGTGGCGATATCAACGATCATGCTGCCCTGCAGGCGTTGACCTCTGCTGCAGGTAAGGGGGACGCGGTGGACGACGTTCTCGATCCGCATGGGGCCGGTGAAGGTTATGGTGTCGGTGACCACGGGTTGGTTGGAGAGGCGGTCGCCCGGTCGCCAGGTGTAGCGCACGGTGCCCGATCCGAGAGCGCTGACAGTAAGGGTGAAAACCACTCCGTCTTTCGAGCCATAGCTCATGGTGCCGGCACGGGGTTGCGCGATAACCCCGTAGGACCGGACATCCAGCGGGGTTGCCGACAGTGGCGGCGCTGGCGTGGTCACCACAAGCGTGATCACAATAGCGGCGATGACGCCGATGCGGCCGCGGCCAAGATGGGAGGCAAGAGCTTGCAGGCGGTCACGAAAGCCTGCGAGGGTGAATACCGGGTGAGTTCGCACGGCCAGACGTGTTCTTGAGATCCAGGATGCTGCCGCTCGAACGAACTCCTTCAGGATGATTTCAGCTTGGCCGGGACTCGTCGCGGCGACATGCTCGGCGCCTGCAGGACACCGAGTCGAGGTGCGCGGCTCGTTCGGCTGCAGGGCGAGCACGATGGCGGCCAGTCCGGCCTCAACAGCAAGGGACCTGTCCAGGTCGACCACGACTTTGGCGTGGTGGGTGGGGATCAGCACCTCGCCCAGGCCAGCCTCGACGTCGAGGATGGCAGCCACGTCGAGGACCAGTTTGTCGTGCTGGGTGGCGAGCCACAGGTCCAGTCCATCTTCTGGATGGGAGTCGACGTCGCTCATCGTTCGTCCCCTGCTGTGGCGAGGTGCGCGGCGAGCACCCGACGGGCTTTCATCAGGCTGGCCCGGACCGCGTCGGGGTTGATCTGCAGCTCGATGGCGATCTCGGCAGGGGTGTAGCCCTGGAGACTCCAGGCCATGACCTGCCGCTGTCGCGATGGAAGACGATCGAGCACATGCAGGACCTCGTGGCGCTGTTCCCAGGTTTCCACGTCGATCGAAGCTGGCAAGAGCGAGCCGCGCTCGGATAGGTGCTCGACGAGGTCTTCCTTGATGCTGGCAATGTGGCGCGCTAAGGTCCGAGACGCCACTCTCCGGGCCCACGCCTCGGGGTGGTCAATCTTTGACCAGTGCCGATACACCTTGATCATGGTGTTTTGGGCGATGTCAGCAGCGTCGGGAAGCCGCGCGCCCTGCCACCTGAGGAAGGCGACCAAGGTCGGAAC
>DASYIL010000065.1:0-2896 GCA_035997545.1 Pseudonocardiaceae bacterium
GGCTTCGGCCAGGCTGCGGGCCAGTGCGAGGCCGATGCCGTGCCCGTCGGCCAGCCGCGATCGCCGGGTGAACAGTTCCGGTTCGGGAGCCGTGATCCCGATGCCCTCGTCGGACACGTCGATGGCCAACGCGTCGGCGGCATTGCGCACCGCCACCGACACGGTGCCCGAGCCATGGGTGGCAGCGTTGTCCAACAGCACCGTGAGCACCTGTCGCACGGCCGCGGTCGAGGCCAGTGACACCGGGGCCAGCGGATCCACCGCCACGTGCAGCGCACGGTCCTGGGCGGCCAGCCGGTCATGCCAGCCGGCTTCGATCTCATCGAGCAGCACCGGTAGATCCAGTGGCGTGGCGTTGGAGCTGCGGGTGTCCCGCGCCAATGCAAGCAGCTCCTCAATGGTCTGCTCCAGCCGGTCGGCGGCGGCGATCCCGTCGGTGATGGCCTGCCGAAGATCCTGACCTGGGTGCTCCAGCGCCGCTTCCAGCCGGAGTCGCAATCCAGTGAGGGGAGTGCGGAGTTGGTGTGACGCATCAGCTGAGAACGAACGTTCGCGGGCGAGCATTGCGTCCAGGCGCCCAGCGGTACTGTTCAATGCAGAGCCGACCGAGTCGATCTCGGGAATGGCCGCGGGGGTGGTCCGGACACTGAAGTCACCTTGACCGAGACGGCGGGCCGCCTCCGAGAGCTCCTCGAGCGGGCGGGCCAACCGGCGGGCCTGGCGCCGGGCGACCAGCCAGACCATGCCGATCGCCAACCCCCCCAGGCCGAGCATGCCCAACCACACCAGTACGACCTGGCGGTAGACGGCCATGACGGGGCTGGCAGCGCGCACCGCGCCGATCACATCGGTGTCATGGGTCACCGGCACGGCCACGACGAGCTCGCCGTTGAGATCCTTGTTGCTGATCTCACCGTGCAGAGCGGCGTACACCGCTGGGTCGCCACCCTCGGGTCCGGTACCGAGGATGCGCAGGCCGCGGTCCACATAGACCGCGAGGTGCGTTCCGTCGTTTGGGTCGCGAAGATCAGTCGGCATCTTGCCGCGCAGCACGTCTGCCGACACGGCGGCTGCGGCAGCATCGGCTCCGAGGAGCAGCTTTGTGCGTTCGTTGGACTTCGCATACTTCAACACGCCACCGGCCAAGGGCACCCCGAACAGGGCGATGGCCAGTACGGCGGCGAGCACGGCGAGGCCGACGATCCGGGTACGCACGAGTCCCCTCTACCCACCGAGGCAAGGTCATCACAATGGTGACACAGCGGTGAGCGCGTGAGTGCCATTTCGGTGCGATAACACTGTCGGCGCGATATCACTGTCGGTGCCAGAACACTGCTTGCCACTCACGACCCCTTCGGGGCCTCCAGCCGATAGCCGTGCCCTCTCAGGGTGGTGATCCGGGGCACCGAACCCAGTTGGGCCATTCCCGCCAGCTTGCGGCGCAGTGCGGCCACATGCACGTCGAGGGTCTTGGTGGGACCGAACCAGTTCTCGTCCCACACCTGGGCCATCAGGGTCTCCCGGCTGATCGCCACTTCCGGCGCTGCCGCGAGGCGGGCGAGTAGGTCGAACTCCTTGGCCCGCAGCGGCATCTCCGTTCCAGCGACGCTCGCGCGCCGGCTACCCGTGTCCACCAGCAAGTCTGCCACCATGAGCATCGGTTGGGCTTCCGATGTCGCCGGCGCCACCCGTCGTAGATGGGCGCGGACCCGGGCCAGCAGCTCAGCCAACCGCACCGGTTTGGTCAGGTAGTCGTCCGCGCCGGCCTCGAGACCGACCACCACATCCATCTCGTCGGTCCGGGCGGTGAGAATCACCAGCACCGCCGTGGGATTGCTGGCCCGTAATTGCCGGCACACCTCGACGCCGTCGAGGTCGGGCAACCCGAGGTCCAGCAGTACCAGGTCAAAGTCCGTCCCTGCTGCGGCACGCAGCGCTTCCCGACCGGTGCGTTGCCAACCGACCTGGTGCCCGTGGGCGCGCAGGCTGGACTCAAGCACACTGCCGATGGTCTCGTCGTCCTCTACTACCAGCAGCCGGGACATCGTACGAGCTTAATCGATCACTTCGCAGGCAACTGCTGGCCGGACTCGACCGAACAGACCAACTTATCGATCCGGTCGGCCACCTGCTCGGCCCGCTCCAGCGTCACCAGGTGTCCTGCGCCGGCGTAGCGGACCAGCGTCGCGTGCGGCAGCTCAGTGGCGATCTTGTCGGTATGTCGTATCGGGGTAAGCCGGTCGCTCATTGCGCCCACCACCAACCCCGGTATCTGCCGGAACGCAGCGAGGGCGGCGACTTGGTCGTGCTCGTCAAGGGTGGACCGGAAGGTCACCAGGTTCGCCGCCCGACCCTGCGCCAAGCAAGTCGCGCAGAGCGTGACATCGGCAGGTCGCGGATGTGCACCGAACAGCAGCCAGCGCACACCCGGCCGGATCAACCCGGTCCATCGGGTGATCGGCTCCCGGCGCAGCCACCAGCCGGACGCCAACGCCCAACGCCTCAGCGCGGTCTCCCCTCGGGCCACCATCCGGGCCAACTCGGCTCGCAGGCCGAGATTGTGGGGCACCATGTCACCGCAAGATGTCGCCACGAACGCCACGCCGACAACCCGCTCTGCCAGCAGCTCGGGGTGCCGCTGGGCCAGCGCCATGACGGCCATGCCGCCCATCGAGTGCCCGACGAGCACGACTGGACCTGTTACCGCGGCACCGAGCAGATCGGCCAGGTCGTCAGCCGCCTGGGCGATAGTCTCAGTACCGGGCTGAGCCGGGTCGGAACGCCCGTGACCGCGCAGGTCGTAGCGCAACACCGGGCGCGCGCGCGGGCCGGTCGATAGCGCGTCGGCGACCGGGCCCCAGGTCCGGGAGTCCAGAGTCCAGCCGTGTACGAGCAC
>DASYIL010000066.1:0-6324 GCA_035997545.1 Pseudonocardiaceae bacterium
GAGCGGGGAATAAACCATTCGAATGTCGGTGCCGGCGGCCGAGGAGTCGAAGAACGACCCGCGCCCGCCGGGCACCCGCATCATGTCACCGAAGGACGTCATGATCACGTCTGGCTGCTCGGCCAGCGCGATCGCGTCGTCCACCCGACCCATCGGGATCACGCATACCGGGCACCCCGGCCCGTGCACCAGGCTGACCGACTCCGGGAGATAGTCCTCCAGCCCGTGCTTGTAGATGGTGTGCGTGTGCCCGCCGCAGACCTCCATGAACTTGTAGTGCCGCCCGGGCTCGCACAGCCCCGCTATCTTCGCGGCGAGCGCACGGGCCTTCTCGGCATCCCGGTACTCATCAACGAACCGCATACCGCTCACTGCCTTTCGTCAATCCGAGACTCGAGCAGGGCGGCGATCTCTTCCTCGTAGGCCTGCCCGATGCCTACCAAGAAGTCCATCGCTGCCTTGGCCTCCTGCTCGTCGATCTTGGACAGCGCGAAACCGACGTGAATCAGAATCCAGTCGCCGGGAACAGGCGGGTCATCGGTCAATAGGCCGATGTTGATCGCGCGCTTAACCCCGCTGACGGCGACCTGGGCCAGGTCGGGTTGATCAGGCAGGATCTCGATCACTTCGCCCGGGATGCCGAGGCACATGGGCTATTACCTCCGTGGTGGGATTGGATCACGCCTAGCTTATTTGACTGTGATCACATCTCGCTCATTTGCTTATAGCGAGCCACGTCCTTGGACACTTGCACCGCTACGGTGGCCAGGCCGATCACTGACCCCCAGAAGATCAGCCGACGCAACAGACTGAACATTCTTTTCACTTCCTTCCTTGTCGGTGAGCAGATCCAAAACAACGCCGACAGCTTTGTCGACGGATGCGGCAACGGTCGTGGACAGCCCGATACCTTCCTCGGTGTTGGCCGGCTCGCAGCCGACCAGCAGGGTCCGCCCCGCGCTGCCGCCGAGGTTGTCCAGCAGCGCGAGCACCGCATCGGGCGCCATCCCGTGCGCGTCGACGGCCGACGGCTGGAGATCCGCCACGTCCCCGGACCGGATCTCGAGCACGTAGACCGTCCCCGGCTCGCCGCCGCGTGCCACGGCGTCGAGCAGGATCGTGGTGTCCGGGGCGATGTCGAGCAGGTCGTAAGCCAGGTGCATCCCGCGAATCCCGTAATCCGCGACCCGCACGCCTTCGGGCAGCGCCACGGTGGCGAGCCGTCGGGCGAGTTCGACGCCGAACGCGTCGTCGCCGAGGAAGATGTTGCCGATGCCGGCCACCATGGTGGTCATGACCCGGTTCCCAGCGGCGCAAGCTCCTCGGGAGCGAAGTAGCGGAACCGGCCGTGCAAGGCCGAGATCTCAGCGCCCGGGTCATCGTCGAGAGTGACCGCGACGTGGGTGTTGCCGTCGACGTCGAGCAACACCGCGGCCACGGTGGCGGTGCACCCGGCGAGGAACATGTCCTGCGCGTCCGCCCGGCGTAACCCCGGCGTCAGCAGTACCTGGCTACCCTTGGCCACCTCGACTCCGGCGATCAGCACACTGTCGGTTTCCGGGTTGACCGAGGCATCCGCACCGGGATCCCACCACGGCGTGCCGGGGGTGGTGATCGTCTCGATCGAGTCCGGTTCCCTGCGGGTCCCAGTGCCGGGCGTCTCGCCGAGATAGCGGATCGCGCCATGCAGCTTGTCGAGCATCTCGGGGGGCATCGAGTCGATGCGGTCCATCAGCTTGCGGGCCCGCTCGTCGGTCGCCCGTGCCTCGGCTTTCTCCTCATCGGTGAGCGTCATCGTGCGCAGCGTGAGGATCTCGTCGATCTCGGTGCCATCAAACAGGTCACCCGGACTCTCCGGCGCGATCGTCGGGTAGTCATAGAGGATGATCGGTGAGGCCAGGATCACGTCGTGGCGACCCGCTTCGCCGACCATCACCGGCCAGATGCGTTCGTTACGGCAGCTCTCGGCGGCGGGCTTGGCCCACTCCGGCGGATCGATCAGCGAGATGAACTCCCCGTCGGTGACCGCGAGCACGGTGTGCGCGGCGATCAGCGAATGCCTCAGCGCCAGGTGCCGAGCGGCCTCCGGATCAGCCCACTTCGCGGTGTTGGCGACCTCGACGGTGAGCTGCACCACACCATACGGACCGTCCAGCCGTCGCGCGGACAGCCGGATCTCGCCGTCCAGTGGCCAGCGTTGCCGGGTGATGCCGTCGGTGGTCTCGGTGCCACCGGGAATAGTCACCGGAACCACCCGCACGGTGATATCGGTGTCCAACAACTCTGTGCCTAACAATTCCGAAACCGATATTACCGAGTCGATCTCGTGCTCCACCGCCTCATCGAATTCGGGCACCGACCCATCCCCGCTGCGGTGCAGCAACTGCAGGAACCGCAGGCGGATGTGCAGTACCGGGTCAGTGCCGGGTTCCAGCAGGCACTCGGTGTGTGAGGTGGCGTACTCACCGTGCCCGGCCGCGGCATAAGCAGGGGGCACCAGCACCCCCCACTGCCAGCGGATCTGGTTCTTGCGTGCCGACGCACGGTACGGGTACAACAGGTAACCCTCGTAGAGAACGGCGTCGGCCACCCCCTTGGCAAAGTCCATCGGGTCAGTCATGATCCCCCTTCCGCAGCGCGGTCACGGGCCGCGTTCAGCACCGCGATGATGGCGTCATCCCAGGTGGGCAGGGCGCGGGTGGCCCGAAAATCAGCCAGGGCGTCGATCGTCTCGCGGCTCAGCCGCAGCCACCCACTGCCGGGAAAGTGCATGTCCATCATGTCGCGCCAGAGCTTTACCGGCATCCGGTATCGGCACTCGGCGTGCCAGGGCACCTGCTCGACCCATAGACTCTTCTCGCCGTCCGGGAATACGGTACCGCTGAACAGCAGGATGAACGGGATCTCGCCATCCTCCAAGCCGTGGAAATACCGGCCTGCAGCGACCTCCATGTCGTAGCTGCACGGCACCGCCACGTCGACTTCGATGCTGCCGGTGAAGCTGGCGACCACTGTCGAGGAGTTGGCGAACTGGAACGGCTTGAGCGTGTCGCCCCAGCGTCCGCGCTCGCCGAAAAGTTCCAGCAGCCGCTCAGCCTCCTGCTCGCCGTACCCGCGGCGCTGCGGTTCGATCCTGATCTGGCAGCGCAGCGCGATGGCGCGGATCCGCTGCCCGCCGGCCGCATCGACCCGCAGCCGGAATAGCAGCGTTGGCGCCACGGCATAACGCTCGGGCTGCACGTCGATGCAGGTAAAGGAGAGCTCAGTCATCGCCGGACGCCCCGTCGCTGCTGACCGCCACCCGCTCGCTGCGCTCCCGCAGGCCGGCGAAGTACTTGTGGATCGCCGCCCAGGCCTCCTCACCGCCGTCGAAGCCCTTCCAGTGCATCTTGACCAGACCGACCAGCTGGTAGCAGGCGTCGATCGGGATCGCGAAGCACTCGAACCCGCTGTCGCCCTTGTGCACCAGCAACGCCTCGACATCGGGTTGCAGGTCGGCCAGGGTGGGGGTCGCCTCGAGCAGGTCCGTCCAGGCCTCCAGCGACAGCAGCGATTCTGTCGCCCCTGCCGGGCTCGGGTAGAAGGCGACGGTGTGCCCGAGCGTACTGTTGGAGAAGAAGAACGCCATCGCCACCGGGATTCCGATCGAGTCCCAGGTTGCCGCGGCGAGCGGCACGTCGGCGGCGTACCGGTACCGTTCCGGAACCGCCCGGAACCGCCCGCGAGCAGCACCCTCGGCGGTGAACAGCAGGGCGCAGGGGCGGCAGGTGCACATCAGACCGCGGTTCTCGATGTCGACCACGTGCCCATGCCACTCGCCGATCGGCTCGGCGCACATCTCGCAACGCTCGACCTGCTCGGCTGCCTGCTCGGCCGCGGGTGGCGCTTTGTGGGGAGCAGCGCCCCCCACAAAGCGCCGCAGCCCCGTGCTCACGACGCCGCCCCTGCGGGGACGGCGATCCGGACCCCACCGCTCTCAGCGAGCAGCGGGAACGGGTCGAGGTGAGCTTTGGCGGTCTCGCCGGCCCCGCCGAGTCCACGGCCGGCCCGGACCACGTCGTAACGCTGCTCGCAGCCGGGGCAGGTCAGCAAGGCCCCCACCAACTCCGCGCCGGTCAGGCCGGAGCCGCAGAGCGGGCAGCGGTCGGCATAGGCATAGAGACTGCCGGCCACGTTGCACACCACCGCGGCCGTGGCGGCGACCTGCATCGGGGCAACGTGACCTTGACGGAGATCTTCGATCCCGTCGACCTGTACCCAGGTGGCAGCCGGTGGCTCCGGCTGCCGGGACACCTGGTGCAGCGGTAGCAGGGTGTGCCCATCCGCCGCCGGTCCGGCGGCCGGGTCGGACGTCATGCCTTCGACGACGACCTTGGTCACCTCCGGGGCGACGTCCTCAATTCCCTTCTCGATGGCCATCTTCACGGTGATCGCGGAGGACGGGCAGCCATCGCAGCTGCCCGCGAGCCGCAGCCGCACCGTCCCGTCGGGATCCAGCCCTAGGTACTCGACATCGCCTGCGTGCGAGCCGAGGTAGGGCCGGACCCGTTCCAGGGCGGCGAGGACACGTTCCTCCGTGCTCTGCGGGTGCAGGTCGTGCAGCACCAGCAGGCTTGTCACCAAGCCGTCGCCCAGCAGCGGAGCGACTGCCTGCTCGTCGAGGAGTTCTACGATGCGGGCCAAACCCGCACCGTAGAACTCGACGAGCAGGCCCACCAGCTCCTCCGCCCGCCGGGCAGTGGCCGGGTCGGAGGTCGAGGCGAACTCCGCGAGCAGCGCCTCGACCTGCTTCCCGACCGCCTGAATATCCGGTGTGTTACTAGCGGGCACGACTCAGCCGCCGGGGTTGAATGCGTGTGGCGTGTGCAGTCTCTGCAATTCCTTGCCCTCTCCGAGGTACATGTGCACGCCACAGGGCAGGCACGGGTCGAAGCTGCGCACTGCACGCATGATGTCGATACCCTTGAAGTTCCCCGGGGGGTTCTCCTCGAAGATCGGCGTGTTCTGCACGGCGTCCTCGTAGGGTCCCGGAGTTCCGTAGATGTCGCGGACACTGCCGTTCCACGGGGTGGGTGGGTACGGGTGGTAGTTGGCGATCTTCCCGTCCCGGATCACCATGTGGTGCGACAGCACGCCACGGACCGCCTCGGTCCACCCACAGCTGATCGCTTCCTTGGGGACCTTGAACGGCTCCCAAGTCTTGGTGCGGCCAGCACGCACCTCGGCCAGGGCCTTCTCCACGAAATGCAGCGCAAGGGCCGCGGAGTAGGCCTGGAAGTAGGTCCGGGCCCGGTTACGCTCGATCGCGTTGGACAGCGGCTTACCAGCCTTGTCGTACGGGATCTTCCACTTGAAACTGACCTCGGGCTTCGTCATCGTCCTCGGCAGGTGGATCTCGACACCGTCGCCGGTGGCCTTGACGTTGCCAGTGTCCACCAACCCGGACAGAGCCGTCGGCCACAACCGGGCGATCGGTCCGCCGCCGGTGTCCAGAGCAAGGTAGTCCTTGCCGTCGTACCACCGAGGCGACATGGTCCAGCTGTAGGCACCGGAGAAGTCCCGCTTGGCCGGCCGCGGGATGGTGTGCTGGTTCCACGGGTGGCGCCGGTCGACCGGGTTACCCAGCGGGTCCTTGTCGACGAAAATCTCCTGGCCGTCCCAGTCCTCGTAGTACGAGGAACCGAGCAGGATCCGGATGCCCAGGTTGATCTTCACCAGGTCGTTGGTGACCAGCTTGCCGTCCACCACCACACCGGGGGTGACGAACATCTTGCGACCCCAGTTGGTCATATTCTTGTAGGTGAAGTCGCAGTGCTCCGGATCGTTGAGAGCGCCCCAGCAACCCAGCAGCACCCGGCGCCTACCAACTTCTTCGTAGCCAGGCATTGCGTCGTAGAAGAAGCTGAACAGGTCGTCGTGCAGCGGCACGATCCGCTTGCAGAACTCCACGTACCGCATGAGGCGGGTGTAGTAGTCGGTGAACAGCTGGTGGGTGGCAACGGTGCCGACGCCGCCCGGGTACAGCGTGGAGGGGTGCACGTGGCGACCCTCCATGAGGCAGAACATCTCTCGCGTGTAGCGGGAGACCTGCAGTGCCTCGCGGTAGAACTCACCCGAGAGCGGGTTGAGCGCCCGCATGATGTCGCCGATGTACTTGTAACCGTGGGCCTCGGACTGCGGCGCCGGCGTGCGGTTGGCCAGGTCCAAAACACCAGGGTTGGTCTCGGCGACCATCTTCTCGCAGTAGTCGACCCCGACCAGGTTCTCCTGGAAGATGTTGTGGTCGAACATGTACTCGGCTGCTTCGCCCAGGTTGATGACCCA